>CAZFMN010000041.1:14940-21143 GCA_964520075.1 uncultured Halobacteriales archaeon | reverse complement strand
ATGGGCTTCACCCTCGGGGTCGAGCCCCGAGGCACTCGCCCTAATCCGCCTGTAGAGGCCGTCGGACTCACCTTCTCGTTTTTTCCACCACCAGCCACAGCCCCGTCTGCAGCCCCGGCTTGCGGTCGTGTCGTGGCAACCGCGGGGACCCGGAGGCGCGGCGAGCCAACCCGTGTCGCGGCGACGAGGGAGCACGGCGGCCGAATCCACAACGATTTTGTACCAACTGTGACACACAACGGACGAGGATGTCTGAGCAGGGACTCACGCGGCGGCGGGTACTGGAGGGGGTCGGAGCCGGTGTCGGGGCCGCCGGGGTGGCGGGAGCACAGGACAAACGGGAGCACGTCGTCGGACTGTCGGCGGGCGAACCCTTTTCGGTCGCGACGGGGCCGGCACTGTCGGTCACGAACGAGCTCGACTTCGGTGACATCGGCCGGGTGGTGGCCGGACGGTACGAGGAGGCGACACTCGCGGAGTTGCGCGACCACCCGCGGGTCCGGTACGTCGTGCCGAACGGGCAGATGCACGCGGTCGGGGCGACACCCGGGCCTGTGGTCGGCACCGACGAGGAGGTGCCGTACGGCATCGAACTCACGGGTGCGACAGAGACAATCGCCGACGGTATCACCGGCGAGGGGGTGACAATCGCGGTCGTCGACACCGGTATCGAACTCGACCACGAGACGCTCGCGGGCAACGTCGTCGGCGGGTACGCGACAGACGGCGCGGCGTGTATCGACCTCTGTGAGGAGCCGTACGAGGACGACAACGGCCACGGCACACACGTCGCGGGGACGGCCGCGGCCGAGCAGAACGGTGTCGGTGTGGTCGGTGTCGCGCCGGACGCGGACCTGCTGGCGGTGAAGATGCTGACGAACGCCGGGACCGGCGACTTCGACGAGATAGCCGAGGGTATCGAGTGGGCAGTCGACAGCGGGGCAGACGTTATCAACCTGAGTCTGGGCTCGACGGTACAGAGCTTCCCGGTGAACGACGCGCTGGCGTACGCCGCCGAGAACGACGTGGTGGTCGCGGCGGCGGCCGGCAACGCGGGTCCCTGCGAGGACTGTGTGATTCACCCGGCGAAACAGGACGAGGCAATCGCGGTGTCGGCGACCACAGAGACCGACGGGCTGGCGGAGTTCTCCTCGACAGGGCCGGAGGTGGAACTCGCCGCACCCGGGGCAGAGGTGTACTCGGCCGACAGGTTCGACGGGTACGAGACAAAGTCTGGCACGTCGATGGCCACGCCACACGTCGCCGGCGCGGCGGCCGTCGCGCTGAGTGCCGGTCTCGAACCCTCACAGCTCCGAACCGCGCTCGGTGCGGGTGCACGGGATATCGGTCTCGGTGACACCGAGCAGGGTGCAGGCCGGCTCAGCGTCCCCGACAGCCTCGACAGCCCCGGCCCGGTTGTGGTCTCGACCGACGAGGCCTCCGGCGTCGGCGAGACGGAGGCGACGCTTGCGGGCACGCTGGTGTCTCTCGACGCCGCGACGGCCGACGTGTTCTTCGAGTACGGTCCCGCGGGGAGCGGTCTACCCGAATCTGTCGATGCCGGGACCGCGAGCGAGGGTGAGACGGTCACCGCCGCGGTCAGCGGACTGGAGCCGGACACGGCCTACAAGTTCGTCGCCGTCGCCTCGACCGGGGCCGCGACCGACGAGGGTGGTGTCGGCTCCTTCGAGACAGACGCCGAGGACGGCGGGTTCTGTTTCGTCACGACCGCGACAACCGGCGAGGGGGAGACCCTGGACTCGCTGCGGCGGTTCCGCGACGAGTCGATGCGGGCGACGCCCGTCGGGAGGGGTTTCGTCGGGCTGTACTACCGCATCAGCCCGCCCATTGCCCGCACGCTCGACCGCCACCCCGACAGCCCCGAGGCCGCACTGACACGACGGCTCGTTGGGCGCTGTGCATCGCTGTCCGACACACAGGCCGACACCGGCTCCCGGCTCCGGAGCGGGGCGCTGGCCACCCTGCTGACGCTGCTGTATCTGGTCGGACTCCTCGTCGGTGCCGCTGGTCACGCCAGTCTGTGGGCCCGCGAGACGCTGGGCCGGTACGGTCCGGCGGTCGTGCAGTTTTTTGTGCGCGGCCCCTCGAAATAGCGTCGTGCGCGCCTACCGCATCGCCTACGACGGGCAGCCGTACCACGGGTTCCAGCGCCAGCCGGACGTGGCAACCGTCGAGGATACGCTGTTCGACGCGCTCCGGGCACTGGGCGTGATAGAGGACGACAAACCGACACAGTACGCCGCCGCGGGGCGAACAGACGCGGGTGTGTCGGCGGTGGCACAGACGGTTGGGTTCGAGGCACCGGCGTGGCTGTCGCCGGCGGCGTTCAACAGCGAACTCCCGGCGTCGGTGCGGGTCTGGGCCAGCACCGACGCCCAGCCGGACTTCCACGCCACACACCACGCCGCCTGGCGGGAGTACACCTACTTCCTCCACGCGCCGGAAACAAAGGAGTCCCGTGTACACCAGGCGGTCGACACGCTCGCCGGCGACCACGACTTCCACAATCTCACACCGGACAGCGCGGGCACCCGACGGACGCTGTCGACAAGTCTGACCCGGGAGGAGCCGTTTCTCCGGCTCCGGTTCCGGTCGGACGGGTTCCCGCGACAGCTCGTCCGGCGGGCGGTGTCGCTCGTCGGCGAGGTAGCCCGCGGCGAGTCCGACGTCGAACGCATCGAGCGGGCGCTCGCCCCGGAGCCGATGCTCGGTGGGGAAGGGGTCGCACCTGCCCCGCCGGCCCCGCTCGTGCTGACCAACGTCTCCTACGACCTGTCGTTCACGGCCGACGAGGAGGCCGCCCGCCGCACCCGCGAGACGTTCCGCCGCATCCGCACGGAGCACGACACCCGCGCCCGCGTCGCCTCACAGATTCTCGACTCCGTCCGGTAACCCCAGGAAGACGCCCGCGTGAGCGTTTCGCTGGTGGCCGATGCCACGAAGTCGATACGTACATCCCTCCGCGAGAGGGAACATCGGTATGAGTTCACGACGTGAGACACTGCGAGCGGCAGCGGCGCTCGCGGCGGCGTCAGTCACAGGGCTGTCCGGGTGTCTCGGTGACAGCGACAGCGGCGGACGGACCGACCCGGCGGTCGGAAACTGGCTCGTCGCCCCGGTGGTGTACACGTTCGACCTGGGCGGGTTCGCTGTCGCCGGGCAGTCCCCGTCGTCGTTCGCCGAGACCGCGGCGCTGTCGGCGACACAGCAGGACTCACTCGCCGAGTCGCTCCGCGAGCGGGTCCCGTCTGTGGAACTGACGCCGGCCGACGTGGCGCTCGTGTTCGACGTCGGGGAGGGTGGCAGGAGCGCCGGTCCCGGCTACACCGTCGCGGTCGGCGATATCGACGCCGGGGCAGCCAGGGACGGACTCTCCGGGTCGGGGTTCGAACGGGTCGGTGAGCGCCGCGGACTCAGCCTGCACCGCCAGGAGACAGAGACCCTCGACAGGGTCGCCGCCACCGGTAACGGCGCGCTCGTGACAGTCACCGACCCGGGGTCGGACCCGCTGGCACTCGCGGAGCACGTCGTCGACACCCGGACGGCCGCGAGTCCGGACTACGCCGACACCAGCCCGCGGTTCGACAGCATCCTCGACGCGGTGGTGCCGGGTGACGGGTTCAGCCTCCTCTTTACGCCCGGCGGTCCGGCGCCGGAGACAGTCGTCGAGGAGGGGCGGTTCCGCGGTCAGATTGGTCGCGGGGTGTCGTACACGCTCGGTGACCCGGATGCCGAGTTCGTGTCTGCCAGACTGTTCCGGGACGCCGGTGACGTCGCTGTCTCGGAGGTGGAGACGTGGGCCGAGACCGCGGCGCTGCCGTTCGACGGGGCCGAGGTCGAGACCGACGGCCGACTCGCGGTCGTCCGTGGGGAGGGACAGACCGCCGAACTGGCCGACTGGCTGTCCGGTGGGTCGGACAGCTGACCGATACTCTGTGGTGAGTCCCGCGTCCGAGAACACGGAAGGAGGTCGAACCAGACCACGGGAGATTATCAGCCTCCAACCCGAACGCACACGCATGACGTTCGACCCGAACCAGAGTCTGGCACAGGAGGAGGTCGACGACATCGTCGACACGGCAATCGAGGACAACGAGATTGTGCTGTTCATAAAAGGGACCCGGCACATGCCCCAGTGTGGCTACTCGGACCGCGCGCTCACGCTGGTGGGGCGACACCGCGAGGAGTTCGAGGTGGTCGACGCGCTGGAGTCACTCGACGAGTTCCGGACCGCGCTCGAACGGCACAGCGGCCGGGAGACGATCCCACAGACGTTCGTCGACGGCGAGTTCGTCGGCGGGAGCGACATCCTGCTCGAACTCGAGGAGCGGGGTGACCTCGGCGGGCGTCTGTCCGCCTGACCGGCACCCGGCGAGTCGAGAGTCACGCGCGTTCTGACGAGGGACCCGCGAGCGGTGTCCTCGCACCCGGTGAACCGTCGTCCCGGGGGTCACCCACCGTTTTAACTATTCGCGCCCTACTGGAGAGATATGGGTCTCGAATCCGACGTAACGGAGATCTGGGAGCGCACACAGTCGGCCGACGCGGACCCGGCAGAGGTGGCCGATGCGGAGGACCTGAGCGTGCTCGGCGAGTTCCTCGACGCGCTGGAGACGGGCGCGGTTCGCGCCGCCGAGCGACGCGACGGCGAGTGGCACGCGAACACCTGGGTCAAGCGGGGTGTCCTGCTGAACTTCAGTCTCCGGGGGATATCGGGCTACGAGCACGGGTCGACAACGTACAACGACGTGCTCCCGCTGGCGGACACGGACACGTTCGGCGACCGCGGGTCGCGCAACACGCCCGACGGGACCGTCGTCCGCCGGGGGGCACACGTCGGCTCCGACGCCATCCTGATGAGCCCCTCGTTCGTGAACATCGGCGCGTCCGTCGGCGACGGGACGCTCGTGGACTCGTGCAACACGGTTGGCTCGTGTGCACAGGTGGGCGCGAACGTGAAACTGGGTGCGAACACGCTCGTGGGGGGCGTGCTCGAACCGGTGGAGGATGCGCCAGTCGTCGTCGAGGACGACGTCTCGCTGGGGGCAGGCTGTCGTGTGACGAGCGGGTTCGTGGTGGGCGAGGGGAGTGTCGTCGGCGAGAACACGCTGCTCACACCGCGCATCCCGGTGTACGACCTCGTCGAGGAGGCGGTGTTGTACGGCCGACTCCCGCCGGAGCGACGGGCGTTCGCACGGTACGTCGAGTCCTCGGTCGGTGACACGGACCTCATCGACGGAGCGGCGTACAAGCCCGCCGTCGTTGCGACAGACATCACGGCGGAGACACTGGAGTCGACAGCGCGCGAGGCGGCGCTCAGGGAGTGACCCGCTCCCGGATTCGACATTCTTAACCTCGGTCCAGCGGGATATTCGGATATGTCGAAAGTGAGCATCGTCGGTGCGGCGGGCACCGTCGGCGCGGCGGCGGGATACAGTATTGCACTCGATGGTGTCGCCGACGAGGTCGTCTTCGTCGATATCCCGGAGCAGGAGGACGTCACGGTCGGGCAGGCCGCGGACACGAACCACGGCATCGCGTACGACTCGAACACCACCGTCAGAAAGGGCGAGTACGCCGACACCGCCGGGTCGGATGTCGTCGTCATCACGGCAGGGTTGCCCCGGAGTCCGGGTGACAGCCGACTCGACCTCGCGGACGACAACGCACCGATACTGGAGGAGATACAGTCCTCGCTCGCGGCCCACACCGAGGAGTTCGTCACGGTGACGACGTCGAACCCGGTGGACCTGCTGAACCGCCACCTCTACGAGTCCGGTGACCGGGCCCGCGAGCAGGTGATCGGGTTCGGTGGCCGCCTCGACTCCGCCCGGTTCCGGTACGTGCTCTCGGAGCGTCTCGACGTGCCCGTGCAGAACGTCGAGGCGACCATCCTCGGCGAACACGGCGACGCGCAGGTGCCGGTGTTCTCGAAGGTCCGTGCCGACGGCTGTGACCTGACCGTCTCCGCGGAGGAGCGGACCGAGATCCTCGCCGACCTGCGGGAGAGCGCGATGAACGTCATCGAGCGAAAGGGCGCGACCGAGTGGGGTCCCGCCCGGGGTGTCGCCCACGTGGTCTCGGCTATCTTGAACGACACCGGCGAGGTGCTCCCCTGCTCGGTGCCGCTCCAGGGCGAGTACGGCCACGAGGGCGTCGGACTGGGGGTGCCGGTCCGACTC
>CAZFMN010000041.1:4785-14840 GCA_964520075.1 uncultured Halobacteriales archaeon | reverse complement strand
ACAACCCCTCGGTATGGACGGGCCGCTGTGGACGGAGACACACGCGCCGGCGCTCGATGAGTTGCCCCAGGCGGAGGTCTCCCGGAGCATGGAGCGTGCGCTCGCGGAGCCGATGAACCTCGTCGTCCACGGCCCGAACGGCGCGGGAAAGACCGCCGCCGTCCGTGCGTTCACCCGCGAGGCCCACGAACAGCCCGATGCCGACCGCATCGAGATAAACGTCGCCGACTTCTTCGGGTCGACGAAATCCGAGATCCGCGAGGACCCGCGGTTCGCCAGCTTCCTGCAGGGTCAGACCGAGTTCTCCAAGCGGTACCGCCGGGGGTCCGAGCAGAGCAACAGGTACAAGCGCAACTGGTCGAAACGCGAGATGCTCGCCCACGTCCTGAAGGAGATGGCCGGGTACGCCCCGTCGACCGGCGAGTTCAAGACACTCGTCCTCGAGAACGCGGAGGAGATCCGCGAGGACTTCCAGCAGGCGCTCCGCCGGACGATGGAGCAGTACAACGACAACACGCAGTTCGTCATCGTCACGCGCCAGCCCTCGTCACTCATCGCACCGATCCGCTCGCGGTGTTTCCCGGTTCCGGTGCGTGCGCCGACGACAGACGAGGTGGTGGCGGTGCTGGAGCGGATTGTCGAGCGCGAGGGGGTGCCCCACGAGGCGGAGGGGCTCGAGTTCGTCGCCGGTGCGGCCGGCGGTGACCTCCGCGAGGCGGTGTTGAGCGCACAGACAACCGCCGAGAGCGAGGGTGAGATAACCAGAGAGGCCGCCTACGAGACGCTCTCGACGGTCCACACCGACGAGCGCATCGACGAGTTGCTCGACGACGCCGAGACCGGTGCGTTCACCGACGCGCGCTCGACGCTCGACGACCTGCTGGTCGACGAGGGGTACAGCGGTACCGAGGTGCTCGAGGCCATCCTGTCGGTCGCCCGCTCGCGCTACAGCGGGGCGGAACTGGCGGCGATACACCGCCTCGCGGGCGAAATCGACCTGGACCTGCAGGAGGGGACAGACGACCGCCTGCACCTCTCGCACATGCTCGCCCGACTCGGTGAACGGGCCGAGGGCTGATACGTCGGAGGTAGGGCTCGTGATTCTGCTGTCCCCGGCCTGGGCGTGGCTCGCGCGAGAGTTCACCTCGACTCCGATACCGACCGTGGGGACGGACAGCCACGAGACGGGAGAACTGGAGACCTCGTTGCCACCGGATGGCGTGGTACCTGTTCGCGGGCGGGTCACCGGTTATAGACCGGTGCGACTGAGCGGCGCGGACCTTCTGACAGCGACCGTCACCCGCGGTCGGGAAGTCGCTCGACGATACCCCGCGGCAACCGGCTCTCGTTGTCTGTCTCCGGTTCGGTCTCTGACTCCTCGCCGGACCGCAGGCGGTCGGTGACACCGCCGTCCTCGGCGGCGCGGGCGCGGAACTCGCCGACCAGCGCACCGACCAGCGCGCCCGTCGCACCACCCGTGCTCGCCGCCGAGCGACTGATCAGTCCGCCGAGTCCGGCGCCGACTGCCGCCCCGATTGCCGCGTACTGTGCACGCGCTACTGCCCGCTTTACTCGACCCATATGTGAACGTACGAACACCACGCACAAAAATGGTTGGGCGCAACTCCGCGTGCACGGTACACGTCGAGTGTTCATACTGCCGGAGGAACATCCCTGCGGATGTTCGCCGCCAGTAGAGCCTGCAGTCCGGTTCTTCGCGGCTCTGTCCAGTTCGTCGGAGTAACTCTCCACGTGCGTCTGTCCGGCAGTATCAGACGACCCGGCGGCGAGTGTCGAAAGAACCACAAACAACCTCGCCGTACCGGTCGGTATGGACATCGCGGGCACGAAAAAGCGGATACAGCGATTGATAAAGGTCGCCGAGGAGAGCTACAAGCGGATAAACAATCTGCGAGAGCGGATGGACAAGCTGCAGACGGACCTCGAGTCGACGAGTTCACAGGTCGAGCACATCGGGTACGAACTCGCCGAACAGCGGGTGCTGCTGGAGGCGCTCGCGGAGCGGGAGGGTGTCGACGTCGAGACACTCCTCGAGGAGGCCGACCTGCCGCCCGAACCGGACACAGAGGCGGAGCGCGAGAGCGAGGCCGAGAGCGACGGTGACGAGGACCTCTCGAAGCAGGCCACCAGCCGCCCCTCTGCAAGCGGGGGCGAGTGACCGACCCCCGGCGAGTGTCGGCTGTGGACACCTGTCGATGCAGAAGTGGGTCGTCGCGCGCTCACAGGTCGTACTGAACAGTCGGACGCGTGACGGGGCAGCCGAGGTCGCGGAGGGTATCGGTCACACGCTCGACCGGTGCCGGCGAGCGCGAGTCGAGTGGGTCGACCCGTTCGACCGCGCGGACCTCCCAGTCACCGTCGACGACGACGGTCGCACGACCCGGGATATCGCTGTGGCCCTCCCAGTCCGCGCACAGCAGGTCGTAGGAGTCGGCGACGCCGCCGTGGAAATCCGACACCAGTGGAAACGGGAGGTCGTACTGTGCGGCGTAGGCGACGTGGCTGTAGAGGCTGTCGCCGGTTACCCCGGCGACCAGCAGGTCCGGACGGTCGTGCCAGCCTGCCGCCCGGACGGCCTGCAGCTCTGCGGTCCCGGTCGGGACGAAATCCGCCGGCTCGAACACCAGCACGACCGCCTCGTGTTCGCGCACCTCGGCAAACAGCTCCAGCAGCTGTACGTCACCGTCGACGACCGCCGGCCTGACGAAATCCGGCGCCTTCTGACCGGTCCGTACCATACCCCCACTCGGTACCGACCGTTCATTACTGTGCGGGGCCTCGTGCTGACGGAGGAAAATTCGTGAAATTTTCGCCCGCCAATAGAGCAGTATCTATTGCTCGCTTGAATATGCGGTACAGCGGCGCGATGTCCTCTCACGGCCGCGGTGGCGCACGCTGGCGAGCGTGGCCAGACCCGCGAGCCAACACCGTGCGAGGGATGAGCACCACAGGGAGCGGGAGACCGAGCGGAGCGAGGTCTCCGCTGCTCGAACGGGGAGACGACCCGTGAGAGCATCGCGACCGAGGAGCGCAATCGGGTGGGGAGGGACGTGGCCTGTCTGGGGGGGGGATCGAAAGGGGCCGCCTGCTCGATGTACCCGGACGAACTAGTACTGCCGGACAGACGCACGTGGAGAGTTGCTCCGACGAACTGGACAGAGCCGCGACGAACCGGACAGCAGGCTCTACTGGCGGCGAACATCCGCACGGATGTTCCTCCGGCAGTATCAGTCGTCGAGCAGGCGTCGGCGGGCGAGCGCGGCCAGCGCGCCGACCCAGACGAGCAGTTCGACGGCCGACGCGCGGGTGCCGACGTAGAAGGCGGCGAACTCGACGGGCGGTAGCTGGACCTGGGACTCGTGTTCGACGACCGGCCAGAGGAGAAAGCGGGTGTCACCGGGGCGACCGTTTATCACCATCTGTGCGGCATCGAGTGCGAGATGCGACGCCCAGCCGGCGGCGACGGCCAGCCACGCCCGGTTGCGGGCGGCGAGGGCCAGCGGCACGACGAGCGCGAACACCGAGTGTGCGACCGTGTGGTACCTGTCGACCACCCCGAGCATACCCAGCGGCTTGTCGACGAGGTCCGGCAGTGCCGCGCCGACGACCACCGGTACCATCGGGAGCCGCAACACCACCGCCAGCAGGTAGCCTGCCACGGGGTGTGTCGGGTACAGCACACCACAGGGTTCGACCAGCGACGGCTACAGGCTTTCGGTCCCCCGTCGGTTCGCCGGGGGCGGCGAGCACGTCTCGCCCGCGGTTGGAGCCTGGAGAACAGGGGGACAGCACCGACCGGGAGCGTCGCGGGCACGGTCACGTCGTCGTGTCCTCGTCGTCGTGGCCGTCGGCGCTCTCGACGGCGTGTAGTTCGATGACGGGGAACACCTTCAGCACCGCGAGGAAAAACAGTGTACACATCGCGAGGGTGCCGGCGACAGACGCCACCTCGATCGGACTGGGGATGTAGTGGCCAGGGACGCCCTCGTACAGCGAGAACGCGGGGTGCTCGATACCCTCGACGACGAACAGCACCGACTCCGAGAGCGTCGCGTACAGCACGAACACCGACGCGAGCACCGACCGCCCCGGGGTGAACACGCCCGGTCTGACCGTCTGTGCGAGGATGTACGCGAGCGTCAGTGTCATGAGACCGATGGCGACGATGTAGATCGGGTTGTCCAGCTTCGCCGCCATCACCGTTCCGGCGTCCATTGCAGGCACGTAGACACTGGTTATCACCTGCTGGAACTGGAGCCAGGCGACGAGCAGAGAGAACAGGCCGAGCCACATCGTCAGCCCGCGCAGCGTATCGTCGGTCAGGATGTGGTCCCAGTCGTAGGCCCGGCGGAGTGCCGCGGCGACGATGATAACACCGGCGATGGCAGAGGTGAGCGCGATGCTGAGAAACTGGGGGCCCTGGATAGCCCCCCGCCAGCCGGGCATCGATGGCAGCAGCGAGAACAGCCACGGGATGACACCGCCCTGTAGCAGGAGCGGCGCGAGCACGATGATACCCAGCGCGAGCCACCAGACCACCCGCTGGCTGATATCGTCCTCCCGCTCGGTGTAGCCGACCGTGATGACACGGTACAGCGGGGCGAAGTGGTCGGGAAGCTGGTCGCGCAGGCGGTGGATATCGTACCGGAGCGTCAGCGCGAGATACGTCGCCGTCAGCACGAAGTACAGCGCGAGGACGGTGACCCCCCAGGCCAGCGGCGAGGTCTGGGCCGTCCAGGTGTACGCCGGGATGACACTCGAAACCAGCCGGTCGGGTCGGCTGGTGTGGATGACGATGTACAGCCCGGACATCCCGAGCGCGCCGATGGTCAGCAGTTCGGCCAGCCGGGCGACCGGCTGGTAGCGGTCTATCCCGAACAGTCGGACCACCGCAGAGAGGATGATTCCACCGTGGGCGATACCGACCCACCACATGAACGCACCGATGTACAGCCCCCAGGTGACACCGCCACTGCCCCAGTCCGCGAGCCAGGTGACGATGAGCCCGTTCTCGAGCTGCCAGCTCCACCCCACGAGCCAGACCAGCGCAACGAGTGTCGCCACACCGCCGATCAGGTAGTACCATCTCGAGGTCGATTTCGTCGGGCGGACGATATCCGCGGGGGTCGTCTCCTTCGAACTCATCGGCTCTCACCTGTCTGTGCACGGGTGCTGTGGGCCGACTGCCTGTTCGGTCTGCTGTCTGTACCGTGTGCCGGACTGTCCGGTCGGAGAGTCGCCTGCACCCCCGGAGCAGCGTCGGAATCGGTCGCCGCGAGCCTCTCGCGTGTTTGGCCTTCCTGCCTGTTACTCTCACTCGTCGGGGAGAACGAGTCCTCGGTCTCGTGGGGGTGTGCCGGGTCGCCGCTGGTCGTGTCGTCTGTACTCATCTGTGTGTCTCCATGTGTGCCTGTCGCCGCGCTGTTCGGTCCTCGGTTTGCTGTCTATTCGACGATGATACCGCCGTAGTGCCCCAGATTGGCGTGGGGGGTGCACTTGTACAGGAACGCACCGGTACTCTCGAGTGTCTGCTCGTGGGTAGCGCCCTCCATCTGGGTGCCGGAGTCCTCGAAATCGAAACTGCTCTCGGTCTGTGTGACCGAGTGGTTGCTCGACATCCACTCCCAGGTGATGGTCGTCCCGCTGTCGATGCGAACCGCCGCGGGGTCGAACTGGAACCTGCCGGCGGGGCCAACCTCGATGAGGAGTTCGCCCGTGCCGGTCTGGTCGACGATACTGTCGGGCCCGTCGTAGTTGTTCGCGTCGTTGTCGGTCAGATAGGTATCGACCTGTCCTTGGGGGTCGGTGTCGCCACCGTTGCTGCTGCCGTCACCGCCGTCACCGCCATCACCGCCGAGACACCCCGCGAGTCCTGCTATCAGTGCTGTGCCACCCGCCATCAGTGCTGTCCGTCTGTCCGGGTCGAACTCAGTCATTAGACTTCGACTTTGCTTCAACACCACGCCAAATTCAAACCTTCGAATCAGACAGGTTCACCGGACTCCGGCTGACAGCGGTCCCCGGCCGGTTTCGAACCCGGTCTGTCGGGAAACTGTCCCGCGGACCGCGGATGGGGCCCGTCGTCGAGACGACCGCCGGGCGCCGCTGTGTGTACTCTCGTCGCCCCTCGTCTGTCACGGAGGCCGTAATACCGGGGAGCACAGTCCACAACGGGTAAGCCCGGGGCGACCCATCCACAGTCGTGTCCGATTCGCCGCCGGTGCCGCCGTTCGTGGCGCTCGCAGTTGCGGTCGTCGCCATCAGCACTGGTGCCGTGCTCGTTCGTCTCAGCGACGCCCCCTCGGCGGTGGCGGCGTTCTACCGGGTGCTGTTCACCACACTCCCACTGCTTCCGGTCGCGGTCTGGCGGTACCGGTCGGCGTTCCGTCACATTGGCGGGCGGGACCTGCTCGGGGCCGCACTCGCGGGTGCCGCGCTCGCGGTGCACTTCGCGGCCTGGTTCGAGAGTCTGGCGTGGACGAGCGTCGCCGCGAGCGTCACGCTGGTCCAGTCACAGCCGCTGTTCGTCGCCGTCGGCGCGTGGCTCCTGTTGCGCGAGCGACTCACCCGGCGGATGCTCGCCGGTATCCTCGTCGCGGTGGTCGGGATGGCGGCGATGTCGACCGGCGACCTGCTCGGCGGTGTGCTCGTCGGGCCGGACCCGCTTCTCGGGAACGGGCTCGCCGTCCTCGGCGCGGTGATGGCCGCCGGCTACGTGCTCGCCGGTCGGTCGCTCCGCCGGCGTGTCGCGCTGGTCCCCTACGTCGTCGTGGTCTACAGCGTCTGTACGGTCTGTCTGCTCGCCATCGCACTGCTCCAGGGCGGCCCGCTGGTCGGGTACCCCGCGAGCGAGTGGCTGGTCTTCGTCGGTCTCGCTGTCGGCCCCGGACTGCTCGGTCACACCGTCATCAACTGGACACTCGCACACCTCGAATCGAGTGTCGTCTCGGTCTCACTGCTGGGTGAACCGGTCGGGGCGACCCTCCTCGCGTTCGCACTGCTCGGCGAGGACCCGACGGTGTTCACCGTCGCCGGCGGTGTGGTCGTGCTGGCGGGTATCTACGTGACCGCGATGGACCGCGAGCGCGCCGCGCCGGCCGGCGACCCCGACCCGTCCGGGGAGCGAGCCGATTGAGTCGTACTGATTACCTCGAGTCATTCGGGTATCGACCGCACGAGTATCTGCGGTCACACCGGTACACAGTCGCACTAATCAGTATCAGGTCAGGAACCGGCGGTAGCTGTCCGGCAGTCGGCGGACCGCCTCCTCGGTCGACAGCGGCTCCGGACGGTGCCCGCTCAGCGTGTGCCAGTACAGCACCGTCTCGTCGTCGAACTCGCCGGCGATGGCGGCGACTGTCTTCGCGGTGTACGTCGGGTCGAGTGTCAGCCCGTGGGTTGCGGCCACCGTCTGCACCCGCTCGCCGAGTCGGCTCGGCTCCGCGTACCCCGGCCCGAGATAGCCGTCGACCAGTGTGATGTCGTCTCGACTGTACGTGACAGGCAGGTCGAGTAGTGCGGCGGTCCGGTTCGCCAGCCGCGAGACCAGCAGCCGGTTCGCGGCGTACCGCTCGGCGACACGCACGCCGACCACCCGCGTGTCGAGGTCGGTGCTGTCCAGCCCGACCAGCAGTCCGGCGAGGGTGCCGCCGCTGCTCGCCGGCACCACGACCACGTCCGGCCGGGGGGACACACCCCGGTCGACCTGCCGCGCGAGCTCCCGCGCCCCGCGGACGAACCCGACCGTTCCGACCGGCGAGGACCCGCCGAGCGGCACGTACGACAGCCCCCGACGCCGCAGGGTGGCGAGTCGCCCCCGGAGCAGCGACACCGGGAACAGCAGCTGCGAGCGGGCCAGGCGCAGGTCCGGGTCGAACCGGGCCAGCGAGCGCAGGTTCTCGCGGACGTACCCGGTGGCCGGCTGTGGGAACTGCACCGCCCGCGGTTCCAGCCCCACCTCGCGGGCGTACGCCGCCGTCGCCAGCACGTGGTTGCTCCCCACCCCACCCCCCGTGAGCACCGCCGTGCAACCGGCGTCCAGTGCCGCCCCCAGCAGGAACTCCAGCTTGCGCACCTTGTTCCCGCCGTAGAGCTGTCCGCTCCTGTCCCCGCGTTTCAGATACAGCTCGGGCACCCCCAGCGCCGCCCCCAGCTCCGGCGCGGCCTCCACCGCCGTCGGAAACGACCCGAGGTCGACCCGCGGAACCCCCGCCGTGACACTCATACCCGTGCTCGGACCGGCCGGGATTTATTCTGCCGGATGAAAATCCGCGCGGACTGTCGCCGCCAGTACGAGTGCTCTGGCCGGCACCGCCGTTCAGTGACGGTCACCGGCCCGCAACCGGGGTGTACCAACGGCAGGTCTGCGGGCGGCACCCGCGAGCACGTCGGGGCGACGCGTCGCCTACCGTACTGTCGAGGTGGCCGACCCGTCGGCCTGCACGGACAGCGACCCCTCGACACTGATGTCGCTGCCGTACGCCACTGTCGTGACCTCGACGGAGAACTCGCCGGGCGGCAGGTCGCCGACGACCCCCGCGAAGCTCACCACGAACCCCAGTCCGGGGTCGATACTGTCTGTCTCCTCGGTGACATCGACCGTCGTGTCCCCGTTTTCTTGACTGACCTGCAGGGTCACCCCGAACGCCTCGGCTACCGGTCCCTCGTTGACGACACTGACCTGAATATTCGCCGGTTCACCCTCGGTGACAGTCGCCGACCCGCCCTGGTCTGCGATATCCAGGTCCGACAGGGCGACTGGCGGTTTGACCGTCAGCGAGCCTGTCACCTGGTCGTCGCCGGCCTCGACGGTCACATCGTAGGTACCGGCCGGCAGGACATCGGTTATACCGGTCAGACTCAGCGTCTCTGTCTCGCCTGGCCCGGGTGCGACAGTCCCGTTTGCTGCCTCGATGAGGATGTTCACCGCCACCTCGAACCCGCCGTCCGGTGACTGCCCGCCGACGTTCGTCACGTCGACGGCGACCGGCACGTCCGCTCCCTCGGTGATACTGGCCGAACTCCCCTGACCGGCGATATCCAGACTCGACAGCTCCGCCTCGGGCGGGGTCGTCTCGACGGCAACCGTCGCCGTATCCTGACTGTCCCCGCTGGCGAGGGTCGCGGTGTACTCGCCCGCGTCGTCGGCTGTCGTCTCGACTGTGAACGTCTCGGTCGTCGACGCGCCCGCCGCGAGCTGTAGCTCCGTCGAAACCGTGCCGAGTTCGCCCACGCTCAACTCGACAGTTCCGGTTCCGTCGGCGTCCCCGGTGTTTGCCACCTCGGCGGTCACCGCGAGCGTCTCTCCGGGCGGGGCCGGCGCGTTCGTCCCGGTGATACCCACCTCGAAGACGGCCTCCGCAGCCTCCTCGACGGTCACGGTCGCCGTCTCCTGGTCCTCCCCGGCGGTGACAGTCACCTCGTAGGAGCCGGCCTGTCCCGGTGACGTCGGGAGCGAGAGCGTCTCCACCGCCGACCCGCCGGGCGCGAGCGAAACCTCCGCCGAGTCGGTCCCGAGCGCCGGTGCCGTGCTCACCGAGAGTGTCACCGTCCCGCTCGCCGCACCCGTGTTCTGCACCTCCGCCGTGACCTCGAGGCTGTCACCCGCGACCGGGCTGGTGGTGTCCACCTCCGACACCGAGAACGACGGCACACCGGCCGAGTCCCCCTCGACGGTCACGAGTGCGGTGTCACTGCTCCCGTTGCTCGTTGCGGTCACCGTGTACAGGCCCGCGTCCCCCGCTCCGGTCTCGAACGAGAGCGACGCTGTCGTGCTCGCGCCGGCCGCGAGAGACACTGTCACCGAGTCTGCCCCCAGCTCCTCGGCGTCGACGGTCACCGTCCCCGTCCCGTTCGTCTCCCCGGTGTTCGTGAGCGTCACCTCGACGGTGACCGCCCCGCCCGCGAGCACCGGCTCGTTCGTCCCGGCGATGCTCGCCTCGAACACTGCCTCGCCGTCTCCGCCGCCACCTCCGTCTCCGCCGTCGCCTCCATCTCCACCGTCTCCACCGTCTCCGCCATCACCTCCGTCTCCA
>CAZFMN010000041.1:0-4685 GCA_964520075.1 uncultured Halobacteriales archaeon | reverse complement strand
CCGTCTCCATCGTCTCCGCCGTCTCCATCGTCTTCACCGTCTCCGCCATCACCTCCGTCACCTCCGTCTCCGCCGTCGACGGTGTCGTTCTCGACCGGTAACACGAGCGTGTCCTCGTCGGACCCGACCGTGACGGAAACCTCGTACTCGCCCGCGGTGACCCCGTCTGTCCCGACGCTGAACGTCTGTGTGGTCGAGTCCCCGGCGGACAGCGACACGCTGGCGGAGTCACCCCCGAGCGGTCCGGCGTCGAACTCGACAGTCGCCGCCCCCTCGCCGTTGCCCGCGTTGAGGACACCGGCGGTCACGGTTAGTGTCTCGCCGACCGTGACCGGTGCGTTCGTGGCGGAGATTCCGACCTGGAACAGCGGCTCCGGGGACTCGACGGTGACACTGGTCGTGTCACTGCTGTTCTCGCTGGCCACGGTGAGTGTGTACTCACCACCGTCGCCCTGTCCGGTCCCGACGGCGAGTGTCAGCGACCGCGACCCCCGCTCGTCGAGCGAGACGGACGCTTCGTCGCTGCCCAGTCCGTCGGCCCCGGCTGTGACCGTCTGTGTGCCCGGTCTCTCACCCGTGTTCTCCACCGCGGCGGTCACGGTGAGTGGCTCGCCGGCCGTGACCGGTGTGGACACCTCCGTCACGGTGACCTCGAAGACGGCCGGCTCGGCCGGTTCCGGTCGCTGTGCGGTGATGCTGTCGGTCAGACCCTCGTAGGCCGCCGTGACCGTCAGTTCACCGCCGCCGGTCAGGTCGCGCCCAGTCTGGTCATCGGACACGCTGAACGTGACGGTCCCGTTGTCCCCGTAACGCAGGTCCGGGCTCACCGCCTCCTCGCCGACTGTCACCTCGATAGCCGGCTCCCCCCGGAGCGGGACCCCGGCCTGTGTCAGACGCCCGGTCACCGCCAGGCTCCCCTCGGTCCAGTTCGCGTCGTCGAGTGTCAGGTCGAGTGCCCCCGGTTCGAGCGTCGTCGCCGCGCTCGCACCGCCCGCGGTTTCGACTGTCACCTCGTAGTCTCCGTCGCGGGGGTAGAACCCCTCGGCTGCCGCCTCGAGTTCGCCCGGACTGACCGACAGCCCGAACGTCCCGTTTCCACGGCTCGTTCCGGACACCTGTGTCGTCAGCAGGGGGTCCCCATCACCCTGCTGGCCCTCCCACAGTCGGAGGGTAAAGGCCGTCCCCTCGACACTCCCGCCCTCGAGCCGTCCCTCGACGACGACACCATCGGCCCCCCGCAGCTCCGCGGTGTCCAGTTCGACCTCCGGTCCGGCCGACCCACCGCCGTCACCACCCACGAACGGGATACCCCCGCCCAGTGCTGTCCCGAGCGCCAGCACCACGACCAGCGCGAGTGCGCCGAACGCGCCGAGCAACACCGCCGTCCGCTGTCGTCCGTCACCACCACCGAGTCCGGCCGGGACCCACTCCCGCCTGTCCGGTGACGTCTCGCCACCCGGTGACGCCTCGCCCTGCTGGCCGGGTCCGGCTGTCTCGCCCGCCTGTTGCCCGGCGTCGGCCGTCTCCTCTCGGTCCTGTTCCCGTGTCGGCGACCCGTCGGCGTCCCCTGTTGCTCCGACCCCGCCGAGTGTCGCTGCCGTCTCCGGCAGCAGTTCGATACCGTCGTATGCGCCTCTCTCGACCACGAGTCCGAACCCGGATAGCTCCGGGGCGTCGGCGTCCTCGGCAACGGCGACCTGCTGTGTGTATCCCTTGCCCAGGAAGTAGCGCACGGTCTGCACGGCCTGGCGGTCCGACCCGGCACCGACTCTCACCTGGTCGGTCCCCTCCGGGTCGGAGAGCAGCGCCGCCGCGGCGTCGAGTCTGTCCGTCCCTGCCGGCTCGTCCGTCTCCGAGCCCGGTACGAACAGGTCGTAGACGGCCCCCGTCGCCTCCTCGCCGGTGACGAGTGCGAGCCCGTACCGCTCCTGCAGTCGCCTCCGCAGCCCCCCGTGTAGCTGTCGCGGATTCCCGCTGTAGACCGCGTAGTACTGCCCGGCGGAGCCCGACTCCGGGTCACGGGCCTCGAACGCGACCAGGATGCGGGTCGTCTCCCGCGAGACGTCCATCGTGAGTCGACCACCCAGTTCGTGGAACCGCCGGACGCGCTCGCTCCGCTCCCCCTCGTCGGTTCCGGGCCGGTACCCCTCCGCGTCGTAGATACTCAGCGACGGCATCCGGCGCTGCACCTCCTGTCGAGTGACCGCACGTCCCGGGAGAGGACTGTCCCCGGTGGCCGTCTACCGGTACCGGACCCCGTCTGTTCCCCGTACTGCACATTCGTACCGAGTTCACGCCACGGTTTCAACGCTTCGACGTTCCGCAACACACGAGACCCGCCACCCCGACCGCGTGTGACACCACGGCGGTCGGGACGGCAGGCCGCTGTCGTCACCGTTTTGTCGCTCGATGGGCTACGGAGATGCATGCGAGACCCCGCGTCGCTCTCCGTGACCATCGTCGACGGGTACGTCGACGAACCGGCACACTTCGGCGTCCCGCCGTACATCTCGACGTACCCGCGCAACGTCGCCGGTGCGCTCGTGGACGCCGGCGTCCCGCCGGAGCAGGTCACCTACCACACCATCGACGCGCTCCGCGAGGACCGGGAGCGCTGGCGCGACGTGGAGGAGGCAGGTCTCATGATCTACGTCGGTGGGATGACCGTCCCGGGGAGCTACGTCGGCGGCACACCCGCCGAACCCGAGGAGGTCCGCCGACTCGGCTGGACGGCCGAGGGGACGACACTCCTGGGTGGTCCGGTCCGGTTCGGTGTCGGCGACGCGAACGAGGGGGGCATCGAGACCGAGCGTGACGATCTCGACTACGACTTCGTCGCGAAAGGTGACATCGAGGCGGCGGCCTACGACCTCGTGCACGGCGGGATGGAGGGGTTCGGCGACCGGATGCGCGACAACGAGGAACTCAGACGGTGGGCCGGTGCCGGCGCGTTCGTCGTCGAGCAACACCCCAACCACCCCGAGTACCTCATCTGTGAACTCGAGACCTCGCGGGGCTGTCCCTACCGCTGCTCGTTCTGCACGGAACCGCTGTACGGTGCCGCACCGAGTTTCCGGACACCCGAGGCTGTGGTCGAGGAGGTGGCCGAACTCGCCGACCGCGGCGTCTCACACTTCCGTCTCGGCCGGCAGGCCGACATCCTCGCGTACGGCGGTGACGGCGAGGCCCCCAACCCCGACGCGCTCCGGGAACTGTACGGCGGTATCCGCGAGGCGGTCCCCGATCTCGATACTCTCCACCTCGACAACATGAACCCCATCACCATCGTCCGGTGGCCCGAGAAGTCCCGGGAGGGGATTCGTATCATCGCCGAGCACAACACGGCCGGCGACACCGCCGCGTTCGGACTGGAGTCGGCAGACCCCGTCGTCCAGGAGCAGAACAACCTCAACGTGACCACCGAGGAGTGTTTCCGCGCGGTGAAGATTGTCAACGAGGCGGCGGGCTGGCGACCCGGTGAGGACCCCGCCGATGCGCCCACCCACGGCTCGGACGCGGCCCGTCGTCTGCCGAAACTCCTGCCGGGTATCAACCTCCTCCACG
This sequence comes from uncultured Halobacteriales archaeon, assembly GCA_964520075.1. GTDB lineage: Archaea > Halobacteriota > Halobacteria > Halobacteriales > Haloarculaceae > Halovenus. Next base: position 1,121 of record CAZFMN010000041.1, on the reverse strand, counting down.
GGTTGCAGGGCGAGCGCCGGGAGACGTTCGACCACAACAGGGAGTTCCTCCAGCGGGTGTACGACGCCGGACTCGTGCTCCGGCGGGTCAACATCCGGCAGGTGATGGCGTTCTCCGGCACCGAGATGTCCGACACCGGCGCCGAGATAGCCCACGACCACAAGAAGCTGTTCAAACAGTACAAACAGGAGGTCCGCGAGGAAATCGACAACCCGATGCTGGAGCGGGTCGCGCCGCCGGGCACCCTGCTGCCCGACGTTCACCTCGAGTACCACCAAGACAGCAAGACCTTCGGCCGACAGCTCGGCACGTACCCCCTGCTGGTGGCCGTGCCGGGCGAGCGCCCGCTCGGGTCGGTCATCGACGTCGCGATAACCGACCACGGCTACCGCTCCGTGACGGGTGTGCCCCACCCGCTCGACGTGAACGCCGCGTCGATGGACGAACTCACCACCATCCCGGGTGTGGGGAGCCAGCGGGCCGGCGACATCCTCGTCGACCGACCGCACGAGTCGGTGCCCGACATCGCCGAACTGTCACAGTTCGTCGAGGTTCGCTCCGCCGGCGCGGACTGACTGTCCGGTACTCTCCTCCGCGCCCGACATGCCGAATCGTGTCACTCGACCGACCTGCCGACCGATAGCCGGACACGTGTCAGGTTCCGAGGTATAGACTTTTGATACCCGGGACACGATATCCTGGTGAGACGACGGTACGCGTGCACGACGGCAGGTCGGAGCGGCCACGGTTCACGAGGTGAAATCCGACATGAAGGAGAGACAGACCAGATTCGACGGCACGACGGACAGCGACACCACCCGACGCGACGAGTCGGGGGGGCAGACAGACGAGAGCGCCACGGGAGTCGGAAACCGGCGGCAGTTCCTCCTCGGCGTGGGCGCCGCCACCGCGTTCCTCGCCGGTTGTGTCGGTGGCGACGACGGGGGTGACGGCGACGACAACACCAGCAGCAACAACGGTGGTGACGACGGTACCGGAAACGGCGGTGACGACGGCAGTACCGGCAACGGTGGTGACGACGGTACCGGCAACAGCGGCGACGACGGTACCGGCAACGGCGGCGACGACAGCAGTACCGGCAACGGCGGTGACGACAGCAG
>CAZFMN010000040.1:0-21297 GCA_964520075.1 uncultured Halobacteriales archaeon | reverse complement strand
TCGTCTTCGAGCACGGTCACCTCGACGACCTCGAGCGGGATGTTCTGGAGTCGCTGGCCGATCTCCTTGCGGGCGATGCGGGAGGCGTGCTCCTCGCGCTCGACGTTGAACACTGTCATCTCCAGTTCGAGCGCGACCAGCGCCTCGTCGGCCGCGATGAACGCCGGCGGGAGCTCCTCTCCCGAGGGTGTGGTCCGCTCGGACATGCCGATCTCGACGTAGCTGAGATCCGGATTCAGCATCTCACCGGTTTTCGAGATGGCGATGCGGATCGCCTCGTCCGGTGTCTCGACGTCGTACACCGGAACAGCCGCCTCGACGACGACACTGCAGTTCATGTCTGACGCTTGAGTACCAATCAATATGAAGGTTTGGTAGGGTCGGTGAGCACCCGGCAGCGCGGAGAAAGCGCCGGGATACGCCCCTGTCGGGTGTGTCTCCCGCCGTCCGCGGGCGGTTTCGACGGCGAACACCAGTCTCGGCGCCGCCGGGATGGCGAACGCTGATGTGTGCGAGCGCCGACGTGGTGGTATGGGCTGGCTGTCGCGGGTCCGCGCGGACATCGAGCGGGTGGGGCTGTTCGTCGACGGGCCGAACGTGTTCCGCGAGGAGTTCGAGGTCGACCTCGACGACCTGCGGGCGGTGGCCGACGACGAGGGGCGACCGGTCCTGCGGCGGCTCTACCTCGACGAGCACGCGACGCCGAACCTGCTTCGCGCCGCGGAGGAGCGCGGGTTCGAGGTGGTAACCACCAGCAGTGACGTGGACGTGCGCCTCGCGGTGGACGCCGCAACCGCCGCTGTCGAGGGCACCATCGACGTGCTCGTGCTCGTCTCACGAGACGCCGACTTCAAGCCCGCGGTGGAGCGGGCCGCCGCCCGTGGCGTGCGGACGGTCGCAATCGCGCCGGGGTCGTACGGGCGCTCCGACGCGCTCCGCAACGCCGCACACGACGCCCGCACCCTCGAGTGACCGCCACCGTGGCGGGACACGGCCCTCCCTGTGAACGAATGGAAAGCTGTTTGACCCGCGCGGGCAACACTCCGGTATGGACCCACGCATCCGGGAGCACGCCGAGATAATCGCAGACCACTCTGTCGACCTGCAGGCCGGGGACAACGTCGTGATCCGAGCCCCGGCGGCGGCCGAGGACCTCGTCGTCGCACTCCACGAGGTGCTCGGCGAGCGGGGGGCGAACCCGCTGGCGATGAGCGCGAACAGCCGGTTCAGCCGGGCGTACCTGCGCGCCGCCGACGAGTTCGAGACACCCGAACACCACCTCGCGCTCGTCGAGGAGAGCGACGTCTACATCGCCATCCGGGCCGACGGGAACGTCACCGAGACCAGCGACGTGGACCCCGAGACCAGCGCCGCCCGGTCACAGGCCCACCAGCCCATCCTCGGGGAGCGACTCTCCAAGCGCTGGTGTCTCAGCCAGTTCCCCGCGCCGGCGAACGCACAGCTCGCGGAGATGAGCACCGAGGCCTACGCCGACTTCGTCTACGACGCGGTAATAAAGGACTGGGATGCCGTGCGCGAGCACCAGGCACAGATGGTCGAGATTCTCGACCCCGCCGAGGAGGTGCGCATCGTCTCCGGTGACACCACCGACGTGCGGATGCGCGTCGGGGGCAACCCCACCCTGAACGACTACGGCGAGAAGAACCTCCCCGGCGGCGAGGTGTTCACCGCACCCGTCGCCGACAGTGTCGAGGGCGAGGTGCTGTTCGACAAGCCGCTGTACCACCAGGGCCGGGAGGTCACCGGTGTCTTCCTCCGCTTCGAGGACGGCGCGGTGGTCGAACACAGCGCCGAGAAAAACGAGGCCGTGCTGACGGAGGTGCTCGAAACCGACGCCGGCGCGCGGTATCTCGGTGAACTCGGTATCGGGATGAACCGCGACATCGACCGGTTCACCTACAACATGCTGTTCGACGAGAAGATGGGCGACACCGTCCACATGGCGGTGGGCCGGGCCTACGAGGACACCGTCGGCGAGGCGAACGAGCGCAACGAGAGCGCCGTCCACGTCGACATGATCGTCGACATGAGCGAGGATTCGTTCATCGAGGTGGACGGCGAGCGCGTCCAGGAGGACGGCCAGTTCGTCTTCGAGGCGTAGGGAGGATACACGCGTTTTTCAGCCGGCACCCGTTACCGGGTGTATGCGCCGGTTCAGCGAGGAGTACCTGTCCGCGACACGGACAGGGATGTGGACGGACCGCGACGCGCTGACCGGGTTGGCACTCGACAGCCACGAGCAGGTGCTCGATGTCGGCGCCGGCACGGGTGAGTTCACCCGGGTGCTGCGCGAGGAGGTGAGCGGCGACGACACGCGGGTCACCGCCGTCGACGCGGACACGGACCTGCTCGGGGCGGTCTCACCGCCGCGACTGCTCGGCGACGCCACGCGACTGCCGGTGCGGGGGGACGCCGTCGACCTCGCGGTCTGTCAGGCGCTGCTGGTGAACCTCGGCGACCCGGCGCGGGCACTCGGGGAACTGGCCCGCGTCTCGACAGACCGCGTCGCCGCGGTCGAACCGGACAACGGCGCGGTCACGGTCGAGTCGACCGTCGACGACGAGACCGCGCTCGCACGTCGTGCACGGGAGCTGTACATCCGGGGGAGCGCCGTCGACCCGACGCTCGGGGCGGTCCGGGAGCTGTTCGAGCGGGCCGGACTCGCGGAGGTCACTGTCCGGCGACACGACCACGTCCGGACGGTCGAACCGCCGTACGCGGACCAGGCCCTGGAGAGTGCCCGGCGAAAGGCGAGCGGTGCGGGTATCGAGACAGACCGGGAGACGCTGCTCGCCGCCGGTCTCAGCCCCGAGACGTTCGACCACCTCCGGGGGGAGTGGCGGGCGATGGGCCGACAGGTCGTCCAGCAGATGGCAGACGGCGAGTACCGCCGCCGCGAGACCGTCCCGTTCTACGTCACCGCCGGGCGCGTCTGACCTGTCTCGCGCGCTCGACGCCGCAAACAGCGCGCACTGTCGACACCAGCGTGTGTACGACGCCCGAGTCTCACGCGCTCAACCCCGCGAACAGCGCCTGCACGTCGAAGATTGTCACCGCCGGCGGTTCCTGTTCGTCGAAGTTGAAAAGCGCCGGGTTGTTCTGCACCGGGCCGGCGGTGAACCTGGTGAAGAACGTCTGCACGTCGAAGATGGTAAACGAGCCATCGCCGTCGACGTCGTTCAGCAGGCCGTCACCGTCCGTGTCGGTCGCCGGGTTGCCGTCCCCGTTCACGTCGACACCGTCGACGACGGTCAGGTTCCCCACGGTCTGGCTGTCGAGTGCCGACACCGACACACCGTACACCCCCGTGTCGAGGTCGCCGGTGACGCTCTCGAACGTGACCGTCTCGACCTGACCGGGGTCGAGCGGTCCGGTCGTCTCGACCGTGCTCGCGTCGCCGACCTGGAGGGCGACCTCGAACGACTGTCCCGTGTTCAGCACGTTCGTCACGTCGACGGTCACGTCGCGCGCTGCGTCGGTCGGCACAGTCGCCGCCGGGCCCTGACCGGCGATGTCCAGGTTCGAGAGCAGGGAGAGCTCCCCCTCCTCGACGGTCAGCGAGCCGAACAGGGGCAGGGCGCCGCCCTCCGTCGCAATCTCGACGGCGAATCCGCCGGTGCCGAGGCCGGCGGTGACCCCCTCGAAGACGACTGTCTCTGTCTCCCCGGGTGAGACCACCCCCGTCGTCAGGTCGTACGAGGCGACGGGGTCACCGTTCAGCGTATCGATACCAAGTGTCACGTCGAACGTGCCGGCCCCGTCGCCGACGTTCTCCACCTCCGCGGCGATATCGGCGGCCGCGCCCTGGAGGACAGTCGCCGCGGACCCCTGACCCGCGATGTCGAGGTCCGCGAGCGCCGGTTCCGCGTCGGGGGTCCCCTCGACGGTCAGGTCGCCGGTCACGAGTTCACCCCCGGCGGTTACCTCGACGCCGAACGAACCCGGGTCGAGCCCGCCGGTGACCGCCTCGAACACGACGGTTTCGGTCTCGCCCGGCGACAGCACGCCGGTCGAGTCGCCGGTCCGCACACCCCGGTCACCCTCTGTCGTGATGTCCAGGAGCAGGTCGAACGAGCCGGAGCCCTCGCCCACGTTCGTGACATCGACCGCGATGTCGGCGTCCACACCCTCGACGATGGTCGCCTCGAGCCCCTGTCCGTCGATGTCCAGATTCGAGAGTCCGACGGCGGGTTCGCCCGCCTCGACGGTGAGGTCCCCGAATATCGCGTCGTCGTCACCCCCGTCGCTGTTTCCCACCAGCTCTATCGCGTAGTCACCCACCGCGATACCGCCGGTAACATCCTCGAAGACGACTGTCTCTGTCTCGCCCGGCCCCACCTCGCCGGTGGACTGCCCCGCCTCGAACACGGACTCGAAATCCCCCTCGTAGACAGTCAGAGAGACGTCGAACACCTCGGCTACGTTCCCGTCGTTGGTCACGTCGATGGTGACGTCTCCGCTGTCACCCTCGACGATGGTCGCCGCCTCGCCCTGGCCGGCGATGTCCAGGTTCGAGAGCGTCGTCACGGGCTCGCCCTCGCCGATCACGGTCGACCCGCTGACGTTGTCCCCGAAGTCCACGAGCCGGACCGTGTAGTCGATCGTGACCCCCGGCGCGAGTGACCCCACCTCGTCGTAGACGAGACTCCCGCTCACGGACTCGCCCGGGTCGACCGTCACGTCCGTATCGCTGTCCTCGACAGTCGGCTCCACGACGTCTATCACCAGTTCGACCGCACTCTCCACGCCGGTCGCGTCACCCACGTTCTCTATCGTGTAGTCCACCGTGAGGTCCTCGGTGACGTCGATCGTATCGGGTGCATCGACCGACGTGAGCTCCAGAATCGCCGGGAACTCCACGTCGACGGTCATGCTCGCGGAGCCGAACTCCTCGACCGTGTACGGGGCGACGTTGTCGAAGTCGGCGACACTCTGTGCGGCAGACTGGTCGAACGCGATGCCGGTGGTCGCGTCGTCCGGTGCCGTCTCGGCGGCCTGCAGGTCGAACGTGGCGATTGTCACCTCGTCGGCGGGTGCCGCGAACGACTCGCCCGTGAGCGCCTCCAGATACAGCGTCGCCCCGCCGTTCCGTATCTCGGAGTTGCTGAACGTCGCGTCGCCGCTCTCGTCGAACTGCTCCTCGAAGTCGACGATTGTCCCCACACCCGGGTCCGACAGGTCGATGACCACCTCGTCGTAGGCGCTGATGCCGCTGTCGGGGTCCTCGACGATGACCTCGTACGTCTGGACCGCACCCGGTTCGAGCTCCGAACTCCCCGGTTCGATCGTCAGGTTGATCTCGCCGCTCTCCTGGGCGCCCGCCGGTGCTGTCGCCACGAACACGCCGGCGAGCAACAGCACCGCCAGGAGAATCAGTGTGTGTGTGCGTCTCATCGGGTCCCTACCGTGCGGTCTGGTGTCGCACCGGGTCGTCCTGTGGCGACCCCGGGCGGTGCGTGACGGTGCCGGTCACTCGTAGATGTTCTGCTTCCAGTGGGAGGCGACGTCGAAGATGGTCACCTCGTCGTCCGGCGAGTAGGCGTTGAAGTTGAACGCCTCCGGGTTCTCCTGTACCGCCGCGCTGTCGAGGCTGTCGAACAGGGCCTGCGTGTCGAAGATGTCGACCTCGCCGTCACCGAGGATGTCCTCGTGGTTGCCGTCGCCGTCGAGGTCCTTCGGCGGGTTCTGCCCGCCCGGGAGCGACGGCAGCCCGAACTGCGGCGGGTCGCCGTCCCAGTTTGGCTGCAGCGTGAGCTGTATCCAGTTTCGCTCCGGGTTGTCGACCGGCAGCCCGATCTGGCCGTTGATGCAGAACTCGTCGATGACCGGTGGGTTCTCGCACACCTTCTCGCCCCCTGCCTCGGGGACGGTGAAGTCGTTGCACACCACCGCGGCCTCGGCGTTCTCGCTCTCGAGGTTCTGCGCGTACCCATCGAGGTTGTTGCTCGTGCCGGTTGTCAACTGCAGGTCCTCCCCCTCGTTTATATCGATGAAGAAATCGAACGTGAAGTCGTACTCGCCGACAACCGGAATCCCCGTCGCCGTGCCCTCGATGTAGGCCTCGATCAGCATGTCGAGCGCGCCCGTCACGAGTCCCCCGCTTCCGGCGTCCGGGTCGTAGGTCCCGGAGATGCTGTTGACCACGACGTCGATCTGTGACGCGTCGCCGAACTCGATATCCTCGACCGGGAGGTCGTCGAAATCGCCCGGGTCGACGATCTGCCCCGGGTCGACGTCGGGGAACTGCACGTTGTTGGCGGTCCAGGTCTTGTCCTCGTACACCTCGCCGTCGAGGTCGATACTCCCGTCGATGGTCCCGATATTCAGATTGATACCCGCACCGCTGTCACCCAGTTCACCGCCGTCTATCGTGAGTGTCCCCGTGTCGATACTGGCCGAGAACGACGCCGCCACCTCCTGTTCGGTCCCCGGCTCTGTCTCTGCCTCCCCGCGCTGTGCACCCGTCACCCCGGCCCCGAGAGCGAGCCCCGTCCCCGCACCGGCACACTCGATAAACCGCCGCCTGTTCAGCTCTGGCATAGCTCTTGTGTATGCTACCTGTACGGCGCTGTATATAATTTTCGGACCCTGGTATCTCTCCCCATCGCTGTCACAATCGCACCACTGCGGCCGTCTCGCGGCTCTGTCCCGTTCTCACGTCTTGATACTGCCACCGTCCGGTGACAGGTGCGGCTGCTCCCGACTGTCGTCTCTCCGGCGGGCACGTCACCCCCGGCCGGTGCGGGCGGCACCTGCGGAGACGTGTCGAGGGCGGGTTCGGACGACTCGCCGGACACGGTCCGTGGAGACTGGTCGGACAGTCCGTGGATACTTCAGGCGTGCCGGGGTACGGCAGGTATGCGTGTCATCGTCCACGGCGGTGCGGGTGGGACGGCGGAGGAACCGGCGGCCAGACAGCACGAGCTAGCGGCGGCCGCGGCGGCGGGCACAGACGCCGGGGATCCGGTCGATGCGGCGGTGGCGGCGGTCGGCGAACTCGAATCCGCGCCGCGGTTCAACGCCGGCGTCGGGAGCGCGGTCCAGAGCGACGGCCGGATACGGACCGACGCGGGGCTGATGACCGACGACGGAACAACCGGCGCGGCCTGCTCGATGGCCGGTGTCGAACACGCCGCCGAGGTGGCCCGCGTCGTCGCCGGGGAGACACCACACGTCCTCCTCGCGGGTGAGCGCGCCACAGACCTCGCGGCGGCCTCCGGTGTGGCGACCGACCGCGACCTCTGGACCGACCGCACACAGGAGCGGTGGGCCGACCTCGACAGCCCCGAGGGTGATATGCGCGACCACCTCGGCTGGGTGCGCGAGCAGTTCGGTGGCACAGACACGGTCGGTGCGGTTGCGACCGACGGCGAGTCGGTTGCGACGGTCACCTCGACCGGTGGGCGGTGGTGTGCGCTGGCCGGCCGCGTCGGTGACGTCCCGCAGGTCGGGGCGGGGTTCTACGCCGCGGACGGTGTGGCCGCGAGCGCGACCGGTGCCGGCGAGGCGATTGCCCGGTTCGGCCTCGCACGCCGGGCGGTCGGCCTCGTCGGTGACCTGCCGCCACAGCTCGCGGCCGACCGCGCGATGGACGAGTTCGAGCGCGCGACCGACGAGCAGGCCGGTCTCATCCTGCTCGACACCGCCGGGCAGACCGGGAGCGCGTACAACTCCGCGGAGATGCTGACGGCGGTCCGGGGAGAGCCCAGCGACTGACAGCCGGCGCGGGCACCGTCGGTCGAGCTTTCGGGACGGTGGGCGGTCGGCGGGTGACACCCGCGCTCAGGCAGCGGCCTCCTCGTCGCGCATATCCGGCGGGAGCAGGTTCGGGATGCTGTCCTCGATGGGGTAGGTCGTGCCACACTCGGTGCAGGTGAGCGTCCCGGTCACGACCTCCTCGCCCTCGCGGTGTTCCACCGCGAGTTCGAGGTCGTCCTTGTCGAGCGGGCAGCACAGAATCTCCATCAGGTCCTCGTCCATACAACGGGGAACGACCGGGTCGGGCAAAGTGCTTGCGCTCGACGGGCAGTCCCGACAGGGGTTTAGTGTCCGCGCCGGGAACGTCGGGGCGATGCGCGCAGCAATCCTCCGCGAGTACGGCGAGCCACTCGAGATCAGGGAGCTCCCCGCACCGGAGCCGGTGCCAGACGGTGCGGTTGTGGCCGTCGAGGCCTGCGGGCTGTGCCGGAGTGACTGGCACGCCTGGCAGGGTCACGGCGAGTGGAACGACGACCGGGTGCCACGCGGGCAGGTGCTCGGCCACGAACCCGCCGGAACGGTGCTCGCTGTCGGCTCCGACGTCGACCGGGTCGCCGAGGGCGACCGCGTGGTCGTCCCGTTCTCGCTGGGTGACGGGACCTGCCACAACTGCCGGTCGGGGCACGGGAACGTCTGCTCGAACGGGCTGGCGCTGGGGTTCGAGCCGGCGGCCCCCGGCGCGTTCGCCGAGCAGGTCGCCGTTCCGGCCGCCGACCACAACCTCGTCACGCTCCCGGAGACACTCACCGCCCGCGATGCGGCCGTGCTCGGCTGCCGGTACATGACCGCCTACCACGCCCTCGCCGACCGCGCCGACGTCGACGGCGGTGACTGGCTCGCGGTCCACGGCTGTGGCGGTGTCGGGCTCTCGGCGGTCCAGCTGGGGGCGGCCCTCGGTGCGCGGGTGCTCGCGGTCGACCCCGACGGGGCCGCCCGTGACCGGGCGCGGTCGCTCGGCGCGTCCGGGGTGGTCGACCCCGAGAACACAGACCCCGTCGCGGCGATACGGGCACAGACCGACGGTGGGGCCGACGTCTCGGTCGACGCGCTCGGCATCGCGGAGACCTGTCGCAACTCGATCCGGTGTCTCCGCGAGCGCGGCACCCACGCACAGGTCGGCCTGACGACCGAGCAAGAGCGCGGTGAGGTCCCGCTCCCGACCGACTGGATGACCCGCTGGGAGCTCACGTTCGTCGGCTCCCGCGGGATGCCGCCGGTGGGCTACGCGGGACTGTTCGACCTCGTCGCGGCGACCGGTATCGACCCCGGTGACCTCGTCGCCCGGGAGCTCTCACTCGACACGGTCTCGGACCGGCTCGCCGCGATGAGCGGGTTCGAGACCGACGGTGTCGAGGTGCTCACGGACATCTGACCGGGAGTCCCCAGACCTGTCGACCTGTCCGGTGGCGTCGAGTCGTCTGTCGCTCCGGGGAGCCATCGAGCGGTCAGCCCTCGAGCCGGTGTATATCGGCGAAGATGGCGCTCGCCGTCTCCGGACCGCCGGCACCACGGCCCGAGTGGAACAGTGGGCCGGCGTTTGTCGTCTCGAACTGGACGATGTTGCGGGTGCCGGAGACGGCCATCGCCCCGTTCTCGGGGACGAGCCGCGGCGCGACACGGACCTCGCCGTTCCGGACCTCGCCGACGAGCCGGATGGTGCGGCTGTCCTCGCCGGCGAGTTCGAGCGCGTTCGCCGGGAGCCCGCGGATACCCTCGACGGTGGCGTCGGCGAGCGTGTACTCCCGGTCCCCGGCGAGCACGTTGGCGACGATGACACACTTCAGCGCGGCGTCGGTGCCCTCGACGTCGAACGCCGGGTCGGACTCGGCCACGCCGAGGTCCTGTGCCTCCGCGAGGACCTGCTCGTAGCTCAACCCCTCGGCGGCCATCCGCGAGAGGATGAAGTTCGCCGTCCCGTTCAGCACACCGCGGACGGCGGTTATCTGGTCCGGGCCGATATCCTCGATTGTCCCGAGCACGGGGATTGCACCGCCGACGGTTGCCTCGAAGCGGACTGTCCCCTCGCTCTGTGCCTCGAGTGCCCGCACGTCGGCGTACCGCTCGGCGACGGGACCCTTGTTCGCGAGCACGACGTGGCGGTCCCGTGCGAGCGCCGCCTCGAGGTGACCGAACCCGGGCTGTGCGTCCCCGAGCGTGGTCGGTGTCGCCTCGACGAGCACGTCGTAGGCCGCCGAGAGCACCGCCCCGGGGTCGCCGTCGCCGACGATACCCTGTCTCTGCTTGCGCTCCAGTGCCGCCGCGACGTCGACCCCCGACGGGTCGACGACGGAGCCTCCCGAGTCCGCGAGCCCCGTCACGGTGTGGCCGTACTCGGCGGCGAGTTCCGCAACCGCGGAGCCGACTGCCCCGGCCCCGACGACGCCGATGTTCATGCCCCACCCCCGGGCGTGAGCGGCTCGACGAGCCGGAGGTTCCTGTCGGTCGCCAGCTCGCGCAGGTGGTCGAGCGCCGCCGGAACGGTTCCGGACTCGGCGGCGAGACGGAGTCTCGCACTCGAGGCGTCCCTGTCCGGACCCCGCACCGAGAAATCACGGACCGAGATGCCGGCGTCTGTCTGGAACCGCTCGAGCATCCCCGACAGGTCCGCGCTCACCAGGTCACCGACCAGCACCACGACGAACTCCTCGCCGTAGCGCTCCTGGCCGGCCTGGATGACGTTCACGTCTGTCTGCTGGAGCGCGTCGACGACCGCCTCGAACTGTCCGGGTGTCGCCTCGATGTCGATCTCGACGGGGATGTGTCCACGCGGTGTGACGTTGCCCCGCTCGTGGAAGATAGAGAGGAGGTTCCCCCCCTGACTGGCGATCGGTTCGAGCGCGCGGAGCAACTCGCCGGGTCTGTCGACCAGTTCGAGTCTGACTGTGTACGCCCGGACATCCTCCGCGTCGCTCATCGGGTGCTCACCCCGTGGTGTCGCGTGTGCACTCCCATGTCCGTGGGTCCTCTCGGACGGCCGCGCATAAGAATCCCGTCGTTCCGACGTGACAGTCACTCGACCTCGGGGTCGTCACTGCGCCGGTAGCGGGCGTCCACGTGGACACCCAGCGCGGTGAACAGCCAGACCGGTGCGTCGATACCCTCCGGGTCGGTTCGCCGGATATCCGGTGGCACGAGCGGGGATACTGTCCGGGCAAGCAATCGACTGGCGGTTTCGCTGTCCCTACAGGCTGTCGTCCCGGCAATCGATGCGGCGGGGTCCGGCAGTCATGCCGCGGTCCCCAGCAGGTCGGCCGCGCGGTAGTGTGTCCCCATCGGGAGCCCCTTCGGGTCACGCGGCGGGTCGGGCGGCAGCGACCGGAGCCGTCCCGGACCGGGGCGGGCGGTGTAGGCCAGCGCCACCGCGTCGAGCACGTCCCCGACCGGCAGTCCGGTCCCGGCGACGGACTCGGCGGCACGCTGGACCGTCGGCGGCGCGTCGGTATCGAACGACGCGAGCGCCCGCATCCGCTCGGCGTACCCGCCTGCTGTCCGCGTGGGGTACCGCGGTGGGTCGTCGGCAAAGGCGCAGAGACAGACCTCGGGGTGTGCCTCCGCGAACACCGCCCGCGCCGCCGGCACGTTCCGGAGGAGGTCGTCCACCGCGGCGACCGGTTCGCTGATGTCGAAGGTCTGTCTCGGGAGACCTCTGTCGGCGATTCGCTCGGTCGTCCGCCTCGCGGCGGGGTAGCGCCGCTTGCGCGTCGCCTCTCTCACCGGCGGTTCGACAACGGCCTCGCTCCGGGGTCCGAGCACCTGCCGGGCCATCCGGTCACACACCCGGTCGCCGCTCCCCTCCTTCAGACCGATCGGAACGTCCACGAGCACCCGCTCGGTTCGCTCCTCGTAGCGGTGCCAGAGCTCGCCCACCTCGGCGAACACCGCCGCGTGGTCGAACCCCGTCCGGTCGAACGCAACCGCGAGCCAGCCGTCGTCGCTCCAGTTGACCCCGAGATACACCACCATACTACTGATTCGAGCGCCAGTACAAAAACCCGCGGTCCCGGCTACTGCCTGCCACCGGCGTAGGCCAGCAGCTGCGAGGCCCGGTCACCCTTCGCCAGCAGCACCTCCCGGAGTGTCGGCGGGTTCCGGACCGACGCCGCCTCGAGCAGGCTCCCCGGAACCGACAGCGTGTCCGCCGGCACCCCCTCCTCGCCGTGTACCGGGAGGTGACTGTCACCGACCTTTATGACGAGTGGTCTGTCGAGGCGCTCGATACCCTCCCCGTCGGCGTACAGCGCCTCGTTGAGTTGCTCGTGCTGGCGCTTGCACATCGTCGTGCGCTCGTCTGCGCTCGGTTCGACGTACAGTCGCCCCACGTAGTAGCCGCGCGAGAACGGTTCGAACATATCGATACGATACTGTGTGGCATACACACACAGATAAATCCAACGCCCGCGACAGGGCTTGCGACAGCCACCGCGCGGGATACCTGCCAGAGGGCGACCCGACGACCGGTCCGGGCAGGCACGCGGGTGTTCACTCTCCGCCGGCACCGCTCGGCTGTCCACCGTCGGACGGCGGACCCTCCTCCGGTACCGTCTCGTCGGCGGTGGTCGCTGTGGCGTTCTGGTCGGTGTCGGTCTCGACGGACTGTCCGGGCCCCTCGTCGACGTACTCGCGCCGGTAGACATCGAGCACCGCCCGGAGCGACCCGATGAGGACCGGTCCGAAGAAGATGCCGATGAACCCGAGCAGGTAGATACCGCCGAGGATACCGACGATGATGGCGCTGGGGTTGAGACGGGTCGTCGTGTACCGGTCGATGACGATCGGCCGGAGGAAGTCGTCGGAGAAACTGACCACGATGGCCCCGTAGACGAGGAGCGCACCCCCCGCGAGGGGCTGTCCGACACTGAACAGGTACAGCGCCGCGGGCCCCCAGACCAGAAACGAGCCGATTATCGGCAGCACCGCGAGGAATATCATCACGATAGTCCAGAACACGGGGTTCGGAACCCCGAGGACGAGCAGGCCGAGACCGGCGACGACACCCTGCGCGACCGCGATGAGCACGTGGCTCGCAATCACCGCCCAGATGACATCGTCGAGTTCGGCCCGGAGGCTGTCGTAGATGCGGTCGGGCAGCGGCACCGTCGCCCGGAGCCACCGATTGAAGCTGTCGGCGTCTTTCAGGAAGTAGTACAGCAGGAACACGGTCAGTCCGAGTCCGATGAGCAGGTTCGTGACCGTCTGGAACACCCCGAGCGCACCGTCGACCGTCCCGATGTTCGTCTCCTGCGGGAGGTTCCGTATCCACTCCAGCACGTCGACCTGCTCGCCGGTCACGTCGGCGATACGGGTCTCCAGGTCTGTGAAGTCGATCTCGCCGCTCCTGGCGTCGTCCAGAAACGACGTCACCTCGTCGACGATGACCCGGAGGAGCCACAGTACCGGCAGGATTATGGCGGTGGTCGCGGCGAACACCAGACTCCCGGCGGCGAGTCTCGGACCGACGGTGTCCTCGAACCGCCGCTGGAGCGGGCGCAACGGGTACGCCAGCAACACCGCGAGCAGGAAAAACTCCACGAACGGGAGCACGAGCAACACCGCAAGGCCGAGCAACGCCCCCGCCAGTCCGAGAATCACCAGCCGGGTCTGATCCATGTGTCTATATGCTGGTGAGTCGGATTTGAGCTACCCACCCGTAAACGGGTGGGATTCTTCAGCATGGACTCCCGTTCTGGCCGAAACCTCGGCAGGTGATTTATACTCACCGTTCACGTTCAACATCCCGCTGTTCAAGCGAACGCCCAAGGGTTCGCCTTCGTCGCCCCCAGTTTGGTTGCGACGAAGATACCGCAAGCCGATATTTTTAGCCGCGTTGTAGTCAGCGTGGGTTTCGTAGCCGCACTTCTGACACTTGAACGACTCACCGTCACGGTTGTCCGGGTGCGTGAACCCACAGTGTGAACATCGACGGCTGGTGTTCTCCGGGTCAACCTGCGCTACATTGATACCGTACTCGGCGGCTTTGTATTCAACGTACTCGTACAGGCGATTGAACGCCCATTTGTGGCCCCACGACGCACCAGTGCGTTCCCGAATGTCCGTCAAGTCCTCAAACGCAATCACAGAACAGTCGTGAACGCGGGCTTCAGCCACCAACTCGTTCGCTATCCAGTGAAGCGTCATTTTGAACCGGCCTTCCTCTTTGCGTCCGACCGCCTGCATGTTCTTGTGTGCCCAGCGTGTTCCACACGCTTGCAGGTCGCCACGGCGCTTCTCGTACTCCCGTCGCCAATGGTCAAACTCGTCTCCTGTCCAGAACGTGCCCGTCGAGGTGACGGCGAGGTTGTTCACGCCGAGGTCAACGCCAAGCACCGTTCCGTGCGTGGTCGTTGCCTGTTCCGACGTGTCAGACTCCACTTCCTTCTTGCAGTGGATGTGAAGTTGCCACTCGCCGTGCTTCCGGTGTAACTCTGCCCCGGTCGTCTCGTACTCATCAGAGAACAGGTATTCGGCGTGGGGCGTGTCGCCATCCTTGTCGGGAAGCACGTAGTCGGCTTCAATTCGACCGTCAGTCGTAGCGAGACTCACGCAGTCGTCGTAGAACGTCGCAGTACGGTGGTCGTAGACGACATGTGGCGCAGTCATGTGCGGTTTCGACGCCTTCTTGCCGTTCTTCCAGCGTGCAACCACGCTTTTGCAGGCTTCAGCGGCCTTGTTTCGAGCCGCTTGGACAAGACCCCCGTTGAATCCATTCGTGGCTTCTCGCACGTCGTCGTAGGTTTCGTCGTCCAGCGTAGTCTTGCTGGTGGTGACGTATTCGCCGTGGAAAGCGTGGTCTACGACGTATTGAGCGCACCAGAGAAACGTGTCTACGGTGTTTTCGAGAAGCGCGGCATCGTCACTATCCACGTCAAGCGTGACGGGGACAGTACGCCGCACTTCCATACTTTATATGTAGAGGCAGTACTTGTTAAATGTTGGGGAGTCGTCCTGCTACGGTTGCGTGGTTTGATTCCCAGTCGTCGACTTCATCCCACCCCTAAAGGGGTGGGTTTTCGCCTTGCATTCTCTATAAATCAGTTGCTCCGGTCTCCCGGGGAGGCACAGACGGGCAGACAGCCTGGCGGCGCCGACCGGAGTGTCACCCCCGTGTGGTGTCGGGTCGGACGGTGTGCCATCTCTCGGCCCCGAGAGCCGCACTCGGGCGGCTGAGTCGCTGTCGCTGTTACCCCCAGTGTCAGAAGGCTTTTGCACTGTCCAGGACTAGAGACAGTCTGGTATGCCCGACGACCTGAACTGGGCCATCGGCGGGGAGGCCGGCGACGGGATCAACTCGACCGGCAAGATATTCGCACAGGCACTCTCCCGCGCGGGCCGGCACGTCTACACGTCGAAGGACTTCGCGTCGCGCATCCGCGGTGGCTACACCGCCTACAAGGTGCGCACGTCCGTCGACCGCGTCGAGAGTGTCGTCGACCGACTCGACGTTCTGATCGCGCTCACCGAGCGCACCATCGACGAGAACACGGACGAACTCCACGAGGGGAGTGTCATAATCTACGACGGCGAGCGCACGTCGATGCAGGACGTCGAGATTCCCGGGGAGATGGTCGGGCTCGACGTCCCGCTGAAACGCCTCGCCGAGGAGGCCGGCGGCGCCATCATGCGGAACGTGGTCGCGCTCGGGGCCGCCTGCGAGGTGGTGAACTTCCCCATCGAGCATCTCGACTCCGCGCTCGACAAGCGCTTCGGTGACAAGGGCACGGCCATCGTCGAGAACAACCAGCAGGCCGCCCGCCTCGGACAGGAGTACACCGCCGAGAACTACGACCGGGACTACGGCTACGATATCGAGACAACGGACGAGGACTACGTGCTGTTGAACGGTGACGAGGCGATCGGGATGGGTGCTCTCGCCGCGGGCTGTCGGTTCTACTCGGGGTACCCGATCACACCGGCGACGGACGTGATGGAGTACCTGACGGGTCGTATCGACCGGTACGGTGGCAAGGTCGTCCAGGCCGAGGACGAACTCGCGGCGATAAACCTCGCGCTGGGTGCGGCACGCGCCGGTGCCCGGGCGATGACCGCCACCTCGGGCCCGGGTATCGACCTGATGACCGAGACCTTCGGGCTGGTGGCGACGACCGAGACGCCGCTGGTCGTCTGTGACGTGATGCGGGCCGGCCCGTCGACGGGGATGCCCACGAAACAGGAGCAGGGCGACCTCGACACGCTGCTGTACGGCGGTCACGGCGAGATTCACCGTCTGATTGTCGGGCCGACGACCGTCGCGGAGTGTTTCTGGAAGACAATCGAGGCGTTCAATCTCGCCGAGCGCTACCAGATGCCGGTGTTCCTGGTGGCGGATCTCGCGCTCGCGGTGACCGAACAGACGTTCACCCCCGACACGTTCGACATGGACGAGGTCGAGATCGACCGCGGGAAGATAGTCGAGAGCGACGACGTGGACGCGTGGGTCGACGAGAAAGAGCGGTTCCAGCCACACTTCCCGACTGCCGACGGCATCAGTCCGCGCACGTTCCCCGGGACCGACGGCGGTGCCCACATGACGACCGGACTGGAGCACGACTCGCTCGGCCGCCGGACAGAGGACACCGAGGTGCGCGTCGAACAGGTCGACAAGCGCCAGCGGAAGGTCGACACCGCGAGAGAACAGGAGGAGTGGGACTGGCGCGAGTTCGGTGACCCCGACGCGGACACGCTGGTGGTCTCCTGGGGCTCCAACGAGGGGGCCATCCGCGAGGCGATGGAGTTGCTCGCCGCGGACGGCATCGATATCCGGTTTCTCTCGGTGCCGTACCTGTTCCCGCGGCCGGACCTCTCGGAGGCTGTCGAGGCCGCCGAGACGACGGTTGTCGTCGAGTGCAACGCGCGTGGACAGTTCGCCAACCTGCTCGAACGCGACGTGTTCCAGCGGGTCGAGCGCATCAACAAGTACAATGGCGTGCGGTTCGAGGCCGACGAACTGGCGGCGGAGATCACGGACCTGCTACGACCACAGGAGGCAACAACACAATGAGTTCCGACGTACGATTCATCGATTTCAAGTCAGACAAGCAACCGACCTGGTGTCCCGGCTGTGGTGATTTCGGGACGATGAACGGGATGATGAAGGCACTCGCCCAGACCGGTAACCACCCCGACGACACGTTCATCGTCGCCGGAATCGGCTGTTCGGGCAAGATTGGTACCTACATGCACAGCTACGCGCTGCACGGTGTCCACGGCCGTGCGCTGCCGGTCGGTATCGGCGCGAAACTGGCGAACCCGGACCTGGAGGTGATGGTCGCCGGCGGCGACGGCGACGGCTACTCCATCGGTGCCGGTCACTTCGTCCACGCGGTGCGGCGCAACGTGGATATGTCCTACGTGGTGATGGACAACCGCATCTACGGGCTGACGAAGGGCCAGGCCTCGCCGACATCGCGCGAGGACTTCGAGACCTCGACCACCCCCGACGGGACGAACCAGACACCGGTCAACCCGCTCGCGCTCGCGCTCTCCGCCGGCGCGACGTTCATCGGACAGACGTTCTCCTCGGACGCCCGGGGCCACACCGAGGTGGTGCGAAAGGCCGTCGAACACGACGGGTTCGGCTTCGTGAACGTCTACTCGCCGTGTGTCACGTTCAACGACGTCGACACCTACGACTACTTCCGGGACAGTATCGTCGACATCGGCGAGACCGACCACGACCCCGCCGACCGTGATGCCGCAATTGAGCGCATCACCGAGGGTGGCACCGAGTACACCGGTGTCATCTACCAGGACCCCGACAGCGTCCCCTACGAGCAACGCGAGGGTATCGAGGACAACATGGCCGAGATTCCCGACGGTGCACCCGAGGACGCGATGGACCTGGTCCGGGAGTTCTACTGACCCGCAGGACCGTCTCGGCGATAGCCGCTCACCCCGGAACGCCACGACGACAGACCCGACACCGGCCATCCTGTGTCTCCGCTACTGGACCACCGGTGAGAAACTCTTTTTCTTGTTCCGTCTCAGGCATAACGTAGAGATGGACCAGTGTCCGAACTGCGGGTCGTCCGTGCGGGAGTGGAAAGACACCTGTGACGAGTGTGGTACCTCGCTTCAGGGGGACACGGGCGGTGGCTGGGGGTCCGGCGGTGGGTCCGAGCGCCAACCCCGCGAACAGCAACGGAGTGGGGGGCAGAACAACCGGTCCTGGGGCGGAGAGCAGAGCACCCGCGGACAGCAGGAGAACCGGCCACAGCGCGGCAGGGGGGAGTCCGGCGGGCCACAGCGGGGCCGCCGGGAGTCGGGTCGAGGCCGGGGACGGGAACAGGACGACGGGATAGACCGGCGGACACTGCTCGCCGGCGGCGGCGTCGCCGCGGCTGCCCTCGCGGGTGGCTGGTTCGTGTTCCTCCGAGAGGGCGGTGACGGAGAGAACGATAACGGGGGCGACGACGCCGGTCCGACGACCACTCCGGAATCCATCTCGCCGAGTCAGAGCCAGTCGGAGGCTCCGACAATCACGAGCGGCCGATACGGGCCGTTCACGCTGGACGGCACCGGCGACGGGCACTACTTCGCCGTGGACCTCGAGGCCGGCGACCGACTCGAGGTGACGATGGAGTTCTCGCACGACGAGGGTGACCTCGACATCAGCCTGCTCGGCCCGGACGGGTCTTCTATCGGCGGCGCTGCCTCGACGACAGACGACGAGACCGTCTCGACGACCGCCGAGACGAGCGGGCAACACTACATCAGGCCGTACGTGTTCTCCGGCGCCCCGAACAGCTACGAACTCGACGTGCGCATCAGCTCCGGTCCGACGACCACCCCGGGGGCGGTCTCACCGGGCGAGAGCCAGTCGGAGGCTCCGACAATCACGAGCGGCCGATACGGGCCGTTCACGCTGGACGGCACCGGCGACGAGCACTACTTCGCCGTGGACCTCGAGGCCGGCGACCAGCTCGAGGTGACGATGGAGTTCTCCCACAGCGAGGGAGACCTCGACATCGAACTGCTCAATCCAACCGGCACCCGTGTCAGCGGTTCTGCCTCGATTACGGACGACGAAACCGTCTCGACGACCGCCAGCGTTGGCGGGGAACACTACATCAGGGCGTACCCGTTCATCAGTGCGACAAACAGTTACGAACTCGACGTGCGTATCAGCTAGAGCAGTTCTCTCACGGTCTCTCCGGGTACGGCAGAGACTGGCGGTCAGGATTCGACGACCTGTTCGAGTTCCCCTTCCTCGTCGGTGTCTGCCTCTAGCTCGGCCTGGCGCTCGGCCTCCTCTTCTTCCTCCTCCTCCTCTTTTTTCGCCTTTATTTTCTTCATTCGAAATATCTCCTCGCGCTCCTGTTCTTCGAGTTTCTGCTCGATGTACTCCTTGTTCTCGTTGAGATCCGGCAGGAGTTTGAACTCCAGTGCGTTGACACGGCGTTTGGTCTTCTCTATCTCGTCGAGCATCTTCTTCATCGCGGTCTCAATCTCGGCAGCGAGGATGATAGATTCGAGCAGTTCCTCGTAGGCCTCGGCGGCCTCGTCGATGCGGGCGCTGGTCCCGAGCACACCGTACCCCCGCTCCTCCAGGTCCTTTTTCACCTTCGTCGACTCGATCTGTGGCACCACCACACCCATTATGTTCTTCGACTGAGTCGTCAGTTCGGGGTGCTCTTTCAGCGCGGACGCCGCCCCCCGGACCGCGACATCACCCTCCATCGTCCGGGCCATGTCGATCGCACGCTGTGCCCGCTGGTAGTCCGCCTCCAAGTCCTCGCGTACGTCCTGTGCCTGGTCGAGAATATCCATAAACTCCATTATCAGCCCGTCGCGTTTCTTCTCCAGCGTGTCGTGGCCCCGCTCCGAGAGCTCGATGCGGTCCTCGATCTGCATCAGATTCTTTCGCGTGGGCTTGACATCGTTGGACATCTGAGTCGGGCTTGTCGACGTAGCCAGTTAACCGTTGCTGTGCCGGCCAACCGACCAACCGGTACCCGGACGCCGATACGACGGTCTCTATCAGCCGGTCTGGACGCCCGTGTCGACCGGACACCCCGACGCCGCAGGGATAGCTGCTGGTTGTATGCGATGACCGAGGTATTCGATATCAGTACAGTTAAATAGTGTGTGTTTGTCATACTCAGACGTAAATGACTGAAAGCCACAACTTCAGTCGTCGTCGAGTATTGGAGACGGTGGGTGCCGGTGTGGGCACCGCGGGTGTCGCGAGCAGCGTCTCGGGACAGCGACGGGACGTCACCGAGTACATCGTCGGGTTGGAACGGGATGCGGACCTGTCGGTGGCGACGTCCGTCGCGACCAACGTCGCCAGCACGATGAACTTCGGCGCCGTGGGACGGGCGGTGACCGGTGAGTTCAGTCAGGGTGACCTCGAGGCCCTTCGGCAGAACCCGAAGGTCAGGTACGTCGAGGAGAACGGGAGGATGTTCGCGTTCGGTGCCTCGGACGTGGTGACCCAGGCACAGGACACCCCGTACGGTATCGACATAACGGGTGCGAGCGACGCAATCGCCGACGGCGTCACCGGGGATGGTGTGACCGTCGCCATCATCGACACGGGGATCGACCCCTCGCACGAGGACCTCGAGGCGAACATCGTCGGCGGGTACGCCACCGACGAAGCCGCGTGTGGTGACTGTGAGAAACCCTGGGGCGACGACCAGGGACACGGCACGCACGTCGCCGGCACGGTGGGCGCGGTGGACAACGACACCGGGGTCGTCGGTGTCGCACCCGGTGTGGACCTGCTGGGTGTGAAGGTGCTGGGCGGTGACGGAAGCGGTTCGTTTGCCGGGGTGGCCGAGGGTATCGAGTGGGCCGTCGACAACGGTGCCGACGTGCTCAACATGAGTCTCGGCGGTGACTCACAGACCGACGTGGTGAAAGATGCGCTGCAGTACGCCCAGGACAACGGTGTCGTCTCGGTCGCGGCGGCGGGCAACTCCGGGCCCTGCAGTGACTGTGTCGGCTACCCGGGGGCCGAACCGGAGGCGATTGCGGTGTCGGCCTCGAACGAGAGCGACGGGCTGGCGTTTTTCTCCTCGACCGGACCGGAGGTCGACATCGCGGCCCCCGGTGCGAACGTCCAGTCGACCTACCCCGACGACAGCTACAACTCCCTGAACGGCACCTCGATGGCCTCGCCGCACGTCGCCGGGGCGGCCGCCTCGGTGCTGAGCGTCGGGACCGACCCCGAGTACGTGCGCCTCGCGCTGAAGACAGCCGCCGAGGACATCGGTCTCGGCGGCAACGAGCAGGGGTCGGGTCGTCTCGACGTTGCCGCGGCGACCGACGGGCCGTACGAGCCCTCGCCGATCGAGGTCACGACCGGTGCCGCCTCCGGTGTCGGTGAGACCGCCGCGACGCTCAACGGGTCACTCGTCAATCTCGAGAGCGGCGGCGATGCCGACGTGTTCTTCGAGTACGGCCCCGCGGGGAGCGGTCTGCCCGAGTCCGTCGACGCCGGGACCGCGAGCGAGGGCGACTCCTTCTCCGCCAGTATCGACGGACTGGAGTCCGGCACCGCCTACGAGTTCGTCGCCG
>CAZFMN010000039.1:0-22393 GCA_964520075.1 uncultured Halobacteriales archaeon | reverse complement strand
GGACGGACAGTCCGGGACCAGTCGTTCGGGAACCGACCAGTCCACGACCGGTCGTTCAGGGACCGACCAGTCCGAAACCAGTCGTTCGGGAACCGACCAGTCCACGACCGGTCGTGCAGGGACCGACCAGTCCGCCTCTCAGACGGCGTTTCGCGGGCGGGTGCGGTATCTCGTCAGCAACGGCTGGGATATCGAGTACGATGCCGGTAGCGAGGTGGTCCTCGCCGACCGTGGTATCGGGTCGATTGGCGTTCACATCCTGTTGCTCATGTTCACCGGCGGCCTGGGCAACCTCCTGTACGGCTGGTACCACTACTCGGTCACCCCCACGAAGGTACTGTTGCGGGCGACCGAGACCGACCCCGGCTACGAGGTGGTGGACCCCTCGGAGGGTGGGACCGCTGTCGAGACCGACGGCGAGTCGACAGGTTCGCTGAGCCGGTTCGCGTACGGGTTGGGGTCTCTGGTGATCGGCATCCTGCTGATACTCACCACGGGGTT
Organism: uncultured Halobacteriales archaeon; assembly: GCA_964520075.1. GTDB lineage: Archaea > Halobacteriota > Halobacteria > Halobacteriales > Haloarculaceae > Halovenus. The sequence goes on along the minus strand of CAZFMN010000039.1, from coordinate 21,892 downwards.
CGAACTGGCCCCATCTCTGTTCGGTGGTCTGTTCGTGTTGCTCTCGTTTTTCCTGATTCCGCCGATCCGGCGGCGCATCGAGAACCGCCATCCGCCCACGACGTTCGGGTCGACGGAGTCGGTCGAGGAGCGGTACGTGACAGACACCGACCACCCCTGTACCGTCTGTGGCGACCGTGTCGAGGACGGTCTGGTGAAAGACTACAAGCGCGAGCAGGTCTTCGCGGGGATTCCGCTGTACACGGTGGAGAACGGTGAGAACTACTACTGTGCGGAGTGCAACAGCGACAGGGCGGAGCTGCCAACCGGCTACGGCCCGTCTCAGGAGGTGAGTGACCCTCCCTCGGGGGAGTTCGACGACATCGACCGGGAACTGGCGCAGTTGCGCGAGGACTCGACGGGGTCAGACGCGACAGAGTCGGACACAGAGACCGCGACAGCGGACACAGACCGCGAGCAGGACCGCGCCAGCGAGCGGGTGTAGCGGGACAGGAGTCGTCACACCGGCGGTGAGTCGAACGAAGCGGGCGTCCCGGTGTTCCGACCCGCCTGTCCAAAGGAAGGGGTACAGCTAAATACCGCTGAACGCAAAATCTCTCCTGTATGGTGGAGCCACTCATCGCAATCGGCATTCTGGTCGCGGTGTTCGTCGGGTACAATATCGGAGGCTCCTCGACCGGTGTCGCGTTCGGTCCGGCGGTCGGGAGCCGGATCGTGCGGAAGGTGACCGCCGCCGCGCTGTTCAGCGTGTTTGCCTTTCTCGGTGCGTGGACCGTCGGCCGAAACGTCATCTCCACGATGAGCAGTGATATCGTCGCCTCCTCGGCGTTCACGCCCGAGGCGAGTGTCGGGGTCCTCTTTTTCACGGGGCTCTCACTGCTGGTGTCGAACATATACGGCGTTCCGGCCTCGACATCGATGACGGCGGTCGGTGCAATCGTCGGTCTGGGGCTGGCGACGGGGACACTCGACGCCGCCCTGATGTTCACTATCCTCTCCGCGTGGATTGTCGCGCCACTGCTCGCACTCTTCGTGGGTGGTGTCATCGGGCGGTATCTGTACCCACATCTCGACGCCAGATTCGCGTTCGGCCGACTGCAGGACCCGTTGCTCGCCCTCAACTGGGAGAAAACGGTTCCACGACCCAGCATAAACAACAGCGCGTCGGCACGAGACCTCGGCGGGTCGGCGCTGGTGCTGGTGATCGCCTGTTACATGGCGTTCAGTGCCGGGGCGTCGAACGCGGCGAACGCCGTCGCCCCGCTGGTCGGAAACGATACCGTCGGTGTCGGCCCGGCGGTTCTGCTGGCGGTCGGAGCGATCAGTCTCGGCGGGTTCACCATCGCCCGGCGAACCCTCGACACGGTCGGTAACGACATCACAGACCTCCCCATCCTGGCGGCGCTCATCGTCTCGACGACCGGTGCGACGATCATCACCGTTCTCTCGTGGCTCGGTATCCCGGCCAGCCTCGCGGTGAGCACGACATCCTGTATCATCGGGCTGGGCTGGGGCCGGGCCAGTCGTGTGCAACCGCTCACGGAGATTGCCAACCCGAACACCAGACAGACCGGGACCCCCGACCACAAGACCGGGGCACTTTCCGCCGCCCCGGCGAAGACCGCCGACGAGACGACCGCGAGCCCGACCGTCGGGGACCTCGCCGAGGGTTCGGTTCCCGACCCCGACAGACAGCTCCCCGACGGCGGCCCGTCGCCAATCGGCGAGGAACAGCCCGACGTGCTGTCCGCCGAGAGCCTGTTCGACGCCGGTGCCGCGGCCCGCATCGTCGTGCTCTGGGTGCTCACGCCGGTGCTGGCTGTCGTCGGCTCGTACCTGGTTTTTAGCTTCGGCCTGTAACGACCGGAGCTGTCGGAACCGCCGAACACCACGGCGGCTCTCGCCCGACTGCTCGACGGACCGTGGCGGTGCTGACAGTTGTACTCGGGCGGTGTTACACGGTGTACGCCCGGTCGGGCCGTCGATGGGTCGTGGTTGGTACCAGCGTCACGTGGTATCTCGGCTCGGGGCGGGGCCGGGGCACCGTTCGACCGTAGCCCGCGGTTGTTCCGCGCCGACGGGTTCGTGAGCCGCGGGTCGTGGCGGTCGCCACAGCGACTATTAGGGGACCCATCGTAGATGGGACTGTGACCGCACGCGACACAGTAGACGTCACCGACCCGATGTCGCGGCACAACCTGCACGTGACCGCCGAGAGTGACCTGGTCGACATCGGCCCGTGGACCGCGGACCAACTCCGTACGGCAGTCGAGCGGGCCGACACCGATGGTGGTGTCGTCGTGCTCGACTACGGGCGCGAGACGCTGTATCTCGTCGACAGCGACGACGTCGCCTACCTCCCGCCGACGGCGCTGGGGTTCGGCGACCAGCCGGGTCTCGAGGTGGCGGAGCCACGGCGGTACGACCCGGAGACGGACACGCTCGGTCGGGTGCGTGTCGATTCGGTGACAGTAGCCCCGAGATTCGACATCCTGATCCCGGCGTTCGACTGGTCCGAACCCGACGAGCACTGGGAGCCGCCGGAGTTCGACTACCGGGATCGACCGAGCGGGAGCCCCTCGGGTGCCGTCGGCGGTTGACCCCCTCCGCCGCCGATGCCAACCGGCCGGTTTTTTACCACGCCGGACGGAGAGAGTCACATGAGCCACGAGCAACTGCCCACCGACAGGCCGGCGGTGGTGACCTGTGGACTGCCGTACGCGAACGGCAACCTCCACGTGGGCCACCTCCGGACGTACGTCGACGGGGACCTCTACTCGCGTGCGCTCCGGCGTATCGGCCAGCAGACCGCCTTTGTCTGCGGGTCCGATATGCACGGGACCCCGGTGGCGGTAAACGCCGCCGAACAGGGTATTGACCCCGAGGCGTTCGCCCTGGAGTGGCACGAGCAGTACCGCGACCGGTTCCCGGAGTTCAACATCGCGTTCGACAACTACGGCCACACCCACGAGGAGACGAACGTCGACCTCACACAGGAGTTCGTCCGGACCTGGATAGACCGCGACCACATCCTGGAACGGGAGATCGAGGTCGCCTGGGACGCCGAACTGGACGAACCGCTGCCCGACCGGTACGTCGAGGGGACCTGCCCGTACTGTGGCGCGAAGGCCCGCGGGGACGAGTGTGACGAGGGCTGTCAGCGGCATCTCGAACCCGGCGAGATAGAGGACCCCCGGAGTGTCCGGACGGGCAACCCGGCAGAGTACCGCACCCGCGAGCACAAGTTCCTCCGTCTCACCGACTTCCAGGAGTACCTGCAGGAGTTCATCGACAGGCTGGAGGGGACCGACAACGCCCGCAACCAGCCCCGCGAGTGGATCGAGGGCGAACTCCAGGAGCTCTGTCTCACCCGTGACATGGACTGGGGGGTCGATTACCCCGGCGAGGACCGCGAGGACCTCGTGCTGTACGTCTGGGTCGACGCACCAATCGAGTACATCGCCTCGACGAAGCAGTACTCCGAGCGGGTCGGTGCCGACGAGTACGACTGGGAGGCGGCCTGGAAACCCGGCGGCGAGAGCCGCTACGGACCGCGCTTCGAGGACTCCTGGCAGGCCGAGTCGGGTGAACTCATCCACGTAATCGGCCGGGACATAATTCAGCAACACTGCGTGTTCTGGCCGGCGATGCTCCGCGCGGCCGGCTACAGCGAGCCCCGGGCGGTGCTGGCGACGGGCTTTGTCAACATCGACGGCGACGCGCTCTCGACCTCGCGGAACCGTGCGGTCTGGGCCGAGGAGTATCTCGACGCCGGCTTCCACCCCGACCTGTTCCGGTACTACATCACGACCGGGTCCGGGCTGTCCAACGATGTCGATTTCTCCTGGGACCGCTTCGCCGAGCGGGTCAACGGCGAACTGGTCGGCAATCTCGGCAACTTCTGTTACCGGGCGCTGCTGTTCGCCGACCGCAACTACGACGGCACCCCCGACGTTGCCGTCAGCGACGAGATACGCGAGCAGATTGCCGACGCCGTCGAGACCTTCGAGACCGCCGTCCGGGAGTACGACGTCCGGACACTCGGTCAGGTGGCGGTCGACCTCGCCGACGTCGGCAACGAGTACATCCAGCGCAACGAGCCCTGGAACCTGGTCGGTGACGACCCCGACCGGGCCGCACAGGTGATCCGCGACTGTGTCCAGTTGACCCGGGCGTGTGCGGTGTTGCTGCAACCGGTCATGCCCGAGAAAGCCCAGGCACTCTGGGAGCAACTCGGCGAGGACGGACGGGTGAGCGAGACGAGTCTCGACGACGCGCTCGAACCGCCCGCCGACGAGTTCGGTGACCTCGCCGAACTGTTCGAGCAGGTCGAGGACGACCAGATAGCGCGGCTCAACGAGGACCTCCGCGAGCGTGTCGCCGATGCGGGTGGCTCCGGCGAGGAGAGCGAGGCCGAGGCGAGTGCGGACTCGACCGAGGCGGATGCGAGTGAGAGCGACGATGTGGCCGGGGACGACGGTGCCGACGAGGGCAGCGAGACGGCGCTCGACCCGGTCGAGACGGACCGCATCGGCTTCGAGCAGTTCCAGGAGCTGGATATGCGGGTCGGCGAGATTCTGGTGGCCGACCCAATCGAGGGGGCCGACGACCTGGTTCGGCTGGAGGTCGACATCGGTGTCGAGGAGCGCCAGGTCGTCGCCGGAATCAAACAGCTCCACGACCTCGACTCGCTCCCGGGGACACGGGTCGTGTTGCTCGCAAATATGGAGCGAGCGGAGCTGTTCGGCCACGAGTCCAACGGGATGGTGCTCGCCGCCGGCGAGGAGGCGGACCTGCTGACCACCCACGAGGACGCGCCGCTCGGCTCCCGCATCCGGTGAGTGGTTGTGTCGTCGTGATTGTTGGGTTCGTCTTGGCGAAGCAATTGACTGACTGGTGATATTGCTGCGGATCACCGTGCAAGATACAGAGGACGCATTCACCGCTCGCTTCGCTCGCGGTTCATGCGCCCTGGAACAAAGTTGAGCATCTATCGCTCGCGCTCTGCTCCGCTACCGCGGAGTGCCGCGCTCGCTCCGCAGACGTGGATTCAGAGGGCCGCGAGGAACGGGACGGATGTCCCATTCCGAGCGGCCCGGACACGAATGGAGTCCTCATCTACGAATTGCGAGCGAGTGAAGCGGGCGAGCAATTCGCGCCCTGTCTCTTGCACGGAGCGTTGTGACAGAAGAGAATACGATTTTCCGCTGGACTCGAGATAAGCCTCGGTGGACTGATCTCGTCTCGGTCGAGAGTCTCGGAAGCCCCCGCCCACTCGACTTGGGGGGCCTTGCTGTGCGCTTCACTCGCTCCCGCTGGTCGCTCGCTGCAGTGCTTGCTTCGGCCGCCGTCGCCGAGTGGGCGGCCCCTTCCATTCCACCCAGACTGGCCACATTCCTCCCCATCCGATTCGCTCGTTCCCTGCTCACGGGTCGCTCCGCTCCCCGTTCGCTTCGAGGGCGTCGCTTCGCTCCGCCCTCGCACCGCTCACTCGCTCATCCCTCGCACGGTATCAACTCGCGGCCTTCGCTGCCGCTCAGGCACGTTCGCCAGCGCGCGCCACGTGGTCTGTCGCCCGAGCGTGTCAGGTGGTCTGTCGCCCGAGCGTGTCAGGTGGTCTGTCGCCCGGCCGCGACTACCCCTCCTGAGTCAATCCTGTCCGCATCTCCACGACGGTCCCCTCGACACCGTCGTCGAACTCGATGGTGTGTTCGGTCACACGCCGGTAGCCCCGCGTCTCGTAGAACGGGACGGCGTTGCGCGAGGCCCAGAGTCCGAGTGACTCGACCCCGCGCCGGCGGGCCTCGCTCTCCAGGTCGGTGCAGAGTCGCGTCCCGACACCCCGGCGAGCGACCGAGGGGTCGACGTAGAGGGCCGTTAGCTCACCGTCGACAGGGGCCACCAGGCCCTCGGCGTCGACAGTCATCCAGCCGAACCCGACGAGTCGGTCGTCCGCCTCGGCGACGACAGCGTAGGTCCCTTCGGTTTCGATCGGATACTCCGCGGGGTCGCGGTCGTGTGCCCACGCCGCGACCTGCTGGTCGCTGTATGCCTGCCCACCCAGCGTCTCGATGGAATCGAGGTGGACCTCCCGTATCCGGGATGCGTCGTCGGATACTGCCTCGCGCACGACAACGTCCATACACTCTCTATCCGGTGCACCCGTGAAATACCCCGTGCCGACGCTCCGGAACACAGTGTGTTGGGTCTGGTATCCGGTTGCGCTGTCACGGCGAGCGGAGCCCTCGAATGTCTCCCCGTGGAGACGCTCACTCGACGGTGACACTCTTCGCGAGGTGTCGGGGTTTGTCGATCGGTCGGCCGAGGTTGTCCGCGATGTGGTAGGCGACCAGCTGCAGCTGGACGTTCGCGAGCAGCGCGCCGGCGCGGGGGTGGGTCTCGGGCACCTCCAGCACGTGGTCGGCGTACAGGTGGGCGTCGTTCCGGCCGTCGGTCACGGCCACGACCGGGGCGTCGCGGGCCTCGACCTCTTTTATGTTGCCGACGGTCTTCTGTGCGCGCTCCCCGTCGCCGAGCACGACCGCGAACACCGGGGTGGTGTCCTCGACGAGCGCGAGCGGGCCGTGTTTGAGTTCGCCCGCGGCGAACCCCTCGGCGTGCTCGTAGCTGATCTCCTTCAGTTTCAGCGCCCCCTCCAGTGCGACGGGGTACTGGAGCCCCCGACCGATGAAGAAGTACGCGCTGGCGTCGTCGTACGCGTCGGCGACGCCCTTCGCGCCGGAGTCGTCGAGAATCGCCTGCACGTCCCCGGGGAGGTCACGGAGCGCCGGCAGGAGCGTCCGGCGGTCGTGCTGGCTCTCGACAGTCGCGAGCGAGAGGAGGTTCAGCGCCGCCAGCTGTCCGGCGAAGGTCTTCGTGGCGGCGACGCCGATCTCGGGGCCGGAGCGGATGAGCAGGGAGTGGTCACACTCCCGGTCGGCGGTCGAACTGACGGTGTTCGTGATCGCGAGCGTCTCCGCGCCGCGCCGGTCGGCCTCCCGGAGCGCGCTCAGGGTGTCGGCGGTCTCGCCGCTCTGTGTGACACCCACGACCAGGTCGTCACCGGTCGGTGGGGGGGAGGTGGCGTACTCGCTGGCGAGAAACGCCTGCGCGGGGACCCCTGCCCGCCGGAACAGTTCGGCCCCGTACAGCGAGGCGTGGTAGGAGGTGCCGGCGGCGACGAACTGCACGCCGAGGGTGGCCCCCAGGTCGAGGTCGATATCGGCGGCCCCGCGGAGCTCCTCGACCCGACCGCTGAGACACTGCCGTAGCGCCCAGGGCTGTTCGTGGATCTCCTTTCGCATGAAGTGGTCGTAGCCGCTCTTGCCGGTCTGTTCGGCGTCCCACTCGACGGTCTCGACCCCGCGGTCCACCGCGACACCGTCGGTATCGGTGACCGTGAGACCGCCGTTCAGGCTGGCGACGTCGCCGTCCTCGAGATAGAGCACGTGCGGCGTGTGCTCGCGGAACGCCGGCACGTCGCTGGCGAGAAACACCGGCCCACCGGCACCGTCCTGTTTGGGTGCCTCCTCGCCGTCCTGCCCGAGACCGACGACGAGCGGCGAGTCGTTGCGGGCGGCGAGTATCTCCCGTGAGCCCGCGACGACGGCCGCGATGGCGTAACTGCCCTCCAGCCGGTCGACCGCCTCCCGGAACGCGGGCTCCGGTCGTGCGCCGCCGGCCAGCGCCGCCTCGACGAGATGTGGGACGACCTCGGTGTCGGTGTCGCTCTCGAACTCGTGGCCCTGCCCTTCGAGCTCCGCCCGGAGGGACTGGTAGTTCTCGATGATGCCGTTGTGGACGACCGCGACCTCGCCGGCACAGTCGGTGTGGGGGTGGGCGTTCGCGTCGGTCGGCGCCCCGTGGGTGCTCCAGCGGGTGTGACCGATACCGACGGTCCCGGTGAGGTCACGCCCTTCGAGACGCTCGCGCAGGGCCGACAGCTCACCTTCTGCCTTGCAGACAGAGAGCCCGTCTGTACCGACGAGTGCGACCCCGGCGGAGTCGTAGCCGCGGTACTCCAGGTTGGCCAGCCCCTCGACGAGGGTGTCGAGGGTGTCGTCGCCGCGGCCGACACAGCCGATAATCCCGCACATCAGCGCACCACCCGTCCGTTCTCGGGAACGTGTCCGTTGACCGTGACACCCGCCTCGACCGTCGCGTCGGGACCGACGAGCGTTCCGGGCTGGAGTGTGGCCGCGCCGCCGATGTGGGCCCGGTCGGCGAGCACCGCCCCGAGGCGACGGTCGGTGAACACCCGCTCGTCGACCCGGACATCGGCCGGTCCGCCGGGCACAGACACGTCCACCCCGACGACCACACTCTGCCCACAGACCGTGTCGACGAGCGTCGCGCCGTGCCCGACCCTGGTGTCGCTGTCCAGCACCGACCGCACGACAGTCGCGTTCGCGCCGATGGTGACGTTCCGGCCGACCGTTACCGCCGGTCCGAGCACCGTCCCCGGGCCGACCTCGGCGTCGGGTGCGATTGCCACCGGCGGCCGGAGGACCGCATCCTCGTGGACCTGTGCGGTCTCGGCCACCCAGACGCCGGCGCTACGCTCGGGGCCGGAGACCCGCCCCCGGTCGAGCACCGACCGTGCCACGGTGAGCAGGTCCCACGGGTAGGTGGCGTCGACCCACAGTCCGGACACCCGGACCGCGTCCACCCGCTGGCGCTCGACCAGCCGCGCAATCGTGTCTGTCAGCGCGAGTTCGCCGTCCCTCCGGGGGGTCGCCTCGACCCACTCGAAGATGGCCTCGTCGAATGCGTAGATACCGGCGTTTATCAGCCGGTAGTCGTCGGTGTCCGGTTTCTCGATTATCCCGGTGACCTGGCCGTCCGAGAGCGTGACCGCGCCGTACCGGCTGGGGTCGTCGCGCTCGATGACAGCCACGGTCGCCGCGGGCTCGTCTGTCGCGAACGCGTCGGCCACCTCGCGGACGGCGCTCGCCTCGATCAGGTGGTCACCGTTCACCACCAGCACCGGCCCGGACACCGAGTCGCGGGCCTGGGCGAGCGCGTGCCCGCTCCCGAGCTGTTTCGACTGCTCGACGTACTCGATTGGAACCTCCCGGTACTCCGGGCCGAACTGCTCCTGGACGCGCCGGCGCCGGTAGCCGACCACCAGCACCAGCCGGTCCATCCCGGCGTCGACGAGCGCGTCGAGCACGTGTTCGAGAATCGGACGGGTCGCCGCCGGCAACATCGGCTTCGGACGGTTGCGCGTCAGCGGGCGCAGCCGCGTCCCCTCGCCGGCCGCCAGCACGACCGCTGTCGTGACACTCATACTCGGAGGTGTCGCTCGGTGGGTTTCAAATTTCTGGCCGAGACTGTGCACATCCCCGGGGCTGTGTCCGTCTCTGTCACCCGAACGTGTGTCCGTCGGCGGCCGACCGACCCGATTCGGTCAGCCTGGGGCCGTCGTCGACCGGTTGTTTCGCGTCCCCGCGTCCTTTTTCTGTTCGCGCCCGAACGTGTGCTCGATGGACCTGGAGTCGGTGCCGGGTGTCGGAGAGAAGACGGCCGCGGCACTGGAGACCCTCGAGAACCCCGAGCGGGCGTTGCGCGAGGGTGACGTGGCGACACTCTCGCGTGCACCGGGTGTCAGCCCCGGGCGGGCGGCGCGCATCGCGCGGGGGGCGGTCCGACAGCGCCACGACGACCCCGGCGGGTTCACCGCGACCGACCGCGCCCGTGACATCCACCGCGAGGTGCTCGCCCTGCTCCAGGAGCGGGCGGTCACCGACTACGCCGCCCGGCGACTGGAGACGCTGTACCCGAGCACCGTCGACTCCCGCATCGAGGAGGTCCGGGCGTTCGCACGCGAGGCGATGGACCGGGACCCCGACCCCGCGGTGCTCGACGCGCTCTCGCGTGTCGAACCGCTCGCCGACCCGGACGACGTGCGTGTCCGCGAGCGGTGTCTCGCCACCGGTGACGCCGAGCGCTACGCCGAGGCACAGTCCGCGATACCCGAACTGTCGGTCGAACTGGTCGAGGACGCCCGGCAGCTGGCGGAGCTGGCCCGCGGGTACGCGACGGTTATCACCCTCGACGAGCGGTTCGCCGGCGCCGACCTCCCGGCCGAGGTCCGCGTCGAACCGGACGCGCTCGCGAACCCCGTCGCGGTGGTGCCCGAGCGGGCGCTCGCCTTCTTCGCACACAACCGCGAGACACTCCGTGCGGCCGCGACCGTCCACCGGCGGGCCGGCCTCGACCCGCCCTGTGACCTGGAGACGCTGGCCGGGGCGCTGGACGTGCTCGACGCGGACGGCTCCGTCGGCGGTGACGAGGAGCTCACCCGCCTGTCGGATGCCGTCGCCGACATCGACGCGGCCGTGAGCGATGCCGAGCGGGTGGCAAACGACCACCTCCGGGCGGCAATCGAGGCCCGGGACGTCACAATCGAGGGAACCGACCTGCTGTCACTCGCGGAGCGCGGCGCCGGTGTGGACTCGCTGCTGGAGCGGGAGCTCACGGACGAGTTCGAGACGGCCGTCGAGCGCGCCCGCGAGACACTCGTCGAGACACTCGCCCTGCAGGACACCGGACAGCTGGCCCGGCGGGTGTTCGAGGACCGCCCGACCTACCCCGTCGAGCGCGACGAGCAGGCTGTGACCCGGCTCCGCGAGGAGCTGACGGCGATGCGCGACCGCCGGGCCGAGCGCCGCAAGCGCGAGACCGCCCGCCAGCTCGCCGGACTGCGCCCGGACTGTGAACGGCTCGTCGACCGGGCACTCGAACTCGACGTGGAGCTTGCTGTCTCGCGGTTCGCCCGCGATTTCGACTGCACGATGCCGACGGTCGGCGGCAGCGGCATCGACATCGAGGGCGGCCGATCGCCGCTGCTCGACGCGCCGGTCGACGCGGTCGAACCTGTCGACTACAGTGTCGAGGGGGTGACACTGCTCTCGGGGGTCAACAGCGGCGGCAAGACCTCGCTGCTCGACCTGGTGGCGCTCGTGGTGACACTCACACAGATGGGACTCCCGGTGCCGGCAGAGCGGGCGCGGGTCGGTCGCGTCGACGAGCTCCACTACCACGCCACCTCGCAGGGCACCCTCGACGCGGGGGCCTTCGAGTCCACGCTCCGGGAGTTCGGCGACCTGGTGACGGAGGTGAGCGAGCGCCGCCGGGTGCTGGTGCTGGTCGACGAACTCGAGAGCATCACCGAACCCGGGGCCAGTGCGCTAATCGTGGCCGGCATCCTGGAGGCGCTCGACCGGCGCGACGCGACCGCCGTGTTCGTCTCGCATCTCGCCCGGGAGATACGCGAGGCCGCCGAGACCGACCTCGCCGTCGACGGTATCGAGGCTCACGGCCTCGTTGACGGTGAACTCCAGGTCGAGCGCTCGCCGGTGAAGGGCTCGCTCGCCCGGTCGACACCCGAACTCATCGTCGAGAAACTCGCAACCGACGGTGACCACGACGCCGGGTTCTACCGGCGACTCCTCGAGAAGTTCTGACCAGCGTCCGACCCCCGACTCTGGAGTCGCTCGCGGAACGGCACGAACTCCCGGGGTGAGACGGGGTTCTGTGGTGATGCGAGGTACTCTCGCGTGCACGCGAGCCGTGTGTGAGTCCAGGTCAGTTCGCCCGCTCCAGTTTCAGTACAGCAGTCAGTGCAGGTTCCCGAACCGGTCAGGTTCAGGTCAGTTCAGGTGCGGATCGGTGGGCGACCCTCGTCGCCGAACAGGGCGCTCGCCACGCCGGCACCGAACGCGCGGGCGACGGAGCGGGCGCCGGCGCCGACGCGGTCGGTGACCCCCTGCTGGGGTTCGAACTGCTCGATGCGGAGTTCGTCGACACCGATGCGGTCGGCGAGGCGCTCCTCCATCTCCTCGCGCGGCCCGCAGGTGTCGACGAGGTCGTTCTCGACGGCCTCCCGGCCCGAGTAGACGCGGGCCTCGGTGTCGCGGACGAACTCCTCGTCCAGGTCACGGCCCTCGGCGACCGTCTCGACGAAGGCGTCGTATGACTCGTCGATCAGCCCCTGCAGGTACTCCCTGTCGCGCTCCTCGAACTCGCGCCAGGCGGCCCCCGCGTCCTTGTACTCGCCGGCGACGAGTCGGCGGTAGTCGAGACCGACCTTCTCGCCGAGTTCCGTTCGCCCGAGGCGGGAGCCGATGACGCCGATGGACCCGACGACACTGTTCTCGCGCGCGTGGAACTCGTCACACCCACTCGCAATCCAGTAGCCGCCACTCGCGGCCAGGTCCTCGGCGTAGCCGACGGTGGGACCGTCGAACTCCCTGACGGCCCGGCGGATATCCTCGCTCGGTACGATCGCCCCACCGGGTGTGTTGAGTTTCACGATCAGCGCCTCGGCACCGCCGTCTGCGTCCGCCTGCTCGATCTGCTCGACGATGTCGTCCGCGCTGGTCCCGCCGCCACCAACGGGGAGCGGACCGGGGGCCCCGCCGTCGCGCGTGATGACGTCGCCGACCTCGACCTCCGCGACGTTGTGTGCGGGGAACACGTTCCCGGCCACCCGTCCGGCCGTCACGACCCCACCCGCCACGACCACCGCGGTCAGTATCGTCTCGAGGAGTCCGAGTCCGGTGAACTCCGGAACCGCCCAGAACAGCGCAACCGCCACACCGACTGCGAGCGCGGTCCCGACCAGTACGACTGTGAGTCTCCCGAGGGTACGGGCTACCGACATACGTCTTTTATACCAGTCTGGGATAGTAATATGTTTGCCCTGCAGAGCCAGAGCGGGGCAGACCGGTCCGGGGTCAGCCTGTCGTCGACCGTGTGGTCACTCCTCGACCCAGTTCGCCCGGTCGAGGACAACCGGTGCTACGGCGCGGGCAATCTGCCGGGCCTCGGACTCGGAGGCGAGCAGGGAGACGTGGCCGAGCGAGTCGTTGACCGACTTGCTCACCTCGACTGTCCGCGTCTCGTCGCTCCGGACGATGTCCTCGAGTGTGTCGGTGAGACGAACCTGCACCTCCTTTCGCATCGGCGGGGTGAGTCGTTCGCCTGCCGGGAGCAGGTCGTAGGTGAACGCGTACCCATCCTCGTAGCGCTCGATGGCGACGAACGGCACCCCCTCCTGTTCTGCGCTGGTGTAGGCCCGCTCGATCGCATCCTGTCCGTCGTGAACGGGAATCTCGGGGCTGTCAGATGTCGAGGTCACGCCCGCCAGTACCAGTCCCTCCTGTTTGAAGCCATCGCCGACGCTCGCGGTGACGCGCCGCCGCGTTGCACCCGGGTCACCCGGTCTCGTGGAGTCGCTCGCCGCGGTGCAGGCGGGTCGCAATCGAGAAGGTCTGCTCGGTCTCGCGCCGGGTTGGGGTGTGCGCCGCGAGATAGCGCGCGCCGGCGATCAGCGCGAGGCGTCGCTCCTCGGACTCCTCGAGCGCGTCGAACCGGCGGATGGCGGCGCCGACGTTCTGGTTCGTGTGGAAGCCGGCGTCCTCGCGGAGCAGGCCCCGGCCGAGCACGCGCTTCAGACGGGCGGGTTCGCCGCCGGCGTCGAAGTGCTCGGAGACGAGACGGCCGGCGCGGTCGACCGCGCCCTGCTCGTCGAACGACGCGAGCAACTCCTCGCGGACCGTCTCGGGGTCCCGCGAGGAGTCACCGGGCTCCGGGACCGGCGCGCGCGGACTGTTGAGAAACCGGTCCAGGTAGACCGAGATAGCGCCGTCGAAGCAGGCCCGGTAGAGCTCGGTCGCGTCGGTGCGGCCGGTCAGTTCGTGGGCGGCGTTCGCGTAGACGAACGTGTGGTGGACGGTGTTCCAGTCGTTGAACTCGTTGCTGGTGGCGAAGTACGCCACCCGGCGGGTGGCGGCCCGCGCGACCGCGTCCGTGAGCTCCGCCCGGGTCGCCCCGTCGGCGATGGCGTCACAGAGCGCCTCGACGATGGCCCCCGGGTCGTCGGAGAGCAGTGTCTCGACAAACTCGTCGGGTTCGGTCCAGGTCTCCCCCTCGCCGGCCGCGACGAGGTCGGGCAGTCGGTCGTGGGCGTCGAAACAGAGCGCGGCGACGTCGACCGGCTGTCGCCACGAGGACTGCTCCTCGAAGCGGGTCGCCTCGGTGAACCGCGGCACCGTCGCGGCCAGCACCCCCGGGGCGTGGTCCCAGCCGAGGTGTTCGACCACCGAGAGCGCGCTGTTGAGGAAATCCAGCGTGTGACCCGCGTCCAGATACAGGTGGTCGGTGGCGGCCGCGACGAGCAGTTCGGCCACCTCACCCGGCGGGAGCGCCTCGACGGCGGTCAGCAGCGCCCGCTCGGCGCCGTCGGCGTCCCGGACTTCGCAGTTCTCGCGGAACCAGCTCTTCAGCCGGGCCGTCGAGAGCTCCCGGTTCCCGAAGGCGTGTTGCTGGAAGCGCGGGGGTTCGTCCGCGCAGTCCTCGGCTACCCGCCGGACGCCGGTGAACATCGCCCGACGGCGGTCCCGCCCGCCGAGCACGGGGTAGAGGTCGGCCACGTACGACAGCGTCGTCAGCCCGCTGCCCCACCCCGAATCGCGGTAGTTCGTGCCGAAGTTCACCGCCGTCTCCAGTGGTGTCTCGAACCCCTCGCCGTGCTCGTCGAGTCCGAGCACGGCCTTCGCAATCACGAGCGAGAGGTCCTCCTGGAGCCCGTCCGCGAGGCGGTTGCGCCACCGGGTCGCCGGCGGCACCGTCGGCTCGGGGTCCGGGTCGAGGTAGACCGTGTCGTCACGCACCTCGACGGGGAACGTCTGGACGTCGTCGGCCCACGGGTCGAACGTGTCACCCTCCGCGAGTTCGAACCGGGCGTGGTGCCAGTGACAGGTCAACACACCATCCTCGACGGTGCCACGGGAGAGCGGAAACCCCATGTGCGGGCACCTGTTGTCGACAGCGTGTACAGTCCCCTCGTGGTAGAACAGCGCGATTGCGCGACCGTCCTCCGAAACGACGGTTCGCCCCTCCTCTTCGAGTTCTGACCGCCCCGCAACCGGGACGTACTGGTCTGTTGCCATACCCTGTGGATTGTTCGCACACGTATATACAGATGGTGCCAGTTGGCGGTCGTGGCACACAGTCGGCTCTCTCACTCCGGCAAACAGTGGATTATAAGTAACTGTGAGTCGACCCCTGATACAGGAACCTATGCACGAGCACACGGCACATCTCGGTACCCGGCGCGTCGAGATGTACGGTCCGGACGACTGTTCGAATCAGGAGCACTATCGGACACGATCCGGCAACGGACGCGGGGTATCGCTCGTATGAATAACGGACACACACGGTCTCTTTTGCTGATTGCGGTGCTGCTCGTGGGGGTAGTGGCGGGAGGTGCGATGGTCGCCACCGCCGCGGCCGACGACGGACCCGCGGTTGGAACCGACACGACGGCCAACGAGACGACGATCGACGCCGAGTTCATCGGCACTGTCGTCGACGAGGGGACAGTCACGGTCGAGGCGAGCGGTGTCACCGACAACGGTAGCCTGGTCGACCGTGGGCTGACGGTGACAGTCGGCGGCCAACCGGTGACAACGGCAACAGCCGAGAACGGTTCGCTCACGGCCGAGATCGACCCGAGTGTGCTCGACCTCGAACCGACCTCGAACGCGACGGTCGGTCTCGCCGGCTTCGACGTTGCGGACCCCGCAACTGTCGAGGTGGTCCACGAGGCGTTCGCGGTCGGCTCGGGGTTCGACCTGCGGTCGGTCCCACAGGGTGCAGAACTCTCCGCGGAGGGTGTCGGCGCGGTGAACGTCTGGGACGCGGCGGCGGGCACGTACGACACGGTCACGGACCCCGACTTCGAGACGGCGGCCGACCTCCACCGGGGGCTGTACGTCGCGGGGTCCAGCAACGACGCCCGGGTCGGCTACACGTTCGCCACCGCGGGTGACCCCGGAACGGTCGAACTCTCGACGGGGTGGAACTTCGCGAGTTCGAACTTCAATATCTCCGCGACGGACAACCTGACTGTCGAGGAGGACCTGAACCTCGTCCAGGGTGACGTTGCGGAGCTCGACGTGTTCACGGGCGATTTCAGTCAGCAACTCGGCCCGAACGACACCGTCGAGGCGTACGACGGCTACTGGGTGTTCGTCGACGAGGGTGACCAGCCAGTCGTGCGGAACCTCACCGGTCCAGCCTACGACCGGGGTGCACGCGAGGACGTTCTCCAGACCGCCGAGGGAGAACTGAGCTTCGGCGACCAGGCAACGGCCTCCAGCACGTTCACAGACGAGAACCTGACGGCTCCCGGCGTCGTGGTCGACGGCGTCGAGGCGAACACGGACAGCGCGGTCGTGGTGACCTACGAGGACGGCGGTGACCTCGTTATCGCGGGGCTGGACACGTTCAACGCGACCGACCTCGACGGCGGGTCGGTCACGATTCCGGTTACCGATACCGGCGGGTTCCCAGGCGAGCACACCGCTCACATCATCCCGACAGCGGAACTGAGTGAGGCGTACGCGCCCGGCGACACGGTTTCGTTCGAGACTGCCGATGCGATACTGGACAGCGAGACAGCGACGGTGTTCCAGGGTGTTGTTGATTTCGCCAACCAGTCCTTCGAGGATTCCACCACCGAGGTCACCGCGGCAACCGCGGGTCTGGTCGGTGACCCCGACACGCTGTTCACAATCAACCTGCACGAGACCACCGCCCAGGGAACACCGGGGGCCTTCGTCGGGGCCTCGCCGGTGCTCAGCGGGGTCAACGAGGATGTCGCCGTCCAGTTGCTGGATACCGACGGCAACCCGCTCGCGTTCAATACGACCGACGAGTACATCGCGATGATTCACGTCGTCGACGACGAGAACGTCTCGGAGGGTGAGCTCTTCCCGCCAGCGACGTTCCCCGTACTGCCACACGCGAGCGCGGACGGGGTCGTCCCCGGTGGTGTCACCGACGGTGGTGAGGCTGCCGCGTTCAGTGCCGAGGGCGCAGAGCTGGCGTTCGGGAGTCAGGCACTCGGTGTCGACGAACAGGGCAACGCGGTCGTCTACGTCGACAACCTCACCGAGGCCGAGCAGGTCGAACAGGACCTGGTCTCGAACCCGGCTGAGGACTTTGTGGTCATATACGAGGGCGAGACGCTGACCCAGGACTCGCTGGTCGACTTCCGGAACGTCGGTGACGCACAGAACGGCGAACTGCTGCTCGATGTCGAGAACGCGACGCCGGGTGAGCACACAGTGGAGCTGTTCGCGGACGCCCGCTCGGAGCTCGACCCGACGGCGAGCGATGTCGACCACCCGTTCCTCACCGACACGCGGACCGAGAGCACGGGTGACGAGCGGCGCTACATCCTGCTCCTGGAGGAGGACCTGTCGACGGATGCGACTGCCGACCGCAGGACAATCGTCCAGCAGTTGCAGAGCCAGGCAACGCAGGCCCAGCAACCGGTCGTAGAGCGACTGGACGCGCTACCGGTGACCGTCGACAGCCAGTTCTGGATCGTCAACGCGCTGAGCGTGACCGTCGACAGCGACGACGTGTCGGTTGCCGACCTCGAGCGGGTGGCCGGTGTCGAGCACGTTGTCGAGAACGCGGAGCTCCGGCTTCCGCGGCCTGCCGGTGACCCCACGGAACTCAGCCGCGACGATGTCAGGGCACAGCAGACGTACGGACTCCAGCAGATCGACGTCCCGAACTTCGAGGACACGTTCGGCTCGCAGGGCGAGGGCACGACGGTTGCGATAATCGACAACGGTATCGGCACGACTAATCGCTCGGAGGTCCACCCCGATATCAACATCTCACTGGCCGCGAGTGTGGTCGGTGGCCAGATAATCGAGGGCGAGCTCGGCCCAGCAGGGAACCACGGTCTGCACACCGCAGGAACGGCAACCGGTGCGGCCAACCCCGGGGGCAACGTGTCCCGGTACAGTGTTGCGCCGGCGGCAGAGCTGATAAAGATAAACTCCTTCGCCGGGGGCGGCTCGTTCCTCGGTGACTCGCTCGCCGGAATCCAGTACTCCGTCGCGCAGGGTGCGGACGTGGCGAGTCTGAGCCTCGGACTGCCGCCGTCCGCGACGAACGGACTCTCGAACATCCAGCTGGCGACCGAGGAGGCGACACAGAACGCAAACGACGCGGGCATGTCCGTTGTCGGTGCAATCGGTAACGAGGGGTCCGGTCCGGTCGGCGGTCCGGGCGGGTCACCGGGACCGGAGTTCAGCACGCTCGGCATCGGTGCGAGTACCCCCGACGGGGAGATTGCCGGCTTCTCCAGCGGCGACGTGATAACACCGAACACGGTGTTCCCCATCACCGAGAACGGAACGCTCGGCGCGTACCCCGACACGTATCCGCGCTCGTACGTCAAGCCGGACGTCAGCGCGCCCGGTGCGCAGGTGCTGAGTGCCGGGCCGCTCGGGCAGGTCGTCGCCGAGAACCCGACGTACTCGCTGTCACAGGGGACCAGCATGGCCACCCCGCACGTGTCGGGTGCGATAGCGCTCATCCAGTCGGCGACCGACGTCGAACACGACCCGAAGACGATCGAGCGGGCACTGGCAGAGACCGCCGAGAAGCCCCCCGACGCGCCGGCCGGCACGAACGAGCGTGACATCCGGTACGGAACCGGTATCATCAACGTGACCGCGGCGACGCTGGCGATTCAGGACACGACGAACATCTCGGGGACGGTCACCGACAGCGCGACCGGTGACGCGCTGACCGGTGTGAAGATACAGACCGACACGGGTGTGGTCACCTCGACAGACGAGAACGGCGACTACAGCATCGAGCTGACCAGCAACGTCAGTTCGGTTGCGGTGACCGCCGACGAGTTTGGCTACACGCCGGCCAGTCAGACGGTGCCGGTGGGCAGCGGTGACCAGACGGCGGACTTCGCGCTGGAGCCCGAACTCGATGTCGTGCCTGTTGCCGGTCAGCCCGGCTTCACCGAGTTCGAGAGCAACTTCACCATCGTACTGGACGTACAGAACCTCGAGGAGTACGGGGTCGAACTGACCGACGCTCAGGGGGTCACGCCGGCCGATATCAACGTGACGGTCGCGGGCACGACCATCTCGCCGGGCGAGAACATCAGCTTCGCACAGCCGGTCAGCGCGAACGGCGTGCCGGTGACAGTCGAGGTCGATGGCACGTTCTCCGAGGGTGACCAGTTCGGGCTGGCACACACGTTCGGCGGTCTGGGCGAGGAGCTCGCGGTGACGACCGGGCCGACGACACTGACCGAGACAATCGACCCGGCGGCGTTCGAACTGTCCGGGTTCAGCGCGCCGTCTGAACAGCCAGACCCCGCGCAACCGGTCGCGTACGCGGTGTCAGTGACGGTAACGAACGTCGGGCAGACGTCAGGCGCGGCGGAGGTCCGCTGGTTCGCGGGTCCGCTCGGACTGGTCGGTGACAACCCGGTCGAACAGCTCGCACCCGGCGAGAGCGCGACAGTCGCGTTGAACTTCGGCCAGATCAGCTTCACATCCTTTGTCGGTCAGGCGGAGTTCCTGCACGGGTTCGACGCCGTGCCACAGGGCGCGGGTGTCGGTGACCTGACCTTCGAGCGGTTCACCGTCGGTGACGGCTCGGCCTCGCTCGTGACCCCAATCGACCCCGGTCAGCCGCGCGGTGCGGCCGAGACATCGACGGTGTTCGACACCTCCGTGAGCATCGACAACCAGACCTACAGCGGGCCGACGAGCGAGGTGACGGTCTCGGCAAGTAGCGTGCTACCGGACGACGAGGAGTACGTGGTCGTGGTCCACGAGAACACCGCGGGGCTGCCGGTGCTGGGCAACTCGGGTAACCTGACCGGTCCGCAGGACAACGTCACGGTCGGCCTGAACGAGCAGTTGAACGTGACAACCGACGTGTTGGCGATGGTGCACTTTGCCGACGGCGACTCCGCGTTCGGTGCACCGATACTGGCGTTCGACCCCGCTGCCGGCGTGCCTGCGCCGGTGACCGACACGGCGACGGTCGAGATTCTGGGTGGAGCGGTCAACGGGACCGTGACCGCGTCCGGCGACACCGCCAACACCGACCAGGCCGCGGGTGAACCGATTGCCGGTGCGAACGTGACACTCTACACCGGGACCAGCACGGACCCGGCCGACGAGGTAGCGACCACGACGACAAACGACACCGGGGCGTACGCGTTCGACGGACTGTCGCCCGGGAACTACACGGTCGAGGTGACCGACGGGGAGTTCGCACCCGAATCGACCGTCGTCGGGGTCAACGCTGACGAGACACAGACGGTCGACTTCGCGCTCGATTACGCCGAACCCGGCGCGGTGAGCGGCGAGATAGCGCTCGACTCCTCCGACCCCGGCGAGACGGTCAACGTGACCGTGACCGTCGCGGAGACAGGTGACACGACGACGGTGACACTCGCCGGTGGGGAGAACAGTACGACGTACACGGTACCGGACGTGGACGTGAACGTGGACAGCGGGTACACGGTGACAGCGAGTTCGGACAGCGCGAACTACGACGACCCGGCAGACGCGACGAACGTGACCGTCGACGTCGGCGCGACGACGACGGGCGTGGACTTCACGTTCACGCGTCAGACCGGTGGCGCGAACGGAACGGTCGTGGCCTCGGGCGAGACGGCCTCGACCCAGCAGACACCGGGTGCCGGCGAGGGCGTCGAGAACGCGACAATCGACGTGTACGCGTTCCAGGGTG
The DNA here is from genome assembly GCA_964520075.1 of uncultured Halobacteriales archaeon. Taxonomy (GTDB): domain Archaea; phylum Halobacteriota; class Halobacteria; order Halobacteriales; family Haloarculaceae; genus Halovenus. The sequence continues at coordinate 1,288 of CAZFMN010000039.1, read as the reverse complement.
ACGACTCGGGGAGTCCGACGTTCACCTTCGAGAACGCGACGGACGCGACAGGGGCGTTCGACCTGCCGACGGACACGTTCCCGGTGGGCGAGCACTTCGTGGTGGTCGACGGGACGAACCTCTCGGCGGCCGGTCTGCCGGTGACGGTCACCGAGGGAAGCAACGACCTCGGTGAGATAGCGCTGGACTACGCCGAACCCGGCGCGGTGAGCGGCGAGATAGCGCTCGACTCCTCCGACCCCGGCGAGACGGTCAACGTGACCGTGACCGTCGCGGAGACAGGTGACACGACGACGGTGACACTCGCCGGTGGGGAGAACAGTACGACGTACACGGTACCGGACGTGGACGTGAACGTGGACAGCGGGTACACGGTGACAGCGAGTTCGGACAGCGCGAACTACGACGACCCGGCAGACGCGACGAACGTGACCGTCGACGTCGGCGCGACGACGACGGGCGTGGACTTCACGTTCACGCGTCAGACCGGTGGCGCGAACGGAACGGTCGTGGCCTCGGGCGAGACGGCCTCGACCCAGCAGACACCGGGTGCCGGCGAGGGCGTCGAGAACGCGACAATCGACGTGTACGCGTTCCAGGGTGACGACTCGGGGAGTCCGACGTTCACCTTCGAGAACGCGACGGACGCGACAGGGGCGTTCGACCTGCCGACGGACACGTTCCCGGTGGGTGAGCACTTCGTGGTGGTCGACGCGACGAACCTCTCGTCTGCTGGCCTGCCGGTGACGATTACAGAGGGCGAGAACGACCTGGGCGAGATAGCGCTCGACTATGCAAGCGCCGGCGCGGTGAGCGGCGAGATAGCGCTAGATGTGGTCGACCCCAGCGAGACAGTCAACGTGACAGTGACCGTCGCGGAGACCGGTGACGCGACGACGGTGACACTCGCCGGCGGGACCGACACGGCGAGTTACACCATCGCGGGCGTGGATGTGAACGTCGACGCCGGCTACACGGTGACGGCGAGTTCGGATAGCGCGAACTACACTGGTGTCGCGGACACGACGAACGTGACCGTCGACGTGGGTGCGACGACGACGGGCGTGGACTTCGGATTCACGCGCGAGACCGGTGCCCTCAACGGGACGGTCGTCGAAAACGGCACCGGGTCACCGATCGAGGGTGCGACGGTCGAGGTGTCCGCGTTCGGGTCCGGTGGGCCGGTGGTCGCGACCACCACCACCGACGCGAGCGGCGAGTACAGCATCGGTCCGCTCCCGGTCGGTGAGCATCTCGTGACGGTCAGCGTCAACGGGTCGGTGGCCGG
>CAZFMN010000038.1:0-22866 GCA_964520075.1 uncultured Halobacteriales archaeon | reverse complement strand
GGTCGAACGGGCGGTCGACGACGAGATGTGCCCGACTCCCGTACGCGAGTGCGTCTTGGGTGGTCGCGAGCGCGGCGCGTTCGTCCCCGGCGACCGGCGCGACCGGCGCCGAACCGGTGGCAGAGAGCACGTCAAGCGGGTCGTAGCCGAGTTCGGTCAGCCGGAACACCGCGAGTTCGGCCGCCCGCGAGGCCGCGACGACACTGCCGCTGAGACTCCCCGTCGCGTAGGTCGGCAGGAAGACACCGCTCTCGGGGACGCCCGCCCGTTCGGCGACCTGTGCGGCGACAGCCTCGTCGGGGAGCTGGTCGGATTCGAGCGCGAGCACGGCGAGGTCGAACTCGTCGCGGTAGTTGATGCGCTGGAAGACAGGCTCCGTCGCGACCAGTGCCCGGGCCGGACCGCTGCCGAGGGCGTCGAACTCTCCGAGCGTGACCTCCCAGCCGGCCTTGCCGGCACACAGCAGGGCCAGCGCTGGCTGGTCGGTCGAACACTCCACGTGTGTCAGCGGCGCGCCCGCGACCTCCTCGAGGCTGGTGCCCAGCGTCGCCAGCCCGGCGGTCTGTATCTCCGCCAGCAGGAGCCCTGCCTCGATGCCACCCGGCAGGTCGACACCGAAATCGAGCACCATACTGTCACCCGACAGCGGGTACACCTCGATGGCGAGCTCGTCGGCGAAGTCGATCGCCTCGTCGACAAGCTCTGTCGCCATCCGATTGAGACTCTCCATACCTCTCCTTCGGTCTGCCGGGCTTATCAACACGTGGTCTCCCGTCCGGTGACACCGGGCGGGGAGAAACCCATTTGTCGCTCGACCCCCTTCCTGACCTATGGCCACGGAATCGTGTGACGGCTGTGGCGAATCGGTCAGGATCGGTGGCGGCCTCGCCAATCTCTGGATCTTCGACCACAGGCCGACCGAGGGGATGACGCTCGAACTCGTCGACGGCTCCGAGCACTTCCTCTGTTACGACTGTATCGACCGCCTCCCCGACGACCACGAGGTCGTCGCCGCCGACATCGAGGCACTCCCGAGCTCGCGCCCCTGAATCGAACCGAACCCGACCAGACCGTACCGAACTCGACCAGACCGTACCGAACTCGACCAGACCGTACCGAACCGGAGCACGTCGAAGTAGACCGGACCAGACAGAGACACGTCGACAGCTCACGCGCCGGCACCGAGCGTCGAGAGACCGGTGACCTCGGCAGGCCGGGTCCGGGCGGGGGTGAGACCCACAGTTCGTTCTCGGTCCCGTTCAGCTGGCGAGGTCGATGAACATCGCCTGCACGTCGAAGATGGTCACCTCCGCGGGGTTCTCGCTGTCGTCGAAGTTGAACGCCGCGGGGTACTGTCCGGCGGCGCTCATCGAGGTGAACAGCCCCTGGACGTCGAAGATGGTGAACTCGCCGTCACCGTCGAAGTCGCGGTAGAGCCCGTCACCGGTCAGGTCACGTGGCCGGTCCTCCGCGCCGCCGAGTGCGGGCGGGTACACCTCGACTCTGTCGCTGTCGCTGTCGTCGGCCGTGGCGACGGTCACCTCGTAGCTCCCAGCGTTCTCGGTGGGGTCCGTCGGCACGCTCAGCGTCTCCTCGATGGACTCGCCACCGGACAGTTCGAGCTCCGTCTCGACCGTGCTGTCCGTGCCGGGGCCGTCACCCAGTTCGACGGTCAGGCTCTGGCTCGCCGCGGTTGGACCGACGTTCGTGACGTTCACCGTCACGTCGACAGCCTCCCCGACCGGGGTGTCCGGGGCCTCCACGATATCCACGGCGAGTTCACCCTCGCCGACCGACAGCGCCGCGCCGTCGGTCTCGGCGGCGTACGGCTGTGCCGGACCGGCCAGGACACCGCCGGGGAACCCGTCGACGACCGGCGAGAGGGTCGCGGTACCCGGCCCCTCGGAGACGACCGTCACCGTGGCGACGGTGTGCTTGCCGGGTGCGAGCGCGTCTGCACCGGTCGCGGCCGCGAACACGAGCCGGTCACCGTCCGCACCGAGTTCGGCCCGGCTGTACGCCGTGTCGACGGCGTCGACGTCGGTCATCGTCACCGGTCCGTCGACCTCGACCGCGAACTCGGCGGCCGCGATTCCACCACTCGCGCCCTCGACCACCACATCGACGGTTGTCGCCGCGCCGACGTCGAGACCGGTCTCGGCCGGTTCCAGCGAGACCGTCACGTCGCCGGCCTGCTCGGGGCTGTCCGGGGTGTCGCCGCCCTGGACCTGTTCGTACAGCGCCTGCACGTCCGCGACACCGACGTGCTGGCGCAGGTCGCCACCGGCGAACCCGAACGCCCAGGCGTTCTGCTGGAGCTCGTGTGCGGACAGCTGTTCGAACAGGGCCGACACGTCTGTCTCGTCGAGGCTTCCGTCACCGTTCACGTCGCGGTAGAGCCCGTCGAGGTCGAGGTCACCGGGCGGGCTGTTGCCGACGACAGGGTCCGGCGTGAACCCGGACAGTACCGGTCCGACCTCGTCCCAGGTCCCGGTGGTGCCGGTGTCGGCGTCCGGCCGTTCGACCGGGGTGGCGTCGAACAGCACCGTGTCGTTCACCGCCGCACCGGGGAGCAACACGTTCACCGTCCGGTACCGGCTGGTGTCCCCGACAGCCGGCTCCAGTTCGACCGCCGACCGGCCCAGCGTCTCGCCGCTTTCCTCGTCGATAGCCGACAGCGACACCGTCGCGCCAGTCGCGCCCTCGTTGCCGAGCACCAGCGACGCGAGCAGCTGTCCGGCCGGGGTCTCGTAGTAGCTCACCTCGTCGGTGACGACCACGTTCGGCTGACCGGCCCAGACCGAGCGCGTCCGCTCCTCGACCGCCGCGTCGGCCAGTTCACCTGCCGGGTCGAGCACGACCGTCTCCGAGGACGACCGCGCCAGGGCGTCGGGGTCGAACGTCGTCGTGACGGTCACGCGCTCCCCGCCGGCCACCGCAGGTACCGGGAGTGTCGTGACGGTCTCGCCCTCGTCGCGCAGGGCGACCGTCGTCTGGTCGGCGTCCACCGCACCGGTGTTGGTGACCGTGATCGCCAGTTCGCTCGTCGACTCGTTCAGCCGGGTCACAGTCACCTCGCCGGGCACCAGCGCGGGCGTCAACAGCGTCTCGGTGACCGTCTGGTTGAACGCGCCGTCGTCGGTCGCCGGGTCGGCACCGTCGACGGTCACAACAAGGTCACCGGTGTCGGGCACCGCGGGCGTCAACTCGACCGTCGCGGTCTCGCCGGGGCCGAGCGGGCCGACCTCGGCGGTCTCGACGACGGTCGTGCCGTCGGTCACCCGGAGCGTGGCAGGCTCGTCACCGCCGGCGACCGCGACGTTCTCGACAGTCGCCTCCACCGTCACCGGCTCGCCGACTGAGACGTTCTCCGGGGTGTCTATCGTCGCGCTCAGCGCGTGGGTCGGCTCGTACGGCCGCTCGACCAGGAACAGGTCGTTACTGCTGTCGACGGCCGACTCGCTGACCACGTACGGGACGACCGCGCCCTCGGCGGTCGCGACCGGGTTCGCCCCGGACAGCGTGACCGCCCCGCCCTCGAGGTCTGCACGGGCGAGCTGCAGTTCGCTGCTCCAGGAGCCGCCCTCGTACACCTGGACGAACAGGTCACGCTCTGTGCTCTCGCTGTTCGGGGCGTCAGCCTGGTAGGTCAGCACCGTCCGGTCGCCACGGGCGGCCAGTTCGAGGTCGGCCAGCCGCGTCGTCTCCGTCGAGAGCGGGACCCCGCTGGTGGCGGAGAGACCGGCGACCGCTGTCGAAATCGACGGGTCCGACGCCGAGCCGTCTGCCCAGACCACCCGGTCACCGGCGACCGCCAGGTCGTTGAACCCGCTGACGGTGTGTGTCCCGACGGGCTGGAATGTGCCGGTCGTCGGGTCGAGCGTGCCGCGCACCACCTCGCCGTCACCGAGACTGCTCCCCGGCCGGTGGAAGGCGAGGTGCACCTCGCCGTCCGAGACACCGACATCGGGGGCGCGGGCGTCCGCGATGGTGCCCTGGGTCTCGACGGTGAGACCGTCACCGGCCGTCGAGACCAGCGCGTAGCCGACCTCCTCGGCCGAGAGGTCGCTCAGATTCGCCGCCGTGTTGCGGTCCCAGACGACCAGCCACTGGTCGGCACCGACCGACACGACCGACGGGGCGTACTCGTAGGCGTCACCGTCGGTCAGCTTGGTCGGCGCCGTCCAGCTGTCGGCGTCCGCCGGGTCGGCAGCCGAGGCGATTGCGATCTCGTACTCCTGGAAGAACTGGTCCTCTATCTCGCCGACGTCGCGGTTGGCATCCTCGAACTGTGTCCAGGCCGCGAGCGCGCTCCCGTCCTCCGCGGTCCCGAGCGCGGGTTCGTCCTCGTGATTGGCGTTCTCGGTGATGGTGACCGGCTCGCTCCAGTCAGTGCCGGAGCCGACCCGCACCGCCAGGTTCGACGGCTCGCGCTGGCCGGTGGCGGCCGGCTCACTGCTCCACAGCAGCGCGGACTCGTCACCGAGGCTCGCAAGCACCGGGTCGGTGTCGTCGAAGCTCCGGTCGGTGAGCCGGACCGTCGTGGCCGAACTCGCGTCCGGCGAGAGTGTGTCCGCCGTCAGCCCCGCATCGACCGTCGGGACCCCGCTCAGCGGCGCCGTCTCGGCGCCTGCTCGCTCCCGGACCAGCCCGGACCCGTCAGCGCCCGAGACCGGTCCACGGAGCTGTGGACCGCCTCTCGGGGCGAAGAACGGCTCGAAGGGGTCCTCGCCGTCGATCGCCTCCCACTCGAACAGCGTCCAGGAGGCGCTCTCGCTGCCCGAGAAGAACCACAGGTCGACCGAGAGCTGTGCGTCCACAGTGACGTCGGCCTTCGCACCGGCCCCGTACACCTCGAACTCGGTCACCGACGGCTCGAACAGCGCCGCCGCCTGTGCCGTCGGCTCGGAGTCGACCGTGACACTCGCCGGACCACAGGTCGCCTCCGCGCCGATCGGCAGCGTCGGCTGGCCCTGCAGGGCCATCTCCTCGAGGTTGTCGAACGGGTTGATACCGTCGACGAACTGGGTGTAGTGGCTGAGTTCACCCTGCACGCTCGCCTCCGCGCCGACCACACACGACGGCAGGTTGTCTGCCACCGGGGACGGCAGGTTCTCGTACAGCGGGTCCAGCCCGATATCCTGCTGGAAGATATCCCGCTCCAGCATAATCGAGGTCAGAAGCTCCGCCTCCAGCAGACTGAGGTTGTAGCCGAACGACGCCGACGGGTCGATGTCCGCGCTCGCGTACGTGCCAGCGATGCCGGCACCGCCGTCGACGCTCGCCGAGAGGTCCATCCCCTCCGGTGTTATCTCGAACGTGCCCGACCCCGAGAGCGAGACGTTGATGTCCTCGTCCCAGTACGGCGAGGTGCCGCTGTCGACGACGACAGTCGTGTCGAACAGGTCGAGGGTTATCTTGTAGCCGTCCTCGGTCTCCTCGATAACGTCGAACCACTCCTCGTTCTCGAGGACCCAGTCCAGCCAGTCCGGCGTGTCCCGGACCGCGACCTGTTTCGTGTCGCTGTAGCTGTTCCCGAACGCCTCGATCTGAACCGTCGCCTCCGTGTCCTCCTGGATGTTGTTGACGTTGACCGTGCCGGTGTAGGTCCGCTCTGCGCCGGTCGGGTCGGTCGCAAACAGGGTCGTACTCACGCCGTTTATCTCGACCGTGACACCGCCGTCGTCGAACTCCTGGCCCTCGACGGTCTCGACTGTCAGTTCGACCGGCCGCTCCTCCTCTATCTCGGGGAATACCGGCGTGTCGAACCCCTGCAGCTGCGTGTCGGTGACGACGAGTTCGCCCTCGTCGAACTCGATCTGCTTGTTCACCCCCGTCTCACCGACCGGTGCACCGGGGATATCGCTCTCGACCAGCGAGATGTTGTACGTGCCGGGCTCCTCGATGACTGTCGTCGCGGCCGTGCCGGTGCCGATCTCCTCGTCCTCGAGCAGCCAGAAGTAGTACTTCGAGCTGTCGTAGTGGCCAGCCTCGAGCAGCAACTCGTCGCCGGCGTCGGGGTTCGGTGGGCTGACGGTGAAGTAGAGCTCGCCGGAGCCGTTCGCCGGCGTGATGTCGGTCTGCATCGACGTGCTGTCACCGAACTCCGCGAGTTCGACCGTGAACGGGACCTCCTCGCCCGGCCCGAACGAGGTCGAGACCCCGTTGTAGGCGAGTGTTCCGCTGACGGTCTCGCCCGGCAGGACGAGCAGGTCGCTCTCGTGGTCCGCGAGCGAGCCGTCGACCCACAGCTGGACCGCACTCTCCGTGCCGCGCAGGTCACCGACGTTCGTCACCGTGTAATCGACGAGCAGGTTCTCGTTGAGTCCGACCTCCTCCGGCGGCGTGACCGACTCGATCACCAGTTCGGGACCCTGCGTGACGTTCGTCACACCGCTCGCACTCCCGTCGAAGTCGAGCAGTTCGACGCTCCACTCGATTGTCTCACCGCTGTCGAACGCCTCCTCGACACCGTCGAACGTGAGCGTGCTCTCGTGGCTCTCGCCGGGCACGAGCGTGATGTTCTCGTCGACGTCCACGGGACCGTCCTCGCCGTCGACGTACAGGTCGACGAACGACTCGGTGCCGGTCTCACCACCCTGGTTCGTGAGTCTGTACTCGACGGTCAGGTCGTCCGCGATACCGATCGATTCGGGTGCCTCGACCTCGGTCAGCGCGAACTGTGGCGGGTCCCGCACCTCGGTCGTGCCGTCAACGTTCTCCGGGGCGTCCGCGAAACCGACCTCCCAGCTGAGGATGTCGCCGCCGCTGTAGGCGTCGCTGATGTTGTCGTAGGTGAGCGTGCCGCCGACTGCCTCGCCGGCCTCGAGGGTCACCTCGTCGGCGTCCTGCGGGGTCTGCTCCTCGTCGACAGACAGCTGGACGAGTCCCGTCTCCTCCCTGCCGCCGACGTTCTCGACGACGTAATCCAGTGTGAGACTCCCCCCGATGTCGACCTCCGCCGGCGCCTCTACGTCGGTGATACTGAGGTTGCCGGGTTCGGCGACATCCACCGACCCGACCGCCATGTCGTTCCAGTCCGAGAGTTCGACGCTGAACTCTATCTGTTCACCGTCCTCGAACTCGCCGGCACTCGCGAAGGTGAGCGTGCCGCTCTCCGTCCCGCCGGGTTCGACCGCCACGTCGGTGTCCGTGTCCTTTCTATCTGAACCGACGAACAGGCCGACCTCGCTCTCGGTGGCGGTCTGTTCGCCCTCGTTCACGAGCGTGTACTCGACTGTCAGGTCCTCGTCGGGTGCGACCCAGTCCGGCGCGTCGACAGACTGTATCTGGAGGTGGCTGTCGGTGTCTGCCGTGACCGCGTCGACGAGATTGGCGTAACTGTTGATGATACCCTGGGTCCCCTGGCGCTGGAAGCCGATACCACCGTCGTCGTACGAGTCGGAGTCGATGCTGACCGTCTGCGCGCCGTCGAACGTCGCCTCGATGGTCGGTCCGGTCCAGTCTATCGCCACCGGCTGGAAGGTCGCCGCCTCGAGTGTGTCGCCGATACCGACCCGGTCCTCCGCGACGACAGCACCGTCCGAGACCTCACCGAGCACGAACTCGAGCGGCGTCTCGTCGGCCGCGACGGTCACGAAGTAGTAGTTGTCCGTGTTCTGCACGCCGAAGCGGAACTCGAAATCAGAGGGGTTCGACCCGCCGAACGGGTCGATCTTGTGCACGTAGTGGTTCCACGAGATGGTGTCGCCACGCTGTGGATAGTAGCTGATATCGCTCGGCTGGCCGCCCGGTATCGAGACAATCGAGACATCTCCGCCCTCGGTGCGGAGGACACAGCCACCCGCGGGTGGCGTGTCGTCGGCGTCGTTCGCGTTGTCGAGGTGGAAGTTGTCGTCGTTGGGGGCGATATCGCCGTCGAAGTACTCGTTCAGCACCGAGTCGCTGGTTCCCTCGTCCGGGCAGGATGACGGCCAGTCGAAGTCGACGACCGTGAGATTCTCCGCGCCCGTCGCCGACAGGTTCCGGTCTGTCTCGCCCGACGCGTGCGGTCCGTCGCTGGCCCCGACCGCCATCCCGGCACCGAGCACGAGCACTGCGACTATCCCAACCGTGGCTAGTAGCCCCAACCGCCTCCCTGACATCGTTACCTCGTTTCTCGGAGTTTGCGGGTATAAAATTACCGGGTTTCGGTTGAGAGACCGGCCGAACGACCCCCGAAGATTGGATAGTTCGCCCTCGAAACCGGCTGTGGCGTTCGTTTCGGAAACTCGTGTGGAGCCTGGCCGCCGCCGGGGCCGACAGGACGAGTCGAAAGGTTGAGATACGCGAGCGAAGTAGTCCCGTGTATGGAACTGCGGGTCATCGAACGGACGGACGCGGAACTCTCTATCGAGATTGCCGGCGAGGACCACACGTTCATGAACGTGCTGAAGGGGGCGCTGCTGGAGACAGAGGGTGTCTCGGCGGCGACGTACGACGTGAACCCCGAGCAGTCCGGCGGTCAGACAGAACCGGTGCTCACGCTGAAAACCGAGGCGGGGGTCGACGCGCTCGACGCACTGGAGGCCGGTGCCGGCCGTGTTGTCGAGAAGGCGACCGCGTTCGACGAGGCCTACCAGGCCGGAGCGTAGGCGTCAGGAACAGACCACCTGTGTCACGAACAGCGTGCCGTCGGCGCTGTGGAAGTCGACGCCGATGCGGTCGGCGTCGGCCAGCATCGGCGGTGACCCGGTCCCGACACTGTCGGTCAGTCGCTCACCGACCCCGTCGGGCCCGTCGGTCCCGACCGGCAGCGAGTTTGAGACGAACCGGGCGGGCGAACAGTCGCTCCCGAGCAGGCCGCGGAGTTCGTCCTCGTCCGGCACACTCCCGCGGTCGAACACCTGTTTCACGCGCCGCTGGTTGTAGTACCGGGCAATCTCGTCGAGTCGGTCACCCCGGTCGAGTCGGGTCAGTCCTGCACCGGCGCGGCGGTCACCGAGCGCGCCGAGATAGGCCGTCTCGGCCTCGGAGAGTGAGAGGTCACCGGCGGCCGTCCCGTTGCCGGGAACATTGTCGACCGACGGCACCGAGTTGTCGGGAAACCCCGGCAGGTCGACCGTCCCGGTCGCACCCAGCGCGAGGAGTGCCGCGAGTGCGAGTGTCGCGACGAGCACCGCCAGATACCGCGGCGTGACCAAGTCGCGGTAGCCCGGGGCCGTGGTCTCCGCCTCGGAGACGGTGCGGGTCTCCCGCTCCAGGTCGGCGTTCCCGCACCGGCTACACGGTGGGGCGTGTTTCGGGTGCTCGCGTCCGCAGGCGGTACACACCCAGACGGTCGTCTCCTCGGCGCCGATATCGCCACTCCCCGTGTCGGTGCTGTTCGGGCCGTCTGTCAGGTTCGACTCGTCGACCCGTTTCTCCCGCTGTTCGAGCGTCCCGTTGTTACACCGGCTACACGGTGGCGAGTGTTTCGGGTGCTCGCGCCCGCAGGCGGTGCACACCCAGACGGTCATCGTGTCCGGGTCCCCGCCGGCGAGGTCGGTCCGGCGGACGACCGCCCGCTCGAAGGAGCCGTGTCCGCAGTTGTCACACGGGGGGTCGTCCTCCGCGTGGGGTTTGCCACACCACTCGCACCGCCATTCCATACCTCGGTTGTAGCCCGCTCCCGGCCAAAAGACTGCCGTTGTCACCCGCCCTGTCGACAGACCGCCGTGCGGGCGCATCCGGTCGGTTTTTGGGCTGTCGTCCCCGAACCGTTGTATGGACGTGTCTGCGGTCGAGGGACTGCCGGAGATCCGACCGGGTGAGGACCTCGCCGGGTTGCTCGGGGACCGACTCAGTCTGACCACCGAGGACGTGGTCTGTGTGGCGAGCACGGTCGTCTCGAAGGCGGAGGGCCGGCAGGCGGACCTGTCGGCTTTCCCGGCGGGCGAGCGCGCCGAGGAGATCGCACGCCGCGTCGGCGAGTTGGCCGGCGAGCAAAAGGACCCGCGGTTCGCACAGGCGGTCCTCGAGGAGAGCGAGGAACTGCTGCTCTCGTACCCGTTCATGCTCTCGGTCACGCGGTTCGGACACGTGACGGTGAACGCGGGCATCGACCGCTCGAACGTGCCGGGCGGCGACCTGCTGTTGTTGCCCGAAGACCCCGAAGCGAGCGCCCGGCGCCTGCACGACCAGTTGGGGGTACCCGTTATCGTGACAGACACCTCCGGACGGCCGTTCCGGTACGGCCAGCGCGGTGTCGCGATCGGCTGGGCCGGACTGCCGGCTGCCCGTGACTGGCGGGGCGAACACGACCGCGAGGGCCGCGAACTGACCGCCACCGTCCAGGCGGTCGTTGACGAACTCGCGGCGGCGGCGAATCTCCTCACCGGTGAGGGTGCCGGCGGAACCCCCGCCGCTGTCGTGCGTGACTGGTCGTTCGGCGACCACGACGGGAGTGACGACCTGTTCCGGACCGCGGAGGACGACATCGTGCGGGCCGCGCTGCAGGAGTACACAGTGAGGTGACCTGATATGACACACAACCCGATGATAGGTGTAGAGTTGACACCGGAGATGCCGGCGGCGCGTGTCGGCGACCTCGCCGCGACCGCCGAGCGGGTGGGGTTCGACGCGGCACTCGCCAGCCACCACTACAACAACCGCGACGAGTTCGTCGCGCTCGGGGCCGCCGCGGCCCGGACCGACGAGATACTGCTCGGGCCGGGTATCGCCAACCCCTACGAGACCCACCCTGTGACACTCGCCTCCCGGATGGCGACGCTCGACGAACTCGCGGACGGGCGCGGACTGTTCGGTCTCGGCCCGGGTGACGGGTCGACCCTCGCCAACCTGGGCTACGACCACGACCGCCCGCTCCGGCGCGTGCTGGAGACGATGCGTGTTGCCCGCCGCCTCTGGGACGGTGAGCGTGTCAGCCACGACGGCACGTTCGAGGCGACCGACGCCGGTCTCAACTACGATGCAGGGGAGATACCGGTGTACGTCGGCGCACAGGGGCCACACATGACCCGGATGGCCGCGAAACACGCAGACGGTGTCCTCTACAACGGGTCACACCCGCGGGACATCGCGTGGGCGAGCGACCGTGTCGAGGAGGGACTCGCGGACCGCCCGGCGGAGCACGGCGCGTTCGACTTCGCGGCCTACGCGAGTGTCAGCGTCGCCGCGGACGGTGACCGCGCACGCGAGGCCGCCCGTCCCCCGGTCGCGTTCATCGCGGCCGGTGCCCCCCCGCCGGTGCTCGACCGCCACGGTATCGACCACGACCGTGCCGGACAGATCGGCGAGGCGATCGGTGCCGGCGAGTTCGACGACGCGTTCGGGGCGGTCACGGAGACGATGCTCGACGCGTTCTGCATCGCCGGCACCCCGGAGACGGTCACCGACCGCATCGAGCGCCTCCTCGACACCGCCGACAGCGTCGTCCTCGGGTCGCCGCTCGGCCCGGACCCCGAGGAGGCGCTCGAACTCGCGGGTGGGTCTCTCCCGTAGCCCCCGGGAGCGTGCGTTCGTCCACCACACCGGCCACGAGCGGACCGAACAGACCCACCGACACACCCGCGAGTGACAGTCCGACGAGCACCAGAGACGCCTCGACCGGCCCCCGTGTGGCCACGTCGGCGAACTGCTCCGCCGGTGAGACGCCGCTGACTGTGTTCTCGACCGGACTCACGTCTGGACGCTCGTGGGGGCTCAGTTCCTCCGATGACGGTGTCATACGGTCGTGCAGAAGTATTCTCGCTTCGATTCGGCCTCGGAACGTGTGATATCCTGTCTCTGGCGGTAATTCCTTGCGCACGACCGTATCAGGCGATGCTCTGGACTGTCCCGACGTACAGCGTGCCGAAGACGAACGCGTTCCAGAGGGCGTGAGTGGCCATCGGCACCAGCAGTGTTCGGCTGTACTCGTACAGCGTGCCGAGCACGACCCCGGAGAGAAACAGGGTGAGAAACGCCGGCAACAGGCTCCCATCGCCCATCAGCGCGGAGTAGTGTGCGAGCGAGAACAGCGTCGACGCGACGGCGACTGCCGGCACCACACCGTAGGCCCGGCGCAGGAGTCCCTGCACCACACCGCGAAACAGTAGCTCCTCCGCCGGACCGGTCACCAGAAACTGGACCGGGATGAAGGCGAGAAACAGTTCGGGGTTCTCTCTGCCCTGGACGACGGCCTGGTTCTGTGCCAGTTCGAACCCGAGGGCCTCGAACAGCAGTTCCGTCGCGTAGACGACCCCTCCGAGGGCGACGAACCCGACGAGTATCGTGCGGATATCACGACGTGTCGGCCGGCGGATACCGACCAGTGTCGGGTCGTCGCGCCGGCGGAGGTACGCGAGTCCGGCCACCAGAAAGGCGAGCAACCCGACCGCCTGCACGAGCGCCAGAAACACCACCGGCGCGCTCTCCCTCGTGATATCCGCGCCCGTGAGCAGTGTCGCGGCAAACACCACGAACACGAGCTGGAGCGCGAGCGCCGCCACGAGCACCAGCGCCACCTGCACGATGGTGTCCCCGCGGGTGCTCGCGTCGGGCAACCGGGCGAGCGGCTGTTCGGCGTGACGCTGGAACCAGCGCGCCCAGTCGACCCCGCGGTGGGTGTCCCGTGAGGAATCGCCCATCTGACCGCATCTGCGGGCCGCTCAAAAAAAGCGCTTCTGGTCCAGCCTACTCGACACCGGTGACCTCGAACCGCGCCCCGCCGGACGCCGACGTGGTGACCGCAATCGACCAGCCGTGCAGGTCGGCGATACGTGCGACGATGGCCAGCCCCAGCCCCGTGCCGTGGTCGTCGGTGCTGAACCCGGGTTCGAACACCCGCTCTCTGTGCTCCGGGGCGATACCGGGGCCGTCGTCCGCGACGTAGAACCCGCTTGCGTCGTCGTCGAGTCGGCCCACCGTGACCGACACGCCGTGTGACCGCCGGCCGGCCGTCGAGCCGTGCTCCACGGCGTTTCGAAACAGGTTCTCGAACAGGCGCGTCACGCGGTCCGGGTCGGCGGTGGCCGTCGGGAGCGAGCCGTCGATCTCCAGTGTCGCACCGTTCGTCTCGACGGTCTCCCAGGCTGTCTCCGCCACCGACGTCAGGTCGACCGTGTCGTCCGGTTCGACGACCTCCTCGCCGCGCGCGATTGTCAGCACGTCCTGGATAATCCGCTCCATGCGCTCGTGGGCCTGTTCGACGTGGTCGAAGTGCTCGTCCTCGTCGAGCGCCCGCCCGGCGTCGAGGCGCGCCCTGGCGACATCGAGCGGGTTCCGCAGGTCGTGGCTCACGACACTCGCCACGTGGTCGATTCCCAGTTTCCCCCGCGTCGACCCACCCCTGTCCGGTGTCTCGACGAACAACAACAGCCCCTCGCCCGCCCCGTCGTCTGAGATGACGGTCCTGACGAGATACTCGCTGTCCGGTCGCTCGCGGTCCTGTGTCTCCCCGGACCCCTCTCCGCCCGACGACCCCTCTCCGCCCGACGAGTCGTCTACTGTGACGCGCACGCGGAAGGGCTCTTCCTGTGCCAGTCGGCGTGGTACGTGACCGGAGTCGTGAGACAGTTCGAGTCCGGGCCGCTCGAGCGCATCCGCGACCGGCATCCCCTCCGCGCCAGTCCCGAACCGCGTCTCGAAGGCGGCGTTCGTCGTCTCAACGACCGGCGTGCCGTCGACCGTGTCGAAACTGCACGCCGGGTCCGGGTACTCCGACAGAGACAGCGTCGGCCCGGCGGGTTGCTCTCCTGCCATCGTATCACTGGTCAGTCTGCCGTACATATCTCACCGAGATTAGTTTTGTGGTCGAGTCCGGGTGCTCCATTTATCCTGTAGTTGGTCTCGTACGGGCTTAGTTGTGCAGGCTAGCTATGCAGAGAGCGCGGTCCGGATTCGACGGCCCGGTCCGCTCCGAGGGTCGTTACTACTAGACCGGCGCCGGTACGGATGCCTAGCATAGGAACCCAGTACGGGATAGTGCATGTGTGTAGGTATGGGAGAAACACCCCGCCACCTTCCGAGCGACCCGCCGGAGGCACCTGGTCGCGCCGCACGCACGAGCTCCGAACAGTCCGCTCAGCAGGCACCGGTCGAGGCGGCCGACCTGCTCGAGCTGCTCGGTGACGAGTACACCTACCGCGTCTTCGAGGCCGTCGTCGAGCAGCCCCGGACCGGTCGGGAGCTGATCGACGCCACCGACGTCTCGAAGGCGACGGTGTACCGCCGTCTGGAGGAACTCGAGGAGGCCGGTCTCGTCGAGTCGACGCTGTCCATCGCGTCCGACGGCAACCACTGCAAGCAGTTCCACGCCGCCGTCTCCGCCATCGAGGTGGAGTTCGGTGCCGACGGGTTCGACGCTCGCGTCGAGAACGGGGCCTGCAGGCCGTCCGAGCGAACCGCCGCCGGCGCACAGCCGCCCGCAGACGACTGAGACACAGAGACCAATGCCCACGACAACGTTCCCAGAGATGTCCGAACTTCGAAACGTCGACCTCCTCCACAACGAGGAGGAGGGCGAGATCACGTTCGTCGCCGACCTGGACGAGAACAGCGACGTCCCCCCGACCGAGTGGATAACGGTCGCGGCAGAGGCCACCGTCGACCTGGAACAGCACCGGTGAGCCCCGACAGGGCGGGGCCGTCACACTCTCTTGCTCGCCGACGCCCCAGACCGTTCGCGTGTGCTCACGGGACGAACCGCTCCAACCCCACCCCCCAGGTCGGGGTCCCGGTGGACAGCACTCTCCTGTCCGTCTATCCGACGCCCCGGGTCGGCCCCCCGCGGGTTCAGCGCCCCTCGCGGTCGACGGCGTCGAACGCCGCCAGCAGTTCCGGCGACTCGTCGATGAGTCGGCGCGCGCGCCGTTCGAGTTGGCGCGCACGGGTCGCGATCTGCTGGTACTGGTCGTGGTCGGCCCGCCGGTCGGTGTCGACCTCGGCGGCGATCACCTGTCGTTTCGACTCGACGCTGAAGTACTCGCCGAGCAGTTCGTAGCCCAGAACCGTGGACTGGTGTCCGATGACCTCTCTGATATCCTCGCGGTCGACAGGCTTGCAGAGATAGTCGTCGAACGGCATATCCAGCACGTCGAACCCGGGGTCGATTGCGGTCACCATCACCACCCGGCCGTCGTAATCGTGATTGTTCAGCTCTTCGAGCACCTCGTCGCCGGACATCCCCGGCATGTGGCGGTCCAGCAGCATGAGATCGACTGTCTTCTCTGAGATTTCCTCCAGTGCGCTCGGCCCGTCGTAGACGGTCTCGACATCGCAGATACCGCGCAACCGGAGCGCGTACGCGTCGGCGACCTCCTTCTCGTCGTCCACCACGAGCGCAACCGGGAGAGACGCTGTCGTGTCTTCTGGCATATCCTACCTACCCGGATAGTTCGATGGCGAGATACATAATCACTGCCCTTGTGACCGCGGGTGGTCCTCGTGCAGGTCGAAGAACTCGGTGAGGAGCTTGCGCTGGCCGGCCCGGAGGTGGTGTAGCAGTGTCGGTCCGGTGATGTCGAGCGCCTCGGCAACCTCCTCGGCGGTGCTCTCGCGGGGGGACTCGAAGTAGTCGGCGAGGTACGCGGTCCGGAGCGCGCTCTCCTGGCGCTCGGTCAGGCGGTCGTCGAGACGGTCACGGAACGCCTGCGGGGTGACGACCTCCTCGTCGCGCTCGCGCTTCGCCGCCACCTCGGCGTCGAACCCGCGCGTGACCCCCTCGGCGAGCCTGCGGAGGTCCTCGTCGGGCGAGATATCGACCGTGACCGTGCCGCCGGAGCTGTCGAACGTCGCGGACGTGACGGTCCCGCCCCGGGCGAGGAGCCGACCGAGCAGGCTCTCACCCCCGAGTCCGACCTCGACGGAGCCACCGGTCCCGTCGACGACCCGCGTCGACTCGACCGTCTCGGTCGCGGCGAGCGACTCGGCGACGTCGGCCGGGTCGGCCCCGTCGACAGTCAGATAACACAGCGGTGTCTCGGTCGCCGGGACCAGCCCGTCGACAGAGAGTGATGCATCGTGCTCGGCGGCGGCAGCCACGAGCGGGTCCGCACGGTCGGTGATACGGAGTCTGAGCTCGACCACCGTGTCCGAGAGCAGCACCGACCGGTGGCGGGTCGCGTTGACCGCGAACCCGGCCATCTCGCCGAGTGTCCCGAAACTCGCGCGCTCGCGACTGCTGAACGCGTCCTGCTCGGAGGTGTACAGACCGACCACCCCGTAGACGGTCGAGCCGTAGGTCAGCGGGATGGCGAGCATCGACTGGAGCCCGTCGGCGAACGCTGCCCGCCTGACCGACGTCGGCACCGAGTCGTTCGCGCCGACCGGCTGCACTATCTCGGGCTGTCCTGCCTCGACCACCCGGGCCTCCGGGATGTCCTCACCCGTTTCGAGCGTGCTCTCGATACTGTCGAGTGTTCGCCCGGTGGTCCCCGACGCCGCACGGACGACGATGTCGTCGGTCCCCAGTTCGCGCTCGCCGAGCCAGGCGAAGTCGTACAGCTCTGTCTCGCCCAGCCGCGTACAGATTGTCTCCGCGATCTCCTCGCGGGTGGACGCATCCACGAGCGCCGCGAGCACGTCCGAGATGAGCTCGTTTATTACCGTCAGCCGCGTGATGTCGGCGTTCCGCTCGGTGAGTTCCTTCTCGAGTCGGTGTCGGTCGGTCACGTCACGGACGTAGACAGAGACGGTGTCGTCTGCCGGAACGACTGTCACCTCGAACCAGCTGTCGAGGTCGGGGTAGAACTCCTCGACCGACAGCCGCTCCTCGGGCGGTGTCTCGAACGCCCGCGGCACGCTCGCCTCCACCGACATCGGGAACAGCGACCCGACTGGCTCGTCCGTGACCCCGGCCGACCCGATGTCCAGGAGCGCGTCCGCGCGCTCGTTCACCGCCCGAACGGTCCCGGTCGGGTCGACCTCGAGGATGCCAACCGGTGCGCGCTCGAACTGCTCGTCCATACCTCTGGTACTGCTGGCAGTGACAAATAAGGTTTCATCTCTGTCCCCGCTGGCTGTGCTGGCCGTCCGGACCGCCCCTCTGTCGATGCGGAGGGAACCGACAGGACAGCCACCGTGCAGGAACACCCCTCCCCCTCCGCCCGGTCCCGAAACCGGCGAGCGCGGACACCGGTTACGGAACCGACTCCGTCGCGACAATCCCCGAGACACCGTCGACGGTCACGATGACACGTATCTCGTCACCGTCGGGGTCGGGGCGGAAGGTGAATCCTGCCCCCCGTGTAGCGTCCGGGATTGTCACCTCCTTGTCGGCCTCGATTGCTCGCACCCTGAGTTCGTCGACCTGTATATCCTTCACCACCTCGACCCGGTATCGGTCCCCCTCGGAGGTCTGGGATATATCGATTGCACCCTCGGGCACCGCCTCGCGTATCTCCGGCGGCAGGTCATCACCCGATGGCAGGTCGTCTGTCGGGTCGACACCGACGGGATTGAACGGGATCCCGTTGTAGGTCTTGCTGGCCGAGAACCGCCCGGTCTCGAGCGATACCGAGGTCTCGCCACCCTCGAACGCGCTCTCGAGTGTCTCGCGCCGGTCCGGCGAGAGCGAGTCATCGTGGACGGTCAGTTCTACCGTTATCTCGTTTCCCCCGGGTGCGAATCGCGCCGCCGCGAGCACGTTCTCGTCGGGACCGAGCCCCCCGGGAAGGGACTGTCCCTCGCCGACAGACCCCTGCTCCGTGTCAGCGAGACCGTACCAGCCGAAGACGATATCGCCGTCACCGCCGCTGTCGACCAGTCGGTCGAACCCGTGACGCTCGACTGCCCGCTCGCGCTCCCCCGAGACCGTCTCGAGGAGCCGCGCGATCTGCTCGCGGTTCCTGCCGAGAGCGATTCTGCGCTCGCTCACCGCGACCGTCTCCGGGGCGTCGGTGTCGGAGCGCTCCGAGCGTTCGTAGTACCGGTAGCCGTTGCGTTCCTCGACGAACTCGTAGCCCGAGCTGAACTCGCCGGTGTCACGGAGGCGGCTGTCGAGTCCGTCGGTGTCGAACTCGCCGGTCCCCATCACCACATCGTCGAGCACGAACAGCTCCGAGAGCGTCTCACCCTCTCCGCGCTCCATGAGACCACCGAGCCCGGTGATACGGAGATTCAGACTCGCACGAAAAAAGAACACTCCGCCGGCCTCGAACGGCAGCGAGAACAACGGGTCGTCTATGTTGTCGAATTCGTCGGGTATCTGGACTGGTCTCTCCCCGCCGCCGGACGGCAGTGGACTCAGCACCGGCAGCAGACCGCTCCCGTCGTCTATCTCCTCGGTGACACCGACCTCGAGATACGCGAACACGAACCCGTCGTCTGTTGCCGGTACCCAGTCGGTGTACGGTCGCGTGTCGTCCGACCCGGAGGAGAGACAGCCCGCGCTCGCGGCACCCACCGCCGCGAGCGCACACAGGAACTCTCGACGGTCCGCGTGACCGGTCATGTGGATGTTACTGCCGTAACTTACACTCCGTGGAATACTTAACGCTTGCAAGACGAGCGCCCGCCGGGCACCGAGACACGGCGAAGCGACTGTCCTCAACCCGACACTCGTTCGCGGAGTGGAGCGCGAAGCGCTCTGAAGACACGAGAGCGGTGTGGGTCGTATCCGCATCTCGGCGACATCCCTGTGTCCGGTCGCCGGTATCCAGCAGGGCAATCGGGATGCCCACGCTCCCCGAGGGTCGGCTGTCGTCGAGACTGGCAGAGTGTTCGCGACGCCGCGTCTCAGACCGCACCCGTGACCCTGGCCGGCGGGGGTGAGGACACACCCCCGGTTACGGAACCGACTCTGTCGCGACAATCCCCGAGACACCGTCGACGGTCGCGATGACACGTATCTCGTCACCGTCGGTGTCAGGAAAGACGGTGATCCGGCCGACGAAGTTGTTCGGATTCATCAGTGTGCTCTCCCGGTCCGCCTCGACGGCCCGCGCGACGAGTTCGTCGACCTGCACCGGCTCCGTCACCTCGACCCAGTACTGACCCGCCTCGGGCGCCTCGGATATCTCGATCGCCCCTTCGGGCACCGCCTCGCGTATCTCCGGCGGGAGGTCATCGCCCGACGGCAGGTCGTCCGTCGGGTCGACCCCGAGCGGTTCGAACGGGACCTCGTCGTACGTTCTGGTGGCCGAGAACCGCCCGTCGTCGAGCGACGTCTCGCCACCCGCACCGAACGTGCCCTCGAGTGTCTCGCGCCGGTCCGGCGAGAGCGAGTCCTCCTGCACGGTCAGCTCCACCGTTATCTCGTTTCCCCCGGGTGTGAACCGTGCCGCCGCGATGACGTCCTCGTCGGGACCGAGCCCTCCGGGAAGCGACTGTCTGTCGCCCGCGAGTGCTGCCTCCAGGTCGGGAGACCCGTACCAGCCGACGACGACATCTCCGTCGCCCGCGCTGTCGACGAGTCGGTCGAACCCGTCCAGACGCTCGGTCGCTCGCTCGCGCTCCCCCGAGACCGTCTCGAGGAGCCGCGCGATCTGCTCGCGGTTCCTGCCGAGAGCGATTCTGCTCTCGCTGACCGCGACTGTCTCCAGCGCCAGGCTGAACTCCGGGCTCTCGGAGCGTTCGTAGTACCGGTAGCCGTTGCGCTCCTCGACGAACTCGTAGCCCGAGTTGAACTCGCCGGTGTCGCGGAGACGACTGTCGAGTTCGTCGATGTTGAACGCACCGGTCCCCATCACGCGCGTGCCGTCGAGAACGAACAGTTCAGAGAGCGTCTCGCCCTCTACACGCCGCAGGAGCGTTTCGAGACCGGAGGCCTCCAACGCCAGACTCGCACCGGCGAACGCCCACCCGCCGACCCCAAACGGCAGCGAGAACAGCGGGTCGTCTATGTTGTTGACCCTGTCGGGTATCTGAACGGGTCTCTCACCTCCGCCGGACGGCAGTGGACTCAGCACCGGCAACAGACCGCTCCCGTCGTCTATCTCCTCGGTAACACTGATATTCAGGTAGCCGAACACGAACCCGTCGTCCGTTGCCGGCACCCAGTCGGTGTATGGCTGTGTATCGTCTGACCCAGAGGAGAGACAACCCGCGCTCGCGGCTCCCAGCGCCGCGAGTCCGCACAGGAACCCTCGCCGGTCCGTGTGACTGGTCACGTGAGTGTCACCGCGATTGACTACAGCCTGTACGGGATTAAGCTTGTATACTTCTCAGTGCCGTCGGACGTGGACGTGTCTGCCCGACCCAGGGCGTGTCTGCGCGACGGCCGTCGACACGATACCCGAGGTCGGCACACGGCGGTGACTCGTCTGTGTGGTTGCCGGTGTCCGACGTATCGGAAAGCACAGTAACTGCAGGTGACGCCCCCGGCCAGCAGACGGCCGCGGGGAGACTCACCCGGAGTCGACGTACGGCAGGTCCGCCACCGTCTGTTCGACCTTCGAGCGGTTCGAGTACATCAGCGCCGTCGTGTCCCAGATACCACCGAGCAGCGCCTCCCGCATCGCGTCGTCGATGCGCCCGTCGACAGTTCGTCCGTCGTGGCGAACGGCACCATCCTCGACATCGACTGTCACCTCGCCGTCGGGGTTCTCCTCGAGCCACTCCTGGAGGCTGACGACAGCCCCGTGGTCGGCCGTTACGACGGGCATCCCGAGAGACTTGCAGTTGTCACGGAATATCTCGGCAAACGACTCGCCGACGATACCGTCGACACCCCAGCGCATCATCGCCTGTGGGGCGTGTTCGCGCGAGGAGCCACAGCCGAAGTTCTGGTTCACCACCGCAATCGAGGCCCCCTCGAACCGGTTGAGCGGGTGGTCGTTCCGGCTGCCGTCCTCGCGGCGGGCGTCGTAGAACAGGTACCGGGCCATGTTGTCGAACGTGACCTCCTTCATGAACCGTGCCGGGAGTATCTGGTCGGTGTCGATGTCGTCACCCGGTATCGGGACACCCGTGCCGCTGACCTGCCTGACCACCTGGTCGTCGCTCACTCTGCCACCTCCACGTCCGCGGCCGAGACTGTTCGTGCCGTGTCGTCGACGAACCGCCGGGGGTCGGTCACCTCGCCCGTCACCGCCGCGGCGGCGACCATCGCCGGACTCATCAGCACGGTCCGACCCTCCTTCGAGCCCTGCCGGCCGACGAAGTTCCGGTTCGACGACGAGGCACACACCTCCGCGCCCTCGAGTGAGTCGTCGTTCATCGCCAGACACATCGAACAGCCCGCGCGCCGCCACTGGAACCCGGCCTCGATGAACGTCTCGTCGAGTCCACGCTCCTCACAGCGCCGGCGAACCGTCTCCGACCCCGGCACCGCGAGCGCCCGGACGTCGTCGTCGACTGTCCGACCCGACAGGATCTCCGCCGCCACCTCGAAATCCGACACCCGACCGTTCGTGCACGTCCCGAGGAAGGCCACGTCCACGTCGTAACCGAGCATCGACTCCCCGGGTGTCAGGTCCATGTGCGAGAGCGCACGCTCGGCGGCCTCGCGGTCCGAGCGGGCATCGAACGAGTCCGGCCGTGGCACCGGTTCGGACAGCTCTATCACCTGCCCGGGGTTGATACCCCAGGTCACCATCGGGTCCATCCCGTCCACGTCGACCGTGACGACATCGTCGTACTCGGCATCCTCGTCAGAGCGGAGTGACTCCCAGTCGGCGCGGCGTCGCTCGAACGTCTCGCCCTCGGGGGCGTACTCGCGCCCGCGAAGGTACCCGTAGGTCGTCTCGTCGGGGTTGACGTAGCCCGCCCGCGCGCCGCCCTCGATAGACATGTTGCAGACCGCGAGCCGGCCCTCCATATCCAGTTCCCGAATCGCGGGACCACCGTACTCGTAGACGTGGCCGACCCCGCCGTCGACACCGAGCTCCTGGATTATCTTCAGGATAATATCCTTCGCGTACACGCCCGCCCCGAGCGACCCCTCGACCTCGATGCGTCGCACCCGCTGTTTCTCGGCGGCGATACAGCCCGTCGCCAGGATATCGCGTATCTGGCTGGTGCCGACACCGATGCCGATGGAGCCGAAGGCGCCGTGTGTCGAGGTGTGTGAGTCGCCACACGCGACGGTCATCCCGGGCCGGGACAGCCCCAGCTCCGGAGCGACGACGTGGGTGATGCCCTGTCTGCCCGAGTCGAGCCCGAAGAAGGTGATACCGCTCTCCGTGACGTTCCGCTCGAGCGCCGAGAGCATCTCCTCGGCCTCGCTGTCGACGAGCGGGCGCTCGCGCTTCCCGGCCTCTGTCGGGGCGATGTGGTCTGTCGTCGCGTAGTTGCGGTCCGGGAACGCCACCTCCAAGTCCCGCTCGTCCAGCATCGCGAACGCCTGCGGGCTGGTCACCTCGTGGATGAGGTGTAGCCCCACGAACAGCTGGTCCTGCCCGTTCGGGAGCTCCGTCACCCGGTGGCGGTCCCACACCTTGTCGTACAGTGTCCGCTCACTCATCGCCGTCGTCCGTGTGCTGTCCCCGGTCGAACGTCCGGTTGGCCCCGTCTGTCTCGGACTCGTGGTCGACGTCCTCCATCGACTCCTCCTCCTGCCTGCGGCCGCCGTCCGCGACGACCCCGCGTCCGTACACCGCGAAGCCGAACGACCGGTTCGTATCTGGGTGTGTCTGGTCTACGTCACTCATCGTCTCGCGCTCCGTGGACCGGTCCCCGACACTCCGTGTCCGTACGCCGCCGGCGGTTGTGGTCGATTCGGTCGTGGTCGTGTTCGATTCTGTCGTGGTGGTGTCCGATTCGGTCGTGGTGGTGTCGTCTGCTGTCATTGTTGTTGTCTCCGGTGTTGTCGTGTCTGCGTGTCCGTGAGCCGCGTCGCTACTGCTCTCGTATCCGTGGGTCGAGTCGCTACTGCTCCCGTATCCGTAGGTCTGGTCGCTGTCGTCCGTGCGTCGGGCGCTCGTTCGCCGTGTCCGCTCCGGGCTCGTGCACTCGCCCGTCTGCGTTGCCCCGGTGACAGTGTCGTGCTGGTCCGGGCCGTCGGTT
>CAZFMN010000037.1:22146-25783 GCA_964520075.1 uncultured Halobacteriales archaeon | reverse complement strand
CCGGAAACCTTTTTCACTCGCTCGTGCGTATACACGAGACAATGAGTGGGACGGAGCCAGCAACCGTGCTCGTCGTCGACGACGAACCGGATGTCGCGGACGCCTATGCCGCCCAGTTGGAGGACCAGTACATCGTCTCGACAGCATACGGGGGGGAGGAGGCGCTCGACAAGATGGACGCGTCGGTCGACATCGTGTTGCTCGACCGGCGGATGCCCGGTATCTCCGGCGACGAGGTGCTCGAGACGGTCCGCGAGCGGGACCTCAACATCCGGGTCGCGATGGTGACCGCGGTTGACCCGGACTTCGATATCATCGAGATGCCGTTCGACGACTACATCATAAAACCTGTCTCCCGGGACGAACTGTACGAGACGATCGAGCGACTGCTGAACGCCGCGAGCTACGAGGAACAGATGCGCCGGTACTACGCGCTCTCGGCCAAGCACGCGACCCTGAGCGCGAACAAGCCCGAATCTGAACTCGCCGAGAACCAGCAGTTCCAGCAGCTCACCGAGCAGATGAGTGGCCTCCGCGACGAACTCGACGACAGGCTCTCGGAGTTCGACGACGACGATTTCGCCGCCGCCTTCCGCGACCTCGCCCGTCCGCCTCTCGACCACTTCGAGTGATACTGTCGGGTGTCTGCCCGTCCGACCGACGCCGCATCGTTGCTCTGTCCCGAACCGGTCCGACAGTCTCCACCGCCGAGTCGCCCGTGGGGCTGTCGCAATGATTTTCCGGGTGCGTGCAGTGAGCCACGAGTATGGTGTTCGAGGAGTTCGTCGTCCCGGACCTGCCGGTGGCGGCGGCGCTCGCCATGGCGACGCTTGCAGTCGCCGGACTGCTGTACGCCGTTCGTCCGGCGGTCTCCCAGGGGACGGTCCTCGCGTTCGTCCCGTGGATGGTGTCGGGGGCGGTGTTGCACGTGCTCTACCAGATGGGGGTCGCGCTCGGCGAGACGGTGGTTCCCGGTGTCCCCGCCGCGGTGCTCTCGGCCCCGTCGGTCTACCTGACGGCGTTCGTGCTGATGGGGCTGTTCTGGGCCGGTGTGACCGTATCTGCACCCGGACGGCCCGGGCGGGTGGTGCGCCTGCTCGGTCTCGGCGGGACCGTGACGGCGGTGCTCACCGTCGGATACGCTGTCTGGGTCAGCACAGACCGGTTCGCGCTCGACCCGGTGCTCCCGGTGTTCGGACTGCTCGGCTCGCTCGCACTCGCCGCGCTGCTGTACCTCGTGGTCGGGTTCTGGCGGCCGTACACTATCGCGAAGGCGCGGTACGTCGGGGGGCTCGTGCTCTTTGCACACGTGTTCGACGCCATCACCACCGCAATCGGTGTCGAGTTGCTCGAGGCCACCGAGCGCTCGACGTTCCCCCGACTCGTACTGGATATCGCCGCCGACCTGCCGACGGCCGACCTGCTGGGTGAGGCCTGGCTGTTCGTGGTCGTGAAGATAGCCATCGCGACCGCAATCGTCGTCCTGTTCAGCAGCTACCCCGAGACCGAACCGACAGAGGGGAACCTGTTTTTCGCGTTCATCGCGGCGCTCGGACTCGGCCCCGCCGTCCACAACTTCTTCCTGTTCGCCCTCGGGGTGTAGCGCGTTCGTCCTGCTGTCTGTCACGGCACGCGGGACTGCCCGACGCGGTCACAGGTGCGAGCGGAGTGGTCGAAACCGCCACGCTGTTTATCTCCCCCGGCGAAACAGGTTCATGAGCAAACAGCCGCACCTGCTCGTCGAGGAGGGTGAACTGGCCGACGTGGCACTCCTGCCCGGTGACCCGGGGCGGGTCGACCGCATCGCGGGGCAGTGCTCGGAGACGGAGCTCGTGGCGGAGAACCGCGAGTACAGGGTCGTCAACGCGGAGTACGGGGGGCGCGAGCTGACGATCTGTTCGACCGGTATCGGCGCGCCGTCGGCCGCAATCGCCGCGGAGGAACTCGCCGCGGTCGGCGTCGAGACGCTCATCCGGGTCGGCACCTGTGGCGCGCTCCAGCGCGACATCGACATCGGCGACATGGTGGTGGCGACGGGCGCGGCAAAGGACGAGGGAACGACGCGTCGCTACGAGTCGCCGACGGTTCCGGCCGTGGCCGACTACGAGGTGCTGTCGGCACTCGTCGAGACCGCGAGTGAGCGCGACGAGACCGTCCGGGTCGGCGGGGTCGCGACCGACGACGCCTACTACGCCGAGACCGACGAGTACATCGCCGCCTGGGAGGCCGCCGGACTGCTCGCGGTGGAGATGGAGGCGGCGGCGCTGTTCTCGCTGGCCCGCCGGAAGGGGCTCCGGGCCGGCGCAATCTGCACCGTCGACGGCAACCTCGTCGCGGGCACGCAGAAAGGTGAGACCGACGAGGACGAGGAACTCCCGGAGGCGGCCCGCAACAACGTCGAGCGGGCGATAACGCTCTCGCTCGAGGCGACCCGCCGGCTCTGACCCGCTCACTCCCGCTCGCGGAGTCGCTCGTACACCGGCCACGACGCGTCCCCGGTGGGCCGGGACGCGGCGGTGCCGTCGCGGACGACCCCCCCGCCGGGTTCGACGTGACCGACGACAGCCGCGGGTGTCCCCCTGTCATCGAGTGCCGCGAGCACCGCATCGCTGTCCTCGGGGTCGACCGCGAGCACGAGCGTCCCCCCGGTGGTCGCGCGCCAGGGGTCCATCCCCAGTGCCGTGCAGGTCTCGGTGACACCCGGCATCGCCGGCACGGGGTCGCTGTCGACGACCAGACGGACACCGGCGCTGTCGGCCATCTCGAACAGCGCGCCGAGCAGGCCGCCCTCGGTCGCGTCGTGCATCGCCGACACCGACCCCGCGCCGGCGGCCGCCAGCGCGTCCCTGACGACACCCGTGTCCTCCAGTCGCTCCTGTGCGAGTGCGAGTGTCTCCGGCGGCAGGTCCACCTCGTCGGGGAACAGCGTCGTCAGCAGGCCCGTCGTCTCGACGGCCGGTCCCTTTGTCACCACGAGCGCGTCACCCGGCCGGGCACCGTCCGGGAGGACGATATCGCCGTGGTCACCGACACCGAACGCGGTGCCGGCCCCGACCCAGGGGAGTGACGCGTCGGTGTAGCGCGCGGTGTGACCCGTCGTGACGGCCACCCCGAGGGCACGACACTCCTCGTCGACACCGCGCCAGACCGCCACGAACGCCTCCTCGTCCAGGTCCGGCGGGAGCGACATCGAGACGGCGAGATGTGAGGGTGTGATACCCGAGACGGCGACGTCGGCGAGCACGAACCGGACGGCGAACCGCCCGGCGCGCTCGAACCCCAGCGCCGGCAGCACCGAGACCGGGTCTGTCGCCACAACGAGCGCGTCCCCGCCGACGTCGACGACCCCGAAATCGACACCGTGTCTCGGCCCCGTCCGCACGTCCTCGCGACTCGCGCCCAGTCGCGGCGCGATGTGCTCCGCGAAGAAGTCGCGGTCGATCTTCCCTGTCTCCATCTCCTCTATCTGTGGGTGCCGTCCTCGTAGGTCTTCGGATGCTCCGTCTCACCTGCCGGGCCGTCGACGGCCGGATGTCCCAGTCGGTCCCCCGGTGCACTGTCTCGCCCGTCGAGCGGTCGACGGCAAGGTGACTACCAGGTCCGTGACGGCAGGAGGTCGGCCGCACGGACCACCCGG
>CAZFMN010000037.1:13550-22046 GCA_964520075.1 uncultured Halobacteriales archaeon | reverse complement strand
GAGGACCGTGACGCTCCGGCGGTGTTCGACGAGGCGTTTCGGACCAGCGTCCAGGGCTACTACTCACCGGACGACGGGCAGATTGTCGTCGTGAGCGACGCCGACGAGCCGACACTCGACACGGAGACACTCGTGCACGAACTCGTCCACGCGCTCCAGCACCAGCAGTTCGGGCTCGCCTACGACGCCGACACGACAGACGCGGAACAGGCCCGTGACAGTGTCATCGAGGGCGAGGCGGAGCTGGTCTCGGAGCGGTATCTCGACCGGTGCGGTGCGGACTGGTCGTGTGTGCGCCCCCCCACCGAGAACACCAGCACCGACCTGTCGCTCGGCATCCAGCTCCAGGTGCTCGCGCCGTACACGCAGGGGCAGGTGTTCGTCGAGACCGTCCAGGAGCGCGGTGGCTGGGAGGCTGTCGACGACCTGCACGACCGGCTCCCGGCGAGTTCGACACAGTTTCTCCACCCCGACCGCTATCCCGGGACCGAACCGGTCGCGGTGACCGTCAGCGACAGGTCGGGCGAGGGGTGGCGTCGACTCGACGCGACCGACACACTCGGCGAGGTGTCGGTGTACACGATGCTCGTACACAGCGACGTGGCGGACGTGGAGAACCCGACGGGGTACGACCACCCGTTCTCGACGGGCTGGGCCGGCGGCCGGATGGCCGTCTACGAACGAGACGGGGAGTTCGGCTACGTCTGGGAGACCGCCTGGGAGACACCGGCCGACGCCGAGCAGTTCGCGCTGGCCTACCGGGACGTCCTCGCGGCGAACGGCGGGGTCGGAACCGGAGCGGACGTGTTCGTCGTCCCCGACGGCGGGTTCGAGGACGCGTTCCGTGTGACCCGGGAGAACACGACAGTCCGAGTCGTCAACGCGCCGACGGTCGAGGGGCTCGCGGCGGTCCACGGAGGCTGACCCGCGCCGGGACACAAGCTGTTTTGCCCGCCCGCACCAACCGCTGGTATGACGCAGTTCGATATCGTGTCGCCGGACGCGATACAGGCGGGTGATGTGACGGACGCGTACTTCGACCGGACCGTCGAGGCGCTGGAGGGTGCAGACCGGAACCCCGAGGTGCTCGCCGAGGTGACGGCCTCACAGTTCGCCGACGGGGACTGGTCGCTGTTCGCCGGCCTGAAAGACGCGGCACACCTGCTGGCGGGGCGGGCAATCGACGTGGACGCACTGCCGGAGGGACAGCTGTTCGACGGCGGCCCCGTGATGTACATCGAGGGGCCGTATCTCGAGTTCTGTCGGCTGGAGACGGCACTGCTGGGGTTTCTCTCGCACGCGACTGGGAT
The DNA here is from genome assembly GCA_964520075.1 of uncultured Halobacteriales archaeon. Taxonomy (GTDB): domain Archaea; phylum Halobacteriota; class Halobacteria; order Halobacteriales; family Haloarculaceae; genus Halovenus. The sequence goes on along the minus strand of CAZFMN010000037.1, from coordinate 20,736 downwards.
GGCGACGGCCGCCCTCGAGGCGCGCCGGGCCGCGCCGGAGTCGCCGGTGTTGAGCTTCGGCAGCCGCCACGTCCACCCGTCGATTGCGGCGACCCTGGAGCGAAGCGCCCTGCTCGCGGGGCTCGACGGCATCTCCAATGTCGCCGCCGGGGAGGTACTCGGCCGCGAGGCCGGCGGGACGATGCCCCACGCGCTGATTGTCAGCTTCGGCCGGGGCAACCAGGAGGCCGCCTGGCGGGCGTTCGACGAGGCTGTCGCCGAGGATGTCCCCCGTATCGCGCTCTGTGACACGTACACCGACGAGGTGGAGGAGTCACTCCGCGCGGTCGAGGCAATCGAGGGGCTCGATGGTGTGCGCATCGATACGACCGGCTCGCGCCGTGGTGACTTCGAGCACATCCTCCGGGAGCTGCGCTGGAAACTCGACCAGCGCGGCCACGGTGACCTCGATATCTTCGCGAGCGGCGGCCTCACGCCGGCGGACCTCCGCCAACTCCGTGACGTGGCCGACGGGTTCGGTGTCGGCTCGCACATCACCGACGCGGACTCGCTCGATTTCTCGCTCGACATCGTCGAGGTGGCGGGTGAGCCGGCGGTCAAGCGGGGGAAACTCGGCGACCGGAAGGAGGTCTACCGGACACCCGCGGGTGACCACGTGATTGCGCGTGCCGGCGAGGCCGTCGAGGGCGAGCAACTGCTCGAACCGCTGGTGCGGGACGGCGAACTCGTCCGCGGGTTCGACCTCGACGCGGCAGCCGAGCGCGCCCTCGCGGACGCAGAGCGCGTCGGGTTCGGTGAGGGGCGATGACAGAGCTGGCCGACAGAGAGTGGCGGCTGATCCGCGAGGAGTCACGCCCCGGCCCGACACAGATGGCACTCGACGAGGTGGCCGCCGAGACGGCCGCCGCGGGCGGGCCGCGGACGGTCCGGGTGTACCGCTGGGAGCCGGACTGTCTCTCGCTCGGCTACCGACAGCCCCCCGAGACCGTCGACTGGGGGTTCTGTGCAGACCAGGGTATCGACGTGACGCGCCGTCCGACCGGTGGCGGCGGTATCTACCACGACGCCGTCGGCGATATCTCCTACACAATCGCCGTGCCGGCCGAGGAGGTGCCCGGCGAGCTGCTCGCCTGCTACGAGTTGCTCTGTGCGCCGGTACTGGATGCGTTCGAGCGGATGGGTGTCGACGCTGCCTTTGCCGGGACCGAGCAGCCGACGATTCACCGGCCGGCCTGTTACCTGCGCGGGGTCGACCCCGCCCACGATATCCTCGCCGACGAGCGGAAGATAAGCGGGAACGCACAGTACCGCCAGCGCGACGCCGTCGTCCAGCACGGCTCGCTGTCGTACGCGCCCGCGGTCGAGCGGCATCTTGGCGTGTTCGATGCCGACCTCGACGCCGACCGGTTCCGGGACCGGGTGACGAGCGTCCGCGAGCAGGCCGGTATCGAGCGGGAGACCGCGGTCGAGGCCCTGGAGGGGGCACTCGCCGACTGGGTCGACGCCACCGAGGGCGCGTGGACCGACGCGGAACTGGAGCGGGCCGGCGAACTGGCCGACCAGAAGTACGGAACCGACCGCTGGACCCGCGAGCGCGTGGACCCGACGTGACACGTCGACGGCGGTATCGCAGACTCACCCGGGGCACACGTCCGACCGGACGGGACGTGACTCACCGCCGCTCGCGTACCCGATTGCTCGTGGTCACGTCGATATCGAGCTTGTTCGTGCCCCGGATCCAGTCGACGTACGCCTGCAATCGGTCGGCATCCCGGAGTGCCTCGATAGTGTCGTAGGACTCGCGGAGTTCCTCGTTCGTGAACACGGCGTGAATCTGGTCGTGGCAGGGGCGACACAGCATCACGGTCTGACTCTCGGCGCGGCGCTCGGGTCGGAGGTGGTGTTCCTGTATCGCCTGGGTGTCGGCGAGTCGTTCGTCGGGAATCCGGCGCCGGCACAGCCCGCAGGTTGTCGGCATCGTCCACGCTTCGTGTCGGATTCAGATGAGTCTGACGCGCACCGGACAGCGGAGACTTTTGAGGGTCGCGGTCCTGTGTCGCGTATGGACATCATCGTGGCTGGCGGGAGCGGGTTCATCGGTCGCTCCCTGTGTGCGGAACTGCTCGAACGGGACCACGAGGTCACGGCGCTGTCACGGGACCCCGACGAGGACAGTCTGCCGACAGGTGTCGAGACGGCAATCGGGGACGTGCGGGCGTACGACTCTATCGCGGACGCGTTCGAGGGGCGGGACGCGGCGGTGAATCTGGTCGCGCTCTCGCCGCTGTTCGAGCCCAGCGGCGGCAACGAGATGCACGACCGGGTCCACCGCCAGGGCACCGAACACTGCGTCGAGGCCGCAGAGGCCGCGGATGTCGACCGGTTCCTCCAGGTGAGTGCGCTGGGGGCAGACCCCGACGGGGCGACCCACTACATCCGGGCGAAGGGCCGCGCCGAGACGGCGGTCCGTGAGTCCGACCTCGACTGGACCGTCTTCCGCCCGTCGGTCGTGTTCGGTGACGGCGGCCAGTTCGTCGGGTTCACGCGCACGCTCACCCCGCCGGTGCTCGCGCCGCTCCCCGGCGGCGGTGAGACGCGGTTCCAACCGCTCCACGTCGAGGACCTGGTCGGGATGCTCGCCGACGCTATCGCCGGGGACAGCCACGTCGGGCAGACCTACGAACTGGGCGGGCCGGAGCAACTCACACTCGCCGACGTGGCGAGACTCGTCCGCGAGGCCGAGGGTGGGTCGGTCCGGGTGGTGCCGGTGCCGATGGCGCTCGCGGGTCTCGGGATGACCGTCGGGGGGTTGCTCCCGGGGATTCCGTTCGGTCCCGACCAGTACCGCTCGCTCCGGTTCGACAACACCACCGACGACAACGATATCGACGCGTTCGGTCTCGAACCCGGGGACCTGACGAACCTGTCCGACTATCTCGGGGTCGACGAGCCGACCGGAACCGAACGGGGAGTGGCCTGAATGTACCGGTGTGTCGACTGCGGCCGACACCACCCGGAGCGGCTGTCGACACCGTACCGGTGTGACTGTGGCGGCGCGTTCCGGTTCGCCGACCCACCCCGTCCACAGGGACCGCCGGGCCCCCGTGTGCTCGACCGCGACGCGGGCCTGTGGGCGTTCGGCCTGCTGCCGGTGGAGTCGGCGGTCACACTCGGCGAGGGGTGGACGCCGCTCGTTACCGGTGACGAGCGTGACGTGACCTACAAGCTGGAGGGGCTCTCGCCGACGGCGAGTTTCAAGGACCGCGGCGCGGCGGTCACGGTCTCGCAGGCCAGCGCGCTCGGTGTCGACAGACTGCTGGAGGACTCCTCCGGCAACGCCGGCGCGGCAGTCGCGGCCTACGCCGCCGCCGCGGGTATCGACGCCGAGATATTCGTCCCGGCGGACGCGAAGGCCGGCAAACTCCGGGCAATCGAGCGGACCGGGGTCGAACTCCGCCGTATCGAGGGGGGTCGACAGGACGTGACCGACGCCTGTGTCGCGGCCGTCGAGAGCGCGGAGGATGTGTGGTACGCCAGCCACGCCTGGCAACCCGCCTTTGTCGAGGGGACGGCGACGGTCGCCTACGAGATCGCGGCCCAGCGGGGCTGGTCGGTCCCCGACGCGGTGGTGACACCGCTCGGACACGGGACACTGTTCCTGGGGCTCTCGCTCGGCTTCCAGCGCCTGCGAGCGGCCGGCTGGACCGACCGGGTCCCCCGGCTGTACGGCGCACAGGCGGCCGGTGTCGCCCCGGTCGTCGCCGACCGTCACGGTGAGACGGCCGCCGCGGGTGCGAACGACCTCGCCGACGGCATCCAGATACGCGACCCCGCCAGGCGGAGCGAGATAGACGCCGCGCTCGACGCCACCGGTGGTGATGTCGTCGCAATCGACCGCGAGACCACCGCCGCCGAGCACCGCCGACTCGGTCGGCAGGGGCTCCACGTCGAACCGACCTGTGCCGTCGCGCCCGCCGCGCTCGACACGCTCCGCGACCGGGGTGCCGTCGCCTCCGACGAGGAGGTCGTCGTCCCGCTGACCGGACACGGGCTGGCGACCTGACCCGCACAGCCAGCCGAGACGCTTTTTCCGTCGAGACTCCTCCGGGCGGGTATGGACCTCGAAGCGATCGAACGGCAAATCGAATCGGAGCTCCCGGACGCCACCGCCGACGTGCGGCGGGCGCGGGGCCCCCACGACGACGACCACCTCGCCGCCACCGTCCGGTCCCCGGCGTTCGAGGGGGAGCCACTCGTCGACCAGCACCAGCGCGTCTACGACGCCCTCGACGAGCTGATGACCACCGAGATTCACGCGCTCGAACTGTCGACGGAGACCCCCGACCCGGAGTGAGACGGTCGTGCAAAATAAATTACCGCCAACGATAGCGTATCACGCGTACCGGGGCCGAGTCTGAATACAAAGAGTTCTGCACGACCGTATGAGACGGTCTGTCGAACCTGCCCGCGTTCACCGGCCGGCGACAGGGGGACTGAAGACCCCGGCAGACGAACGTGGTGTATGGGAGAGACACGTGTCATCGAGGCCGGCGAGTGTGACCCGGACGAACTGCTGGCGGCGCTCGAATCCGGCGACCGGATCGTCGTCCGCACCGAGTTCCTCGGCGCGGAACACGAGGTGACACTCCGCCACGACGGCGGGGTCTACTACTGTGACACGCCGACGCGACTGCACAAACACGACAGCAAGGCCGAGATGCGGAGCTGTCTGGAGAACCAGGGGTACGCGAGCGCGAGCGGCAACGGCTGAGAACCCGGACCGGTCGACCCGTTCTGTCCCACCCGCGGCGCGCGTGTCGCTGCCCGGACCAGCCTCGCCCCACTCCGACTGTACTGCCCGTCTACAGGCGGAACAGGCCGAGTGCCTCGGGGTCGTACGGAAATCGAAGATTTCCGTGATGAGCGTTGGACACCGTCCAACGAACCTGCGAGCGGGCGATGCCCGCGAGCAGCTGACGAGAGACTTCGTCTCTCAAACCACTTGACCCCGAGGGTGGAGGCCGTCGAAAGATTAAGTAAGCCACGGTTCGTACAGTTGATACAGTCAGAAACCCACAAAGACGGGTTAAAAATCTTAATCCAACGCTGACTGAGGCGCTTTGGAAATGCGACTCCTCTCAACACCCACGCCCTTGACGTGGTGCGACGGGAGTTGTCGGGCGGTAGTGGAGCCGCCGACCCTCACGGACACACCGAGTGTTCGGGTGTTAATTCCAGCCGACCTCCTCTTGGGAAGGTCGAGGGGAATTAAATTCGCCTGCGACGGCACGCCCCGTTTTGGGGCGTGCGGTCAAGACGGTGAAGCCTCGGGGCTTGTCCCCGAGGTACTTCACAGAGACACCGGGACCCCCGGTGAGCGGTCCCGACACCAGCCGTTTCGCCCGGTCTGCCGGACCTCACATCACCCAGCGGTACCCCCACTGCGCCAGGAAGAACGTCCCGAACACCACCCCGAACACGGTGCTCAGCGCCTCCATCGCGGACAGTGTGATGACGTCCTCTCCGAGTCCGAACGCCAGGGTGAAGAACGTCGCAGGCAACGTCATGAGAGAGATATACGACGCCCGATAGTAAATCCGTTTCTTCCGCTCCTCCAGTATCCCCGAACTGTGTCGCAGGTGCGCGGCCCACGCCATACCGATAAAGAAGAGAACCCCCCCGGCCGCGAATGCCCAGGTCTGGACCGAACTGTCCAGCGAGTCGCCGACCGTTGGAACACCGAAGACTGCGGCCACGCCGACCAGGGCGAGCACCCCGGCGAGGACGCTCTTTGCTCCTTGTGGTGCGATCCAGTTGATGACGCTATCTTTCGCCGACATCGTGCTTGGCTGTATCGCTGGCTGCTATAGTAGTTGTTGTGTATAGTTTCTGGGCGAGAAACACCACAGCCGATGCGTCGCGGCGACTACGAGGAGGGTGTCAGGTCGAACTGTTCGGCGGCGGTGCGCATGTCCTTGTCGCCGCGGCCACAGAGATTGATCAGAAGGGAGTCGTGTTCACCGGACTCGGCGAGTTCGATAGCCAGCGCGATGGCGTGGCTGGGTTCGAACGCCGGGATGATGCCCTCGCTCTCGCTGAGTTCGCGAAACGCCGCCATCGCCTCCTCGTCGGTGACCGCGCGGTACTCCGCCCGGCCGGAGGCCTGCATCGCGGCGTGTTCCGGGCCGACCGAGGGGTAGTCCAGTCCGGCGCTGATCGAGTGGTTCTCGGTGTCCTCGTCGATCACCTTCGTCCGCATCCCCTGGAAGATCTCCACCTCGTCGCTGGCCGACAGGGGGGCCGAGTGCTGGCCCGAGTCCACCCCCTTGCCGCCGGGTTCGGCACCGTAGAAGGCGACGTCGTCCTCGCGGAAGGCGGTGAACAGGCCCAGCGAGTTCGACCCGCCGCCCACGCAGGCGACACACGCATCGGGCAGGTCACCGTGGAGCTCCTGTATCTGGTCGCGGGCCTCCCGCCCGATGACGGACTGGAACTCCCGGACCATCCGCGGGAACGGGTCCGGCCCGACGGCGCTCCCGACGAGGTAGTGTGTCTCCTCGGTGTTGGCCACCAGGTCCTCTAGGGCGGCGTCGACGGCCTCCGCCAGCCCCTCGTTGCCGCGTGTCACCTGCTCGACCTCGGCGCCGAGCAGACGCATCCGGAACACGTTCATCTCCTGGCGCTGGATGTCCTGCCGACCCATGTAGACTGTCGTGTCGAGGTCGAGCAACGCACCCACCATCGCCGTCGCGGTGCCGTGCTGTCCCGCGCCGGTCTCGGCGATGAGCCGCTCCTTTCCGGCCCGCTTCGCCAGCAACCCCTGACCGAGCGTGTTGTTCAGCTTGTGTGCGCCACCGTGCAACAGGTCCTCGTGTTTGAAGTAGATGTCCGCGCCGTAGCGCTCACTGAGCGTGTCCGCCCGGAACACCGGCGTCGGGCGGCCGCCGTAGTGCTCCAGCAGGTGTTCGAACTCCGCCCAGAACTCGTCGGACTCGACCGCCGCCTCGAACCCGGCGGCCAGCTCTGCCAGCGGTTCCTCCAGCGGTTCGGGCACGTGTCTGCCCCCGAACTCCTCGAGCCGTTCGTCTGTTGCCATGCCCGCTCTTTGTCGCCCACCCAAATGAAGCTTTCTGCACATCGATGCACAGCTCTGTTAGCTCTGCCACCCCGGAGCCGCGCCAATCGG
>CAZFMN010000037.1:7591-13450 GCA_964520075.1 uncultured Halobacteriales archaeon | reverse complement strand
TGCACATCGATGCACAGCTCTGTTAGCTCTGCCACCCCGGAGCCGCGCCAATCGGTCGAGTGCGTCCAGGACCTGCACCCGTCGGTCGAGTGCAGCCGTGGCCCGCGTGGGGGGCCGGGCACAGGCGGCGGGTCAGCACGGTCGCGCCCGGTCGCCATCCCAGGACACGGTCCCCTCGACGGCGAGTTTCTCGATGTGGGCGACGACGGTCGCCTCGGCCAGCGCGAACACCTCCGAGACATCCTTCTCGTAGGCGGCCTCGACGATGGCCGGGGTGCGCTCGTGGCCGGCCCTGACCGCATCGAGCACGCGCGCCTCGCGGTCGAGTCGGTGGGTGAGGAGTCGCTCACAGACTGCCCGCGGCTCCTCGATGACAGGCCCGTGTGCCGGCAGTAGTCGCGCCGGGTCGCGTGCGTGGACCCGTCGGAGCGAACTCAGGTACGCCCGCATGTCACCCTCCGGTGCGCCGACGACGACACTGCCGGCCGCGACGGCGAGGTCGCCGGTCAGCCAGTCCCCGTCGGTCACGAATGCCACGTGTTCGGGCGCGTGTCCCGGGGTGTCGACCACCTCGACCCCGGCAGGCAGTCTCTCACCGGGCCGGAACAGTCGGTCGGGCGCGACGCCCGTCGCCGTCTCGAAGGCCCCGGCGCGACCGGCGCGCGCCCAGACTGTCACCCCCTCCCGCTCGGCGCAGGACGCGACTGCCCCGACGTGGTCCGGGTGGTGGTGGGTGACGGCGACCCCCGTCGGGTCGTGCTCCTCGACGGCGGCGTCGAGCGCCTCGCTCCGGGCCGCGGGGTCGACCAGCAGCGATTCATCCCCGGTCGTCACGATGTGGACCGCCGTCTGTCCCGAGGGGGTCCGACTCCCCGCGTCGACCGGAACCCGTGTTACCGGCATCCGGTCTGGCGCTACCGCGTGAGAGTATAAACCTGTTTCCGTGCGTCCTGCAGACTGTGCCGGGACTCGACGAGGCCTCGCTCCTCCAACCGGCGCAGCGCGTACCGTACCGTCCGGCCGGGCAACAGTGACTCCTCCGCGACCCGTGCCTGTGACAGCGGCGCGTCCATCTCGAGGACCTTGGCGACCAGTTTCGCGCTCGGTGGCATCTCGCGCAACCGCTCGCGGTACTCCTCCTCCGAGAGCACCGCGTCGACGGTCCCTGCATCCTCTGCGCTCGTTCCCATACACCGCTCTCCGGGAATAGCAGTTGTAAACGTTTGCTATACCCACATTCAATGACTGGGGAGTATTAAACCACATTCGTATGCCCTTAAATCTCTGCTCAACCCGGACCGTTCTCACGAGGGCCTGACCGCCCGGTGTGACCCGCTGTCGATGCTCCAGGGGTTCGCCGACCCGACTGGACTGTCGCCGTCTGTCGGTACAGTTCCAGTAGCATTTTACTCTCCCGTCTGTGAGTGGAGAACGTGAAAGGTGAGGAATGGTACCAGGCCGACGACGTGGCCGAGTCGTACGACGAGAAGCGGTTCTCGCGCGGGGGGCAACTGATCGACCGCCGCGAGAAACAGGCGGTGCTCGACGCGCTCGGTCGCATCGAGGGGAGAGAGATACTCGAGATCGCCTGCGGAACGGGCCGATTCACGACGATGCTCGCGGAGCGCGGGGCCGATATCGTCGGACTGGACGTCTCCGAGCCGATGCTCCAGCAGGGCCGCGAGCGCGCACAGTCGGTGACGGTCGCCGACAGCCTGGAGTTTCTCCGCGGGGATGCCGAGCGACTGCCGTTCCCCGACAACCGGTTCGACGCGGTGCTCGCTATGCGCTTTTTTCACATCGCCGACACCCCGGAGACGTTCCTCGCGGAGATGCGACGGGTCTCCCGCGAGCAGGTCGTCTTCGACACGTTCAACGACAACTCGATGCGGATGCTGTACACCTGGGCGCTCCCGATGGGGTCGAGCCTCTACTCCGGGGACGACGTCCGGTGGTGGCTCCACGACACCGGGCTGGAACTCGACGGGGTCGAACACGACTGGTTCGTCCCCTACGGCTTCTTCCGGCAGGCGCCGAACCCGGTCGCCGCGTGGGTCCGCAGGCTCGACCAGGCTGTCGTCGACACCGACCCCGGCCGCCGACTCGCCTCTGTCTCCTACTGGAACGCCAGCGTCCCCGACGCGTGACTCCCGTGGTTCCGACCTGTGGCCGGAACACTCTCTCACGGGAAGGGCGGGACTCTCTCGCTGTCGTATAGACGTACTCGTACCGGAATCCACCGACACAGACCACATTCCCTAATGGTTACGCTACCCCGGCGGTGTGAGGCCGGTGGTGCCGGCTGGCCGACTGCCGCTCTCTCGATTGCATGGAAAACGATGCAAAAGATTAGGTAGATTCGTTGCATCGTTTCCGATGCAATGGGAGACAGCAGTTCGGACACCACCGACGACGCACAGTCCGTGCTGGAACAGTCCGTTGCGCGGTCGTTCACATGCACCGCTTGCGGGTACGCGAGCACACACCCGGTCGGTCCGTTCCGGGCAGAGAGAGGGGCGACCTGTCTCAACTGCGGGAACTGGACCGTCCAGACGGCCGACATCGGGGACGTAGTCGAGACGGCCCGCGATATCGCCGACAGTCTCGCGGGAGCGATACTCACCGAACGGCAGGCGCTCGCGTATCTCCTCCGCGAGCAGGTCGGCGTGGACCGGCAGGCCGCCGCGGAGGCGATGGAGACGACACCGTCGAACGTAGACAACCTCCACCGCCGGGGGTGCGAGAAGGTGACGGACGCACGGCGACTCGTCGACGGACTCCGGACACTCCAGGTCGACGGCGAGTCGGACGCCGGCAATCGGTAGGTCACCCGTTCTCGGGGCCGATCCGGGTGGTGTCTCCGCCCGGAGTCAGGTTCTCTGCTGGTGGTAGGCGTTCCCGACTGGTCCGTCAGTATGAACTGTCAGGCCGGTCGGTCGGGCACCAGCCAGTGAGGGTTCCGGAACAGCAGGACGTACGCCACGAGAGCGGCCAGGGGAAAGACGGCGAGCAGCGCGAGCACCTGCGAGAACGAGTCCGGTGGTGTGAGAGTCGCCGAGATAATAAACGAGACGATGAGGCTACAGAACAGCCAGACAACCCACCGGTCACGGGTCGACAGGGGGGTCTCACGCCGGCGCGAGCGAACGACCCGCACCAGATACACCGGAGCCACGAACGGGGCGAGATACGAGACACCTAACGCCCACCACGTCGCTGCCCTCTCCGGAATTCCACGCTCCCGTGCGTCTCTGGAGACGACCCGTGACATCCATATCACCGTAACGAGTATCAGAACACCGAACAGAGCGGTCGTGGCGCTCAGCACACCGGCTCCGGGGAACGGTACAGCGGACATACAGGAAGTCCGTCCTCACCCGTCTATTAACACTGCGGTCGACCGGTTCCGTCGCCGTCCCCCGGCGAACCACGTCAGTCGTCGTCGGTCTCGAATCTACGGGGATACCCCAACAACATATAAACCTGTGTCGTGTGGACTGCCGAGACCGGTCCGGCGCTCGCGCTGAACGGGGTTTCGAGCGGCTGTACCGCCGATTTTTGGGGATGTTGATAACAATCCCCACGGACGCCGGGAGGTCCGAAACACACACATTTATATAGAACCACATGCAATTTGGGCACGAACATGAGTCAGCAGCAGCGGATGCAGGGACAGCCGATGATCATCCTCGGCGAGGACGCACAGCGGATGAAAGACAAGAGTGCACAGGAGCACAACATCGCGGCGGCGCGGGCGGTCGCGGAGTCGGTACGCTCCACACTCGGTCCGAAGGGGATGGACAAGATGCTCGTCACCTCACTCGGTGATATCGTCGTCACGAACGACGGGGTGACAATCCTCGACGAGATGGACATCGACAACCCGACAGCGGAGATGGTCGTCGAGGTTGCCGAGACACAGGAGGAGGAGGCCGGCGACGGGACGACGACCGCGGTGGCAATCGCGGGCGACCTCCTGAAGAACGCGGAGGACCTGCTCGACCAGGACATCCACCCGACTGCGGTCATAAAGGGGTTCACGCTGGCGAGCGAGCAGGCCCGCGAGGAACTCGAGGAGATCGCCGTCGACATCGAGACCGACGACGACGAGACGCTCCGGCAGGTCGCCGGGACCGCGATGACCGGGAAGGGTGCAGAGCAGTACAGCGACCACCTCTCGGAGCTCGTGGTCGACGCCGCACAGGCGGTCACCGTCGAGGCCGACGACGGCTCGACGGTCGTGGATCTGGCGTTCCTGAAAATCGAGACACAGACCGGCCAGAGCCCCGCCAGTTCGGAGCTGCTCCAGGGTGGTGCGATAAACAAAGACCCCGTCCACGAGGACATGCCGACGACCGTCGAGGGGGACGTGCTGCTGATAGACGAGCCGCTGGAGCTCTCGGAGGCCGAGGCGGACACGCAGGTCAGCGTCACCGACCCCGGTCAGCTCGACGAGTTCCTCCAGCAGGAGGAACAGGAGCTGCGGGCGCTCGTCGACGAGATCGTCGACCTGGGCGCGGACGCGGTGCTCTGTCAGAAGGGCATCGACGACATGGTCCAGCACTACCTCGCGAAGGAGGGGATTCTGGCGCTCCGGCGGGTCAAGCGCTCGGACATCGAGTTCCTCCGCGAGGTTCTCGGCGCGAAGGTCGTCTCTGACCTCTCGGCAGCCGCCGAGGGTGACCTGGGTGCCGGTACCCTGCGCCACGACGACGACGAGGGGCTGTTCTACATCGAGGGCACGGTCGAGAACGCCCACGGTGTCACGCTCCTGCTGCGTGGCTCGACAGACCACGTCGTCGACGAGATCGAGCGCGGCGTGAACGACGCACTCGACGTCGTGGGTGGTGCACTCACGACGGGGCAGGTGTTGCCCGGCGGCGGCGCACCCGAGATCGAGGTGGCCAGCCGACTGCGGGAGTTCGCCGACAGTGTCAGTGGCCGTCAGCAGCTGGCCGTCGAGGCATACGCCGACGCGCTCGAGGTCGTCCCGCGGGTGCTCGCGGAGAACGCCGGCTACGACAGCATCGACACGCTGGTCGACCTCCGTGCGGCCCACAGCGAGGGCAACGAGCAGGTCGGCATCAACGTCCACACCGGCGAGGTCGAGAACACGTTCGACGCGGGTATCGTTGAGACACCCGCCGCGAAGACGCAGGCGCTGTCCTCGGCCGGCGAGGCCGCCAACCTCGTGCTGAAAATCGACGACATCATCTCCGCCGGTGACCTCTCCACGGAAGGCGAGGAGGACGAGGGTGCAGGCGGCATGGGCGGCGGTATGGGTGGTATGGGCGGCGGCATGGGCGGCATGATGTAAAGTACCCCGCGCACCACCGCCGAGCGTCATCTCTTTTAGCCCGCCAGCCCTCCGGTCTGTATGCTCCGGCTGGCGGTGACGACACGCGCAGAGACGTACGAACGGATGCAGGAGCCGCTGGCGGACCGTTCTATCGCGGTCGAGCACGTTCCGACCGCCGAGCGGACACTCACACCCGAGACCGACCTCGGCGAGTTCGACGTCGGGTTCGTCTTCCCGCCACGACTCGCCGAGGGTGGGGTGGCGGATGCACTGCTCGGGGTGCCGTGGGTGAACGGCCGGGAGGCGGTACTGCGCTCCCGGTACAAGGGTGAGACACTCGCCCGCCTCTCGCGGGCCGGACTGGCGACCCCCGAGACGGTCGTCGTCTCGGACCCGGTCGACGAGGCGCGGTTACGGGCGGCGTTCGACCGGTTCGACCCGCCGGTGGTGGTCAAGCCGAACTCGGCGACGCGTGGGGTCGGTGTCACCACCGCGGGCGACCTCGACTCGTTTCTCGGCGTCTGTGACTACCTGGACCTGGTCCACGACTACCGCGCGAC
>CAZFMN010000037.1:0-7491 GCA_964520075.1 uncultured Halobacteriales archaeon | reverse complement strand
CCCGGAGACGACTGTCGACGGCTCTCGACCGGCGGAGACCACAACCGGGGAGCGCGGGCCGACGGGCAGGTGGAAACACAACGTGCACCGCGGTGCGGTGGCCCGGGGGGTCGACCTGCCGACAGAGTTGCGGGAGATGGCGGAGTCGGCCGCCGCGGCGCTGGATATCCCGTGGCTGGGGGTGGACCTGCTGGTGACCGACGGTCGTGCGGTTGTCAACGAGACGAACGCGCGTCCGACCATCGACACCGCAGCGAAGTACCGACCGGGGTTCTGGGACGAGGTGGCGGCGCTCGTCCGGCAGACGGCATGACCCGCGGGTAGACTGTCGCGAGTCGAGGGGCGCGGGGACCCGGAGTGGGCAGACCGGACAGGGCAGACCGGCACGTGTCCGGATGTCCGCGGCGGCTACGGCGACCGCTCAGATGTCGATGCTGGTGGAGTCGCTCGTCCGCTGGAAGACCACCTCGAGGACGCCGTTGTTGTAGGTGGCGCTCGCGGAGTGTTCGTCGACGGGGGCGGGCAGGTCGATGCGCTCGCTGTAGGTGCGGTCCTCGCCGGTCGCGTCGAGTGTCAGCGTCGTGCCGTCGCATTTCAGTTCGATCGCCTCCTTCTCCACGCCGGGGATGTCGGCGACGACACGCAGTTCCTCCTCGGTCTCGTGGATATCGAGGTGGATGTCGGTCTCGGTCCCCCTGTCGCCCCCCGGAGACGGGCCGACCCCGGAGCCCTGTTCGAGGTGGAACTCCGCGTTCCCGCCGAGCATCTCGTTCATCATCCGCTCGATCTCGTCGAAGAACTCGTCGAACGGGTCGTCGTTTGCCATACACAGGTGTAGTGGCAGGCGAGGCAAAAAGCTTCGGTAGCCTGTCGTAGCGGGACCGACGGCTTTTGTACCCGACGCTCGTATCGTGCGGTATGAACGACACCGCCGAGCGGGTCGCGCTCGCCTGTCCGGCCTGTTCGCCGGCCGAGCCGACGGTCCACGAGGTGCTGAACCCGCGCGGAACGCCGACAGTCAGATGTACCGACTGCAGTCACGTGCACAAGACCGGGCTCCCGGAGGAACAGACAGTCACCCGCAAGGTGGTCGTCTCGCAGGACGGCGAGTCGGTTACCGCCACGGTCGAGGCGCCGGCCGACGAGACGCTCGCGGTCGGCGAGGAGTTCCTCGTCGAGACCGCCGAGGCGCTGATGACGGCGCGCATCACCAGTCTCGAGACGGAGGACGGCCGCTCCGAGTCGGCGCCGGCGTCGGCGGTCGAGACAATCTGGACGCGCGGGGTCGGAAACGTCAGCGTGCGGGTGACCGCCCACCCGAAGTCGGGCGAGCACGACCAGACCCGCGGGCTCAAACTGCAGGTCCCCGGCGACTACGAGTTCGTCGTCGGCGAGACCGACACGCTCGGTGAGGAGGAGTTCACCGTCGAGGGTATCTACCTCCGGGCGGACGCCCGCGGCTACGACCACGAGAAACTCGACTTCGACGGCGACCGGGCGGTCGCAAAGGACATCAAACGGCTGTACGTGCGCGACGAGTCCTCGACCGCCTGGTCGGCGTGGTAGTATGAGAGACCGGGACCGTCTGGTCGACCGGCTCTCCCGGCGCGAGAACGTGGAACTCGACCCGGCGACCGAGGCGGCGATGCGGGCGGTGCCACGGCACGCCTTCGTGCCCGAGTCCCGGCGCGAGGCCGCGTATCTGGACCGTCCGCTCCCGATCGGCGAGGGGCAGACGATCAGTGCACCCCACATGGTCGCGGTGATGACCGACCTGCTGGAGCCCGCACCGGGGCAGGCGGTGCTGGAGATCGGCACCGGCTGTGGCTACCACGCGGCGGTGACGGCCGAGGTGGTCGGCCCGTCGAACGTTGCGAGCGTCGAGTGTCGCGAGCGACTCGCCGGGCGAGCCAGCAGGCGCCTCGCGGCGACGGGCTACGGGGAGGTGTCGATTCGCGTGGGTGACGGCCGCGAGGGCTGGCCCGAGCACGCCCCGTACGACCGCGCGTATCTGACCTGCGCCGCGGAGTCGGTCCCGTCACGGGTCGTCGAGCAGGTGCGGCCCGGCGGACTCGTGCTCGCGCCTGTCGGGAGCACACAGCAGCGACTGCTCCGGGCGCGCAAGCGCGAGGACGGCTCGCTGAAACGCGAACACCACGGGCAGGTCCGCTTTGTCCCGCTCAGCTAGTGTCCGAGCGGACAGCCGTGGTCCGGGACCGCAGTCGATTTGAGTCTCCCGCACGTGAACACGATTGATGACCGCTACCGCGAGCAGGCGGCGGGCGTGGCTGATTGCGGCCCGTCCACAGACACTTCCGGCAGGTGCGGCACCGGTGGTGCTCGGTGTCGGACTCGCCGTTGCGGACGGCGTCTTCGCACCGCTCCCGGCGCTCGCGGCGCTGGTGGGGGCGCTGCTCATTCAGGTCGGGACGAACTTCGCAAACGACTACTACGACGCCGTGAACGGTGCCGACACCGGCGACAGTGAGGGGTTCACCCGCGTGACAGCGGGCGGGCTCATCGAACCGGCGCGGGTCAGACGCGCCACGGTTCTCACGTTCGGACTCGCCGTGCTGGTCGGGACCTACCTCGTGTTCGTCGGTGGGCTCCCGACGGTGGTGATCGGGCTGTCGAGCATCGCCGCCGGCGTGCTCTACACCGGGGGTCCCTACCCGTACGGCTACCACGGTCTCGGTGACCTGTTCGTGTTCGTCTTCTTCGGGCTGGTCGCGGTCACCGGCAGCTACTACGTGCAGGCGGTGTCGACGGTTGCGGCGGGACCGCTCCCGCTCGGGGTGCCCGCGGGGACGGTCACGGCCGACGGTCTGCTGGCCGGTGGGGCCGTCGGGGCACTCGCGACCGGAATCCTGGTCGTGAACAATATCCGTGACCGGGAGACCGACAGCGAGGCGGGCAAGCAGACACTCGCGGTGGTGCTCGGCGACCGGCTCTCGCGGGTCGAGTACGTCGGACTGCTGGCGCTTGCGTACGCCGTTCCGCCCGTCTTCTGGGCGCGGGGGTACGGACCGGCGGTGCTCGCACCGCTGACCACGCTGCCGCTCGCGGCACTCACCGCCCGGACAGTGCTCGCGAGGACAAACGGCGACGCGCTCAACCCGGCGCTGGAGCGGACCGGACAGCTGCTCGCGCTGTACGCTGTGCTGTTCGCGGCGGGGCTCGCAACACCGGAGGTGGTCTGATGGAGCTCGAACCGTTCAGTGTCGCGCTGGACCCGCCGCTCGGGACCACCCACGGGGCGATGCGCGAGCGACGGGGCTTTCTGGTGCGCATCGAGTACGGCGGTGTCGAGGGGGTCGGCGAGGCGACACCCCTCGGCGGGTGGACCGAGTCGAGAAAGGAGTGTCGCCGGGCGCTGGACCGGGCGGCGACGGTCGCGGCGGAGCTAGACTGGGGTGTGGCGCTGCGGAAACTCGACGCGCCGGCCGCCCGTCACGGACTCGCGCTCGCGCTCGCGGACGCGCGAGCCAGAGCAGCCGAGACGCCGCTGTATCACACACTCGATGGTGGGGCGGACACCGCGTCTGTCGAACGGGTCCCGGTGAACGCGACACTGGGGGCTGAGACGACTCCCGAGGAGGCCGCCACGCGGGCGAGGGAGGCCGTCTCGGCTGGCTTTGGCTGTCTCACGGTGAAGGTCGGGACCCGCGGTGTCGAGAGCGACATCGAGCGCGTGCGGGCTGTCCGGAACGCGGTGGGCGACGGTGTCACACTCCGGGTCGACGCAAGCGGCGCCTGGACGCGACAGGATGCCCGCCAGGCGGTCGACGCGCTGGCGGCGCTCGGGGTGGCCTACGTCGAGCAACCGCTCCCGACGGTCGACCTGGCGAAGACCGCGGACCTGCGGGACAGGGGTGTCGATATCGCGCTCGACGAGTCACTCGCCGCCCACGACGTCGAGACGGTGCTCGACTCCGACGCGGCGGACGTGCTCGTGCTGAAACCGATGGTCGTCGGCGGCCCGGACCTGACCGTGCGGGCCGCGCGACGCTGCCGGGCGGCGGACGTCGAACCGGTCGTCTCGACGACTGTCGACGCCGTCGTCGCCCGGACCGGGGCCGTCCACGTCGCTGCGAGCATCCCCGGGGTCGGTCCCTGCGGGCTGGCGACCGGTGACCGGGTGGTCCGCGACCTGGCGCCCGACCCCGCACCCGTCGAGGACGGCGCAATCCACGTGCCACAGGAGCCCGGACTCGGGCTGACGTCACCGCCCTGACAGTCCGCGGAGCACAGCGGCTTTGGGTTCCCTCTCCGTACCGGCTACCGATGGACGTGCTCGCACGCCGGGTCGCCGCCACACCGGACCGGACGGCGCTGGTCGACGCCCGGGACGGCCGGCGGTGGTCATACCGGCACCTCGACGTGCTCGTCGACCGGACAGTCGAGCGCCTGCGCGAGCGAGCGCCGGCAACCGAGCGGGTCGGGACGCTTTTTACGCCGTGTCCGGCGTTCGTCGTGACGTTCCACGCCGCACAGCGCCTCGGCTGGACGGTCGTCGGACTGGACACCCGGCTCGGGGGCGCCGACCTGTCCGCACACGCCCGGCGGGCCGGGGTCGACTGTCTCGTCACCGGACCACAGACGACGGTCCCCGCGTCGGTCGGGATACCCGCTGTCACGGTCCCGGACCCCCCGGACGGCGGTACTGCCGTGGACGAACCCGACTCACACCTGTCGGCGAGCGACGGGCGACCCGGTGGGGCGACCGCGGCAGGTTCCGGGCCGGACGACCCGGCCGAGACAGCCGTGATCCTGTTCACCTCCGGCACGACGGGCAGACCGGAGGGGGTCCGTCTGACGGCGGGGAATCTGCACGCGAGTGCGGTCGCGTCCGCGTTCCGACTGGGGGTCTCACCGGAGGACCGGTGGCTGTGCTGTCTCCCCGTCAACCACGTCGGCGGGCTCGCACCCGTCGTCCGGACAGCGATGTACGGGACGACACTGCTCGTCCAGCGCGGGTTCGACGCCGAGCGGACCGGGCGGGCGCTCGCGGCACACGACGTCACGGGGGTCTCGCTGGTCCCGACGCAGTTGCGGCGGTTGCTCGACGCCGGCGCGCCGCTGGCGGAACTGTCGGCGGTGCTGGTCGGTGGTGCGCCGACTCCGGAGCGGTTGCTCGACCGGGCGCTGGCCGCGGGCGTCCCGGTCCACCCGACCTACGGGCTGACAGAGGCCGCCTCGCAGGTGGCGACCGCCCGGCCGGCCGGGGCGCGTGATCACCCCAGGTCCGTCGGACAGCCGCTGTACGGGGTCCGGGTAACCGTCGTGGCGGACGGGAGCCCCGTCGAGAGGGGCGAGCGCGGCGAGATTGTCGTCGCCGGGCCGACCGTGACGCCGGGGTATCTCGACGCCGGGTCGACCGATGCGGCCGTCGGCGAGTGGGGCCTCCACACCGGTGACGTGGGTGTCCGGGACGAGACGGGTCGGCTCCAGGTGCTCGGCCGGCGCGACGAGATGCTGCTCACGGGCGGTGAACTGGTCGCCCCTCGCGAGGTGGTCGAGAGGCTGCGCGCACACCCCGCCGTCGCCGACGCCGCCGTCGTCGGACTCCCGGACGAGGAGTGGGGCGAGCGCGTGGCGGCGCTCGTGGTCCCCGAGAGAGACAGCCTCGACGTCGAGAGCGTCCGGGCACACTGCCGTGACTCGCTCCCCGGGTACAAGCGCCCGAAGACCGTCGCACTCGCCGACGCCCTGCCGCGGACCGTCTCGGGGACCGTCGACCGCGAGGCCGTCAGGGAGCGTCTGCGCTCGGCGTGAGCACGACGCCGCCACACAGGCCGGTGAACGTGGGTCACAGACGAGGACAGTCCGTAGCTGTTCCGAAAGTCTCCTGTGGGGTCGCACCGAGAGACAGGTATGGATGCTGGGCTGGTGATTCTGGACGGGTGGGGGTTGAACCCCGACCCGGAGGCCCGCGACGCGGTGGCGGCGGCCGAGACACCACAGTTCGACCGTCTGCGCGAGGCGGGCGCGTCGGCGACACTCAGAACCGACGGCCCACACGTCGGTCTGCCGCCGGGGCAGATGGGCAACAGCGAGGTCGGCCACCTCACAATCGGGGCCGGACGCGCCGTCGTACAGGAGTCGGCCCGCATCGCCGACGCAATCGCCCGCTGGCGCGGCGAGGAGGGGGCGCTCAGGTCGACAGACCCACCGCTCGACGAGAACCCGGCGCTCGACAGCGCGTTCGAGCACGCACGCGAACAGGGGGGCCGGGTCCACCTCCTCGGACTGGTCAGTGACGGCGGGGTCCACGCCGCACAGGAGCACCTGCACGCGCTCGTGTCACTCGCCGCCGAGCGGGGTGTCGAGGCGGTCACGCACGCGTTCACCGACGGCCGTGACACCGCCCCGACGGCGGGTGTCGACTACCTCGAGACGCTCTCGGCCCACACCGGACGCTGTGGCACCGGCGACGTGGCGACCGTCTCGGGGCGGTACTACGCGATGGACCGCGACGAGAACTGGGACCGGACGCGGCGTGCCTACGAGGCGATGGTGGCCGGTGAGAGCGAACACACCGCGCCGTCGGCGGTGGCGGCGGTGCGGGCGGCCCACGAGCGCGGCGAGACCGACGAGTTCGTGGCCCCGACCTGTATCGAGGGTGCGCCGGTGCTCGCCGACGGCGACGCGGCGGTGTTCGTCAACTTCCGTGCCGACCGGGCGCGCCAGTTGACCCGTCTCCTGGGCGATATCGACCCGGTGTGGCCGTTCGAGACGGACCCACCCACGGTTCGACTGGTGACGATGACCGAGTACGACGAGGGGTTCGACCTGCCGGTCGCGTTCCCGCCCCGCGACCCGGGTGCGACGCTGGGGTCGGTGCTCGCCGAGACCGGACACGGCCAGCTCCGGCTCGCCGAGACCGAGAAGTACGCCCACGTCACGTACTTCCTGAACGGCGGTCGCGAGGCTGTGTTCCCCGGCGAACACCGCGAGATCGTGCCCAGCCCGGACGTGCCGACCTACGACGAACAGCCCGAGATGAGCGCCGCGGCGGTGACCGACAGGGCACTCGACCGTCTCGACGAGGCGGACGTGCTCGTGCTCAACTACGCGAACCCGGACATGGTCGGTCACACCGGCGAGTTCGACGCCGCGGTTGCCGCCGTCGAGACGGTCGACGAGCAGCTCGGACGGCTGTCAGCGACACTCCGGGAGGCCGGCGCACACCTGCTCGTGCTCGCCGACCACGGCAACGCCGAGGAGATGGGGACCCCCGCGGCACCACACACCGCTCACACCACCAACCCCGTTCCGTTCGTCTACTGCTCACCGGCCGGTGACGACGGGAACAGACGGGCGAGTGACGGTGCACTCGCCGACGTCGCGCCGACGCTGCTCGACCTGCTGGAGGTGGTCCCGCCGGCAGAGATGGAGGGCCACTCACTCCTGTCCGGACCTACCCACGACTGATACGGTCGCACACGGTAACACCTCCGTCGAGCGTACAGATCTGCGCTTGCACACGAT
>CAZFMN010000036.1:12445-25832 GCA_964520075.1 uncultured Halobacteriales archaeon | reverse complement strand
TACCCGTCGCCGGTGTAGAGCTCGCTCTCGGGGTGGATATCGAGCCACGCGAACCAGAAGTGCGGCGAGATGGCGTTTGCCTGTGCGAGCTGTCGCCCCTCGTAGGGGCCGTCGACGGCGACACCGGTCGTGCGACGCCACCGCGACCCGCCTGCCGACAGGTGAGCCCCGTCGCCCGAGAAGGAGAGCACCGCACCGTCCACCTCGCGGACCCAGGCGACAGGTGTGCCGTCTGCTGTCGTCGTCACGACGACCGGCAGTCCGCCGACGCTGTCCTCGACGACACCCTCGGATTCGAGCGTGGCCGCGGGGTAGGCCCGCGCGACACCGTTGTTCGCGATACCGATCACCTCGGCCTTCGCGTCGAGTCGGCCACCCTCGAAGTCGCCGGCGAGACCGGTCCGGCTGGTCTCGTCGTAGTCATCGTACGGGTTGCTGTTGTAGTTGCGGGTGGCGTTGTCACCGACGACGGTGCTGGATTCGGGTGGCGGCCGCAGGACCTCTGTCCCGGGGTGGTCGGCCTGCCAGGTCTCCCAGCTGGTGATGGTCGTCCGCTCCAGGTCGAGTGACTCGCCGGTCATCGGCCCCTGGATTGCCCGTGCGGCGAGCTGGCTCCAGAGGCTGTCGGTCGCCTCGTCGTACATCACCAGGGCGTTCCGGTAGAGCAGCCCCGAGACACCGAAGACGGCCGCCTCGCCGTCGACCCGGCGCGTTGCCGTGACCGCCGACCGGCAGAGCGGACAGTACGTCACCAGCAACGGCCCGGCGAACTCGTCGTTGACGACCTCGTGCCAGTTGAGCACGCGAAACGGGTACGCCCGCGCCTCGCCGTCACGGGTGACACCGACCACGGTGTCGTCGGGTTCGAGTCGGGGCTCGATGGTCTGCTGTCCGCTGAACGGGTCGGTGTACTCGACGGTGACTCCGGACCAGTCCGCCTCGAAGACCGGGTCCACGATGGCGGGAATCGCGTCCTCGCCGGCACCCCGCTGGAGTTCGCTGTCGTCGACCGGCAGGTCCAGCGCCGCCGCCGGGTCGGTCGCGACATCCCGCGTGGTGGTCGTGTTCCCGGGATTCGGGGTCGGCTCCGAATCGGGCCCCTGGCTGCTGTTGGTGCCGTCCCCAGGGTCGGAGTTGGAGAGACAACCGGCGAGTGCGGCCACCCCGGCGGTCCCGAGCGCGAGCAGGCGCCGGCGGGTCAATCCCGGTCTGTCGGGTCGATTCACGTCCGTACACTGGTGTGTTCGGGGTATAACGGTTCGGCGGTGGTGTGCAACCGGGACAGAGGCGTCAGCACACCAGGGTCGCTCTCGTTGGATTCATGTTGCTCGCGCCCCAGCAAACAGATATGGGACTCGGATTCGGTGACATGCGCAACGTCGGAGGTATCGACCGCATCGTGCGTGCGGTTCTCGCGGTGGCGCTGCTCGGTGTGGGTGCCTGGGGACTGTTCACGGGTGAGACCACAGTCGGGGCCGTCGGCCTGCTCGCGGGGGCCGGTCTCGCGTTCAATGCCGTCACCCAGTTCTGCATCGCGAACCACCTGCTCGGTGTCGATACCTGCTCCTGGGACGGCGCCGAGGAGGCATAAGGGTATCAGGCGTCCTCGACGACGATAGCACACTCGCCGTCACTCGTTCTGACGCCATCCTGTGCCCGGAACGCGTCGTGGAGTCGGCCGTAGGTGTCGTCGACAGCCTCGACGATGACGTTCGTCCGGCCGATAGTCGGCATGAAGTTCGTGTCACCCTCCCACCGCGGGACGACGTGGGCGTGGAGGTGGTCGTCGATGGACCCGCCGGCGGCGTTCCCGCCGAGGTTGTAGCCGACGTTGTAGCCGTCGGGTGAGAGCGTGGTGTCCATCGCGTCGATCGTCCGCTGGACGAGTCGTTCCTTCGCGAGCAGTGTCTCCGAGTCGAGGTCGCGGTACTCGCCGGTGTGTTCCCGCGGGATGACCATCGCGTGGCCGGGGTTGTACGGGTGGGTGTTGAGCAGGACGTAGGCCCGGTCGCCACAGGCGAGGATACACCGCTCCCGGTCGGTCCCGTCGGCCCCGGGGAGCGCACAGAACACGCAGTCGTCGAACTCCGCGGAGTCGCGCTCGACCCACTCGATGCGCCAGGGTGCGAACAGTTCGTCCATGCTACCGGGTGATGACCTCGCACCCGTCCTCGGTGACGACGACGGTGTGTTCTTTCTGGCTGACGTAGTACCCCTCCTGTTCCTGCAACACGGGGTAGCCGTGGATTATATCCTGGCGTTCGAGTCGGCGGAGCGCCATCTCCGGGCGGGAGACGTCGAGCCAGCGGGTGGCGAACGGGAGGGTGCGGAACTGCTCGCTGATCTGGTCGAGCGCCTGCCGGGCGCCGCGGTCGCGGACCGACCCGCGCTGGTCGAGCGCGAAGATCTCCTCGTCGCTGCCCTCGGTGACCTTGCCACGGCCGTCGGTGGCGAACGGTTCGATTGCGACGACATCGCCCACCTCGAGTTCGACCCCCTGCGAGACACGGCGGTTCGGGATTGTCGGCGTGGTGTGTTGCTCCCAGTGGCCGAGTCCGTGACCGGTGAGGTTCACGATGGGGTTGAACCCGTACCCCTCGATTGTTCGACCGATGACGTCACCGAGCAGACCGGTGTCGACACCGGGACCGACCGTCTCGACTGCCGCCTCCACCGCCGCCGCCGACGCCTCGACGAGTTCGTCGTGACCGGAGTAGTCGACCGTGATGGCGGCGTCGGCGATCCAGCCGTCGACGTGGACACCGATGTCGATGTTTATCAGTTCCTCGCCGAACGTCTCCGTGTCGTCGGCGCTCGGGGTGGCGTGGGCGGCCTCCTCGTCGATGGAGATGTTCATCGGGAACGCCGGTTCGCCGCCGAGTTCGCGGATGCGCCCCTCGACGTGCTCGGCCACCTCGAGGTGGCTCACCCCCGGTTCGATCCGCTCGACGGCCTCCTCGCGCACCGTCTTCAGTATCTCGCCCGCCTCGCGGTGTTTCCGGTACTGCTCGGTCTCGAAGTCGACGCTCATACGCCACGTTCGACGCTCGCGCTCAAATGGTTACCGTTCGCCGCGAACCGGTCGACTCGTGCGGTCCCGGCGCGGTCGAACAGTCGGTGCGTCCGCACCGCGCTCCCCGAGTCGCCCATCTATCAGGGTGCAGTGCCGGAGGAGTTGCTCCCGGGGTCCCGGACCGACCGGCCCGTCACATAAGACGCTCGGGGGCGTACACGGTGTATGCGGGAACTGGTGTTCACACTGACCTACGAACCGGACTGCAACGCGGTCGCGGAGGCGCTGGCCGAGCATCCGGACGCTGGTATCCGGTCGCTGTCGCTGCACGCCACCCCGGAGAGTCTCTGGCGTGTCGACCACGCCACCGGGTCACCCGCCGCGCTCGAGGCCATCGAGGACGCGTTCCTGACCGCCGACTACTACGCGGACTGTCTGGCGACCGACCACCCTGGGGCCACCCAGCGGACACAGGTGCTCGAACACGACAGCGAGCGACTGGTGCTTTACTCCTACTGGGAGCGCACACCGGCCTGTGCGTCTGTCCCCCACGTCGCACTGGAGCATCTCGGTGAGGGGGCGCTGTTCGAGACCCGCCACGAGGGCCGCGAGTACACCTGGCGCATCATCCACCCCGGCGGCGACGTCCGGGGGTTTTTCGACGCGCTCGAGACTGCCGTCGAGGAGTCCGCCACGATCGACATCGGCCGACTGTCCGACGTGACCTCGCCCCGGACCGACACCGAGACAGCGGGGGGCGGGGAGTTACCACCCGAACAGGAGGCGGCGCTCCGGGCGGCGGTCGAACACGGCTACTACGAGACCCCCCGGGCGGTCGACCTCGGCGAACTGGCGGACACCGTCGACGTACCGCGGTCGACGCTCGCCTACCGTCTCCGGCGCGCCGAGGCACACCTCGCCGAACGGCACGTCGGCCGTCGCCGCTCGACCGAGGGCGCCTCGACACCGCTGTGAGGGGACACCTCTCCCGGGGTCGTCCCGCGGTCACGCGCCGGGCGGGGCCTGGATGGTGGCACCGGCCTGATGAACCTGGCAGACCGCCGGGTCGTGGCCGGCCGCCGAGAGCGCACCGTCGAGCGCGAACACCGTCTTGCCGAGCATCGCCATCGCGGCCTGTCCGCCGGCCTCGTTGACATCGAGGATAACCTCGCGCACGTCGGTGGTCAGCAGTCCGGACTCCCGGGAGAAGCGCCGCGAGGCCTGCATGAACGAGTCCATCGTCGGCTCCTCGACGACCGTCGAGAGCGCCTGTGTGCCGGCGTCGTCGATTGGGTCGGTGTTACCCCCGAGCACGTCCGCCGTCGGGAGGTCACCGAGTGTGAGATACTCCACCCGCTCGCGGGCGGGGATCCCGTCGAGCACGTTGTGGTGAGGACCGCCGGGTTCGAGTCGGATGGTGACACCGCCGCGGGCCTGTGCGACCACGTCACCGAGTCCCGTTCCGGCCTGGACCTCCGCGCCGTGTGCGATGGTGACCAGTTCGTTCGTGGAGAGTCGGCGGTCGAACGCCGCGTTGCAGGCGAGCGCGGCCCCGAGTGCCATCGCACCGGAGACGCCGAACCCCGAGGCCAGCGGGAGGTCGGTCACACCGCGCACCACGGCCCGGGCCTTGAGTGTCTCCAGCACGCGCTCGACGGCGGCCATCTCGACGGTGGAGCCGTTCAGCACCACCTCGACCTGCGCGGCCGGCTGGACGGTCACCGTCACACCCGTCGAGAGGGCGATACCGGCACCCTGTGACCCGGCACGCGTCGGGTCGCTGTCGGTGTGTGTGGTGAAAAAGCCCGTCAGGTGCCCCGGCACGAACGCCTGTGCCACGTCTGCCATACCCACCATCGGGGGGCCGGCGGTTTAGCCATGTCGCCGTGCCGCCCCGAGCGAACTCTACTACGACACCTGTCCGGGTCGCGTGGGTGCCGTCGGCGGAGGGTCGCCCGCCCGGGGGTATTTAATCGTCGTCATCGTACAGGCCAGTATGGCTATTCGGCGGTTGCTCCGGGGGAGGGTGTCCGGGGCCGAACTGGAGGCGGTCGCGCGCGAGACCGCGCTCCGGCAGGACACCGAGTTCGAATCGGTGCGTCTGCTGGAGGCGGACAACTGGCTCTCGACACCGGCGGTGGTAAACGAGGAGCTGTTCCTGAAGATCATCACGAGACAGAACAACATCCTGCAGGGGTTGCTGACGACGGGGCGCAATCTGGGTGCGTTCTCGAGCGGGAACGAGGCGTTTTTCGGGCGGTTCGACAGCCCGCTGGAGATGGCCGAACACGAACTCGCGGCGACGCGGGAGATGCGCGCGCTCGGGGTGAACGCCCCGGAACCGCTGGAGGCGTTCGAACACGGGGGGGATGGCGTGCTGGTGCTCGAGTACCTCCCGGTGTTCGAGACACTGGACGACCTCGACAGGGCGGTCGCAGAGCAGGTCACGCCGGAGCTGTTCGCGGCACTCGCACGGATGCACCGGGCCGGTCTGGCACACGGCGACCTCCGGGGCGAGAACGTGCTGGTCGCCGACGGCAGTCTCTACTTCATCGACGCGACGAACGTCCGTGACGGGGCCGTCGACCAGGCCCGCGCATACGATGTCGCCTGTGCACTCGCCGCACTGGAGCCGCTCGTCGGCCCGACCCTCGCTGTCGAGACTGCCGCCGAACACCACCCCACAGACGTGCTGGTGGCCGCCGAGGGTTACCTCGACTTCGTCAACCTGCGCCCCGACCACACCTTCGAGACGCTCACACTCCGGGACGAGATACAGAAGACCGTCGAGTCGAGGGCGAACTCGTGACCGTTTCGAAGGTATTTTTATCGTCGTTATCCAACGGCAGATATCACCGGCCCCGCTCGCCGGCAGCACAACTATGACAATCTTCAAGGAGAAACTCGACGAGGAGTATCTCACAATCGCGGAGACAAAGGAGATACTCGAGGCGATAGAGGTCGAGCGTGCGGCCGACGACGACAGGGAGATGCGGTACGAACTCGCACGGGCCATCGAGCACGTCAACCGCTTTGCGGTGCTCTCCCCGGAGGAGTCCAACCAGTTCGTCGAGGAACTGCTTGAGTTCGACAAGGTCGACGAGCGAACGGCACACAAGATCGTCGACCTCCGTCCGCTCGACCGCTCCGAACTCCGGTCGTTGTACGCACAGGAGCGGTACTCCCTCTCGCCGGACGAACTCGACGAGATTCTCGACGTCGTCAGACAGTACGCCTGACTGTCCCTCGCGACAGTTCGGTGCTTCCGATGGTATTTTAAGACTGTATATGGAACATAGGAATATGCACACTTGCAGAAACTGCAAACGGACGTTCGGCTCGGAGCTCGAACTCGAACTCCACCGGGACACCTGCGAGGACGGCCAGTTGTTCTGTGACGCCTGCGGTTCCCGCTTCGCGGAGGCAGAGGCGACGGAGGACGGCTGGCACTACCGCTGTCCAGACCCCGACTGCGAGGGAGCGGCCATCGGCGAGGACATCCACCGCGTCGAGGACGTACGCGTTCAGACGATTTGATACTCTCACCGCCCTGAGGCGCTGTCTCTCACCCACGACTCAGCGCTATCGGCAAAATACGAAACCGAACGGGCGGGTCAGGTCACACCTCCGCCGGGGAGACAGGTCTGTCAGGCACGCTCGGGCGCGTCGACGACCGGTGGCGGGTCCCCGTCTGCGTGTCGCGCGATGACCGTCCGGTGGGGGTCGGGCAGGTCCCGTGCCTCGAAGACCGCAAAGCCCGCGCGGTAGCGGTCGGCGGCCCCCGTCCCGGGGTCGTAGGACAGCAGCAGTTCGGCCATCCCCGTCTCCCGGCCCGTCCAGACGAAGCCCGCGCGGTAGGCCGCCTGGTAGGCGATTGGGTTGTTGACCGCGATAGCGACCGACTCGAACCGCCCACCGAGCGTGTCGGCGGTGAACCGGAGCAGTCGCGGCCCGATACCCTCGCCGCGGCGGTCCTCGCGGACGGTCACGTACCTGATGCGTGTCCGGTCGGGGTCGTCGTAATTCTCGCTGAACGAGGTTGCCCCGACGAGTCCAGCGGTTGCCGAACCCCCGGTGGCGGTCTGACCGTCCGGGTCGACCGGGGACTCCCCGGGGTCCCGTGCAACAGCCTTGCCGGTGCTCGACAGCACGAACTTGCCGGCGTATGCGAACCGCTCGTGGTCGAGTCGCAGTGTCGGCGCGTCCGGTGGGTGACCCAGCAGTTCGAAGTTCACACACCGAAGAGGGACTCCTCACGTCTCAACCTGACGACCGGAGCAGGCACTCGCCGGGGGTCCGGACCACCGCGTGCAGGTGTCCGGGACCGCGCTCGCCGGTCGTACTGACGGACGAGGACAGGTGAATCTTCATCCGACAGTATAAATCGCGAGAGTTTCAGCTTTAGACTACACAACCCACCGGACACCCAGCGAGGGAGTCGAGCGCTCAGGTTCCGTACGTCGAGGGGTTCTCTCCGACTGTTCACCGGTCTCTTGCCCACGTCAGTACAGTACCGACTCCGCCCGGTGTGTCCCTGTCTCCACACCGGTGTGTCGGTGTCTGACGAACCATTAAGTGTGAGTAGTACACACGGTACGAACAAGATGGGAAACAAGAACAAGACAATCTCCTTTCGTGTGAGTCAGGAGAAGTTCGAGACGCTGCGCGGTATCGCCGAGGAGCGAGATATCTCGCTGTCTGCCGTTTTCCGGGACTACGTCGATATGCTCGTTGCCCACGACGGCCAGGTCGAGGCTGTTCCGGAGCACGAACTGAACGAGTCCTCGGAGACGGACACCACGAGCGAGAGCTTCCCGCCGAAGGTGAAGGTGCCGAAGAGCTTCGTTCGCGAGCACGAGCGACTCGAACTGGAGGCCGAACACCTCCGCGAGCAACTGCAGGAACACAAACAGTACGTCACACAGCTCCGACAGGAACTCGACGACGGGAACGGGGAGGATGTCGTCGACCTCGACGAACTCGACGGCGAGGAGGAGTCGCCGTACCGCATCGGTAGCAGTTTCGACAACTCCTCGCGGTAAACGCCATCACAGACCCCGGTTGTTCCCCGCTCGCCACCCCACATCCACCGGTACGCCCGATTCCTGCAGGGGCGGCCCGCGGGTGTTCTCCTCAGTCGAGCAGTTCGAACGTGTTCGTGTCTCGCTCGCCGTCGTAGTACCGCTCGAGCGCCGTCCTGAACGGGGCCGGCTCCTCCGCGGCCTCCTCGAACAGTGTCATCGAGGAGCGGAACTTCAGGTCGTCGGGTGAGCCGAATATCTCGGTCGCCGAGCGCCCCGTCAGGCCGTTCACAATCTCGGTGCACTCCCGCAGGCGGGGACCCAGAACCGGGTGTCTCAGGTAGGCCCTCGCCTCCGTCCGGCCGGAGATGGCGTACCGCCGGGTGGTTCGACTGCTGCCGAGCCCCTCAACCTGCGGGAACACGTACCACATCCAGTGACTCTGCTTGCGACCCGAGCGCAGCTCCGATTTCACCGTCTCGATGCTCGGTTCCTCTGCCTGTGCCTCGACGAACCGCTCCAGATTGTGTGGGTCCCCCGAACCAGTCATACTCGTCCCGGGACACGACAGGGGCACAGTTAACAGTTCAGTTGCGGTGTCCGGGCCAGAGTGAGGGCGAAACAGCAGTGATTTAGCCCGTCTCGCGCAACGACACGGTAATGGCGCTCGCCGAGTCAGATCGCACGCTCGTCGTCGACCACCTGGGCAGGGAGCCGACCACCGAGGAGGCCGCGCTGTTCGAGAATCTCTGGAGCGAACACTGCGCGTACCGCTCCTCGCGGCAACTGCTCGGGGCATTCGACGACGAGGGTGAGCAGGTCGTCGTCGGCCCCGGTGACGACGCCGCCGTCGTGGCGCTCGACGGGGGGATACACCTCACGATGGGTATCGAGAGTCACAACCACCCCTCCTACGTCGACCCGTTCGACGGCGCGGCGACGGGTGTCGGCGGTATCGTCCGCGACACCCTCTCGATGGGTGCGTACCCGATTGCGCTGGCGGACTCGCTTTACTTCGGTTCGTTCGAGCACGAGCACCCCCAGTACCTGTTCGAGGGGGTCGTCGAGGGGATCAGCCACTACGGCAACTGCATCGGCGTGCCGACGGTGGCCGGCAGTGTCGCCTTCCACCCGGGCTACGATGGGAACCCGCTGGTCAACGTCGCCTGTCTCGGACTGGTCGACGCCGAACGGCTGGTCACCGCCGAGACACGGGCCGCCGGGAACAGACTCGTCGTCGTCGGGAACGCGACCGGACGGGACGGACTCGGTGGGGCCTCCTTCGCCAGCGAGGACCTCTCGGCGGACGCCGAACTCGAGGACCGCCCGGCGGTGCAGGTCGGTGACCCGTACACCGAGAAACTGCTGGTCGAGGCGAACGAACAGCTGATACCGGAGGGGCTCGTCGAGTCGGCGCGCGATCTCGGGGCGGCGGGGCTCGCCGGTGCGACGGCTGAACTCGTCGCGAAGGGCGGGTTCGGGGCACGGCTGGAACTCGAGGAGCTCCACCAGCGCGAGCCGAAGATGAACGCGCTCGAACTGCTGCTCTCGGAGTCACAGGAGCGGATCTGCTACGAGGTGCGCCCGGAGAACGTCGACGACGTCCGGGCGGTGGCCGAGCGGTACGACCTCGGGGTCTCGGTCGTCGGCGAGGTCACGGAGGGCAACTACGTCTGCACGTTCGAGGGTGAGACGGTCGTCGACGTCGACCCGGCGTTTCTCGTGGACGGTGCGCCGGCGAACAGTCTCGCCAGGGCCGAACCGGTCACACCGGAGCGTGACCTGCCGGCCGCCGACCCCGAGAGCGCGTTCGAGCGGGTCGTCGGGAGTCCGAACACCGCCTCGAAGCGGTGGGTGTACCGCCAGTACGACCACGAGGTGCAGGTGCGAACGGCGCTCGGTCCGGGCGACGACGCGGCGGTGCTCGCGGTCCGCGAGGCCGGTGTCGGTGTCGCTCTCGCCGCCGGCGCGGAGCCGAACTGGACCGACACCGCGCCCTACGAGGGGGCCCGGGCGGTGGCGCTGGAGACTGCCACGAACGTCGCCGCGAAGGGTGCGGAGCCGCTGGCGGCGGTCGACTGCCTGAACGGCGGCAACCCGGAGAACCCCGAGGTGTACGGCGGGTTCGCCGCCGTCGTCGACGGACTCGCGGACATGTGTGCGACACTCGACGTGCCGGTCGTCGGCGGGAACGTCTCGCTGTACAACGACTCGCCGACTGGGCCGATCCCGCCGACACCGACCCTCGCGCTCGTCGGGACGAAGGGGAGCTACGACGCACCGACACTCTCGCTGGCCGGCGAGGGTGACCTGCTCGTGGTCGGTGACCGCCCGCTCGCCGGCGACGTCGACCCGCGGCTGGGCGGCTCCGAGTACCTCGCGCGACTCGGCGGAAGTGACCGGTTCCCCGCACTGCCGGCGAACCCCGCCGAACTCGTGGCGACACTCGCGGACGTGGCCGACCGCGAGACGACACTCGCCAGCCACGACGTCAGCCACGGCGGCCTCGCGGTGACGCTCGCGGAGATGGTGACCGACGAGACCGGTGCCGACGTGACACTCGATGCACCGGCGTCGGGCGCGGAACTGCTCTTCCACGAGCAACCCGGCCGGGTGGTCGTCGAGACGACCGCACCCGGCGCGGTCGAGCGGGCCTTCGAGGGGGTCGCGCCGGTGACACGGCTCGGAACGACCGACGACTCGGGGTCGCTCTCGGTGACCGCCGCCGGGGAGGGTATCGATGTCGACGCCGGCACGCTCGCGGACTGGCGGGGCTGTATCGGTGAGACACTCGACGGCGACGGACAGTAGCCGGCGCACCCGGCCACCCGGACCGGCGGCTGGT
This sequence comes from uncultured Halobacteriales archaeon, assembly GCA_964520075.1. Taxonomy (GTDB): domain Archaea; phylum Halobacteriota; class Halobacteria; order Halobacteriales; family Haloarculaceae; genus Halovenus. Next base: position 14,953 of record CAZFMN010000036.1, on the reverse strand, counting down.
CCGTCGTGTCCGGCCGGCCCGGCCCGAGCGGGAGCCGATGACCCGTCGGGTCCTGTCAGCCCGAACCACACCGCACTTTGCCGGGCAGCACCGATACAGGGTAGATGGTTGGCTGGTCGACGAGGCGGACGGTACTGACCGCGTGTACGCTCGCCTTCTTCGCCACGATGGTGGCACGGCTGGTGATCAGCCCGGTCGTGCCCGCAATCTCGGCCGAGTTCGGGGTCTCGAACAGCCTCATCGGACTCTCCCTCACCGGGGTCTGGCTCGCCTACGGGCTGGCGCAGTTCCCGAGCGGACTGCTCGGCGACCGCTTCGGGCAGCGGGCCGTCATCCTCGTCGCTGTCGCCGGTACCGCTGTCGGGAGTCTGTTGCTCGCGCTCTCGCCGGTCTTTGCCGTGTTCTTCGTGTTCACGTTCGTGCTCGGCGGTGCGGCGGGCCTGCACTACAGCGTCGCGACGACACTGCTCTCGCGCAACTTCGACAACACCGGGGCGGCGATCGGCGTCCACAGCGCCGGTGCACCGGTGGCTGGCCTGCTCGCACCGGTTACGGCGGCGCTGGTCGGGTCGCTGCTGGGCTGGCGGTACGCCGTCGCCCTGGGTGCGGTCGCCGCCCTGCCCGCGCTCGTCCTCGTGGCGGCCGGCATCCCCCGTCGTGAGCCACGCCGTCCGGACGAGCCGATGCGCGAGCGCGTGCGTCCGGCGGTGCTGTTCGAACTCCTGAGCCGACCGCCCATCGCCGGGACACTGCTGGTCTCGGTGCTCTGTGCGTTCGTCTGGCAGGGCACCGCCTCGTTTCTGCCGACCTTTCTGATAGAGCACCGCGGCTACTCCGAGCCGGTAGCCGGGGCGGTGTTCTCGGCGTACTTCGTCGTGCAGGGGGTCGGACAGCCGCTGATGGGCTGGCTGTCCGACCGCATCGGCCGTGACACGGCGATGAGCATCTGTATGGCAGCCGGTGTCGCCGGGTACGGGCTGTTCGCGCTCGGTCCCGGCATCGCGAGTGTCGCTGCCGCGACCGGTCTCGTCGGCGTTGCGATGAGCTGGGGCGCGACGATGCTCCCGAAGTTCCTCGACAACATGAGCGCCGCCGAGGAGGGGATGGGGTTCGGCCTCGCCCGGAGCACGTACATGATATTCGGCGCATCCGGGTCGGTCGGTGTCGGCGTCCTCGCCGACGTCGCCGGCTGGCCGAGTGCCTTTCTCACGCTATCCGGGATTCTCGCGGTGGTGCTGGTGTCGCTCGCCGCCGCGGCACTCCGCCGACGCCTGCGCGCGGGCCACGCCGCGACCACCAGTCCGCCCTGAGAAAGACACTGCCCCGAACTCAGGCCAGCAGCGGTGCGGGCGGTTCGCCGGGCAGTTCGTCACGGTCGTGCGGGGCCTCGAAATCGAGGTCCGGTCCGGCCGCGATTATCCGGGTCGGGGTGACGTCCGGGTGGGTCGTGTAGTAGTGTTCTTTTATGTGCTCCATGTTGACCGTCCCGGCGACACCGGGCGTCTGGTAGAGGTCACGCAGGTACGGCCAGAGATTGTCGTACTGGTGGATGTACTGCCTGTTGCACATGAAGTGGGTGTGATAGACCTGGTCGAACCGGACGAGGGTGGTGAACATCGCGATATCGGCCTCGGTGAGTCGGTCACCGGCGAGGTAGCGCTGGTCGGCGAGCACTTCGTCCCAGTGGTCCAGCGCGTCGAACAGTTCCGTCACGGCCTCGTCGTAGGCCGCCTGTGACTTCGCGAACCCGGCGCGGTAGACACCGTTGTTGATCGGTTCGTAAATGGCATCGATGATACGGTCCACCTCCTCGCGGTAGCCCTCGGGGTAGAGGTCGATGTCGCGGGTGGCGTGTGCGTTCATCTCGGTGTCGAGCATCCGCATTATCTCCTCGGACTCGTTGTTGACAATCGTCCCCTCCTCGGTGTCCCAGAGCACGGGGACGGTCACGCGGCAGGTGGCGTCGGGGTCAGCGGCCTGGTACTGCTCGCGGAGATACTCGCTCCCGGCGACCGAGTCGGTCGTACAGCCCTCCTTCTCGGGTGTGAACTGCCAGCCGTCATCGCCGCGGAACGGGTCGACCACGTCGACCGAGATGGCGTCCTCGAGTCCCTTCAGCGCGCGGGTCACGAGCGTCCGGTGGGCCCACGGACAGGCATACGAGACGTACAGGTGGTACCGGCCCGACTCCGCCGGGAACCGGGCGTCGGGATCGTCCCGGATGCGGTTGCGAAAGTCCGTCGACTGCCGGACGAACTCCCCCTCCTCGTTTGTCGTCTGGTAACTGTCTGTGCGCCACTCGCCGTCGACGAGCATGTTCATATACACGATAGGGGCCCTGGGTATAAAAGACCGTCTCGGCTCTGAGCACCGCCCGGGCGGGCGTCGGTCGCGGGTGACAGCGACGACCGGAGACGGGGCTGGTCCCCGCGAGCGAGAACTGCGAGAGGCGGGAACCGGAAGACGCGGAAACCGGGGGACGCGGAAACCGGGGGACGCGGAAACCGG
>CAZFMN010000036.1:0-12345 GCA_964520075.1 uncultured Halobacteriales archaeon | reverse complement strand
GACGCGGAAACCGGGGGACGCGGAAACCGGGGGACGCGGAAACCGGCGCTCGGGCGCACGAGAACGCGCGATAGCGCGGCCGACGGCGGCCGACGCGGCCGACGGGGATTTGTAAGCGCTCACCGTAGGGGTGTCCGTGACCGACCGGCGCGTCGTCCACGACCCGGCGAGCGGCGGCGAGCAGGTGCTCGCAACGAAGGTCGAACTCGCGGAGTCGACGCTCGCTCGCGCCAGGGGGCTGATGTTCCGCTCGTCGCTCCCGGAGGGATACGCACTCGTGATGGAGATGGGGTCGGGGCTGTTCGGTCGCCCGGGCCGGCAGGTGGTGCATATGCTGTTCGTGCGGTTTCCCATCGACGTGGTCTGGCTCGTCGAGAGCGAGGTCCAGCGGGTCGCACGGATGCGACCCTGGCGGAGTCTCGCCTCGGCCCGTGCCAACCGTATCCTCGAACTGCCGGCCGGCACCGCCTCCGGCGTGGAACCCGGGGACACGGTCCGCGTCGTCGGCTGAGTCCGAACTGTGTCCCGGCGAGCGATGTCCACACACGACTGAACCGGGTCCTCGCGCTGAACCGGGTCCGAGCGGACACCGGCGCGTTTGTGCGGTTACGGTGAGTTTTAGTCCTGCAGGTCCAACTGCGGGTATGCACTACGTGGTTGCGACAGATGGTTCCACGGTGAGCGACGAGGCGGTACGGTACGCCGCCAGGCACGCGGCGGCGATGGAGGTCACACTCGAGATTGTCCACGTCATCGCGCCCGAGACGACGTTCGTCGACGGCGAACTGGTCCAGCAGAGCGAGGCCGAGTTGCTCGACGATGGTCGTGAGATTCTCGACCGCGCCCGGGACCTCGCCACGGACACCGCGGACGTGACCGTCGAGACGGAACTGCTGACCGGTCGACCCGCGGATGCGATCGCAGAGCACGCGACAGAGACCGGCGCGGAGGCCATCTACGTCGGACACCGTGGTCTCTCGGAGAAACGCGAGCAGGTCGTCGGCAGCGTCGCGAAGAGCACCCTCGACAGGGCGACACTCCCCGTGACGGTCGTCAGGTGACCGTCCGATCCCCCGCGGGCGGGCCCGCCAGCGGAACTCGTTAGTGCGCCCTCCCCGAAGAGAGGCTATGTCACTCGTGGATACACTGACCGACACCCCCGAGGAGGTCGCCTCGCTCATCGAGCACACGAACGTCGACCCGGCGTCGACCGGGGCGGAGGTCCGTGCCCTCTGTGCGGAGGTCCTCGAGTACGGGTTCCACGCGGCCGTCGTCGTCCCGTACCACGCGAAACTGGCGAGTGAACTGCTCGGTGACCGCGCGAACGTCGTCGCGGTCGTCGGCTTCCCGTACGGGATACAGAGCACCGACGCAAAGCGGGCAGAGACCCGGGCACTCCTCGAGTACGCCGACGAACTCGACGTGGTAATGAACCGCACGGCGTTCGCAGACGGCGACGACGAGGCTGTCGTCGCGGATATCGCCGCGGTGAGGGAGGTCGTCGGCGAGCGGACGCTGAAGTGTATCATCGAGTCACCGGCGCTCTCGCGGCCGGAGATCGAGCGCGCCGCCGGACTCGCCGAGGAGGGTGGGGCCGACATCGTGAAGACGGCCGTCGGGTACGACGGGCCGACCGACCCGGCAGACGTCGCGGCGATTCGCGACGCCGTGGCCCCCGACACCGGGGTGAAAGCATCCGGCGGTATCGGCAGTTTCGAGGCGGCGCTGTCGATGGTCCGGGCAGGCGCGACCCGTATCGGCGCCTCCTCCGGCGTCGACATCTACGAGTCTGCCCGCTGAGAGCTCCCGACGGCGCTCTCCCCACCGCTCTCGCTCAGAGCCGGTTGAAAAGCGCCTGCACGTCGAAGATGTTGATCTGGCTGTCACCGCTGAAGTCGTAGGCCCAGGCGTGCTCCGTGACCGGCGAGGTGGTGAAGCTGTTGAAGAACGTCTGGACGTCGAAGATGGTGAACGCCCCGTCGCCGTCGGTGTCCTCGCGGAGTCCGTCACCGGTCACGTCCTGCGGTCTGCTGTCTGTTCCGGGGAGTTTTGGGAGTGAGACGTCGACGGTTTCGGTGTCGGTGTCGTTGGCCATCCCGACAGTCACCGTGTAGGTGCCGACCTGCTGGAGCTCCGTCGACAGGGTCATCGTCTCCACCGTCGACTCGCCACCCGCCAGGTCGAGTTCCCGCTCCGCGCTGCCGAGGTCGCCGGCGTCGACTGTCAGCAGCCCTGTCCCGGGCCCCGCGCCGACGTTCTCGACCGAGACTGTCATCGACACGTTCTCGCCCTCGATGACGGTGGTGTCCATCTCGATAATCTCGACGAGGAACGCCTCGGGCTGTGTCACCGTCACGTTCTGACTGGCCTGGTCGTCCGCGCTCGCAACCGTCACCGTGTAGTTGCCGGCGTCACCCGCCGCCGTCTCGACAGAGAATCCCACCTCGGTCGAGGCCCCCCCGGCGAGTGTCACGTTCGTCTCGTCGCCGCCCAGACCCGGCACGTCCAGCGTGACCGTCTGTGAGTCCGCGACCTCGCCGGTGTTCTCCACCGCGACTGTCACCGTCAGTTGCTCGCCGGCGACCGGGTCCGTCGCGTCGAGGATGGCGACATCGAACGCCGCTGGCGGGGTGACAACGACTCCGGTGCTGTCGCTGTCGTCCGCACTCGTGACCGTGGCCGTGTAGCCCCCCGCGTCACCCGCCGCCGTCTCGACCGAGAGTCCCACCTCCGTCGATGCCCCGGGGGCGAGTGTCACGTTCGTCTCGTCGCCACCCAGTCCCGGAACCTCGAGGTCGACGGACCCGGTCCCCTCGACATCGCCGGTGTTCTCCACCGCGACTGTCACCGTCAGTTGCTCGCCGGCGACCGGGTCCGTCGCGTCGAGGATAGCAACCGAGAGCACTGCCGGCCCGAGCACCGTCACGTTCTGACTGGCCTGGTCGTCCTCGCTCGCAACCGTGGCCGTGTAGCCCCCCGCGTCGCCCGCCGCCGTCTCGACCGAGAGCGTCACCGTCGTCGATGCACTACCCGCGAGTGTCACGTTCGTCGCGTCGGTCCCGAGACCCGGCACGTCCAGCGTGACCGTCTGGGAGTCCTCGACCTCGCCGGTGTTCTGCACGTCGGCGGTCACGGTCAGACTGTCGCCCGCGACGGGTTCGGTCGCCCCGGTGAGACCGACCTCGAACGCGGGCGGTGCGAGCACCGTCACCGTCGTGCTGTCGCTGTCGTCGTCGGTGGTGACTGTCGCCGTGTAGCTCCCCGCGTCACCCGCCGCCGTCCCGACCGAGAGCCCCACCTCGGTCGTCTCACCGGCCCCGAGTGTCACGCCGGTGCTCGTCTCGCCGAGACGGCCGGCCGTCAGCGTCACCGTCTCTGTCGCGGTCGTCGCGCCGACGTTCGTCACCTCGGCGTCGACCACCAGGTCCTCGCCCGCGACGGGTTCGGTCGCACCGGTGATGGCGACCGTGAACTCGGGTTGCTCGAACACGGTCACGTTCCTGCTGTCTGCCGTGTCCTCGCTCGCGACCGTGGCCGTGTAGTTGCCGGCGTCGCTCGTCCTGGTGAGGACGGCGAACGTCTCCGCCGTCGATGCGTTCCCGGCCAGCGTGACGTTCGCCGCGTCGGTCCCGAGACCCGGCACGTCGAGCGTGACCGTCTGGGAATCCTCGGCCTCGCCGGTGTTTGTTACCGTCGCGGTCACGGTCAGGCTCTCACCCGCGACCGGTTCGGTCACACTGGCGATGGTGACCGCGAACGCCGCGTCCTGGAGCACCGTCACCGCCGTGCTCGCGGTGTCGTTCTCGCTCGTGACAGTCGCCGTGTACGCCCCCGCGTCACCCGTCTCGGTGGCGACGGTCAGCGTCTCCGTCGTCGACCCACCACCCGACAGGGTGACCTGTGTGCTGTTCGTTCCGAGCGCCCCGACATCGAGTGTGACCGTCTGTGTGGCCTCGACAGCACCGGTGTTCTCGACGGCAGCGGTCACCGCCAGGTCCTCACCCGCCACGGGGGAGTTCACGTCGGTTACCTCAACGGCGAACGCCGCGGGCGCGAGCACCTCGACGAATCGCGTCTCCGCCGTCGCGGTTGCGCTGTCGACTGTCACCTCCCCCGTTCCGACGTCGTCGGCTCCGGTCGCCCAGACGAGTTGGGCCTGTGCCGTCTCACCACCCGTCAGGGTGACCGGTGTCTCGTCGACGAGTGCCCCGCCGATGTCGAGCAGCTGTACCGTCTCCGAGAGCGGTTCGTCGCCGGTGTTCGTTCCCTCGACGGACACCGACAGCTCCTCGCCCGCGACGACCGACGTGTCGATGTCGGTGACCGTGATGTCGAGCTGTCCGGGCGCGACGCTCACCGTCGTCGTGTCGCTGTCGTCCGCGGACGCAACCGCGACCGCGAGCTCGGGTGCGTCGCCGGAGGCGATGCTGTAGGTGAAACTGGCCTGCGCCGCGCTGCCCCCACCCAGCGTGAACTCGCGCTGCCCCTCGGTGACACCGTCGACGTCGAACGTGACCGTCTGTGTCGCCTCGATGTCACCGGTGTTCTCCACCTCGTGGCTCACGTTCAGGACACCGTTCTCGATTGTCACTCCGAGCAGTGTGATGTCGAACACGGGTGCCGCGAGCACCGTCACCGCCGCGCTCGTGCTGTCGTCCTCACTGGTGACCGTGACCGTGTAGCTGCCGGCGTCGCCGACCCCGGTACCGACCGACAGCGTGGTCGTCGTCGACGCACCGGCCCCGAGTGTCACCGCGGTGTCGTCTGTCCCGAGCGGCCCCGCGTCGAGACCGACCGCCTGTGTCCCCGCCACGTCACCGGTGTTCTCTACCGTCACCTCGATGTCGAGCGCGTCGCCCTCGACCGGTTCGCCGGTGGCGTTGACGCTCACGAGGAAGGTTGCCTGCTGGAGCACATCGACGGTCGTGTCCGCGGTGTCGTCGTCACTGCTGGCGGTGACGGTGTAGCTTCCCGCGTCACCCGCGGCGGTCCCGACGGTGAGAGTCTCGACTGTCGAGGCACCGCCGGCGAGGGTCACCGCTGTGCTGTTCGCCCCGAGCGTGCCGGCGTCGAGACCGACCGTCTGTGTCTCCTCGAGGTCACCGACGTTCTCGACCGCGATGTCGACGACGAGTGGCTCACCCTCGACCGGACTGGTGGCGTCCACGACAGACACCTCGAACTCACCCGGCGCGAGCACCGTGGCCGTCGTGCTAGCGGTGTCGTCGTCGCTCGACACCGCCGCCGTGTACTCGCCCCCGTCGCCCTGGGCGGTCGGGACACCGAGTGTCAGGTTCTGTGACCCGCCACCGTCGAGCCCGACCGCCACCGAGTCCGTTCCCAGCCCGCTCACGACGAGGTCTATCGTCTGTGCATCGCTCGTCCCGCCGGTGTTCGTCACCGTTGCGTTCACCGACAGCGTCTCACCCTCGACCGGTTCGTTCACGCCGGTTATGCTCACGTCGAACTGGCCCGGTTCGAGCACCGTCACCGTCCTGCTCGCGGTGTCGTCCTCGCTCGACACCGCCGCCGTGTACTCGCCCGCGTCACCGCTCTGTGTACTCACGCTGAACGTCTGTGGCACCGATTCCCCCGCGCCGAGTGTCAGTTCGGTCGAATCACTCCCCACGCCCGGGACATCGAGCGATACCGTCTGTGTGCCCGAGGTGTCGCCCGTGTTCGTCACCTGTGTCTCGACGGTGAGGTTCTCGCCGGCGACAACCGGCGAGTTCGTCGACTGGACCGACACCTGGAACGCCGAACTCTGGAGTATCGTCACGGTTGCCGTGGCCGAGTCGTCCTCGCTCGACACCGCCGCCGTGTACTCGCCCGCGTCACCGCTCGCGGTCCCGACCGTGAGTGTCTCCACCGTCGACGACCCACCCCCGAGCGTGACTGTCGTCGAGGCCGAGCCGAGGGGGAGACTGAGTGTGACCGTCTGCGTGTCCTCGACACCGCCGGTGTTCTCGACCAGCGCGTCGACAGACAGTTGCTGCCCCTCGACCGGTGTGTTCGTCGACTGGACCGTCACGTCGAAGTTGGCCTCGCTGAGGACCGTCACCGTCGTGCTCGCGGTGTCGTTGTCACTCGACACCGCCGCCGTGTACTCGCCCGCGTCACCGCTCCGTGTCCCCACAGACAGGGTCACCGTGGTCGAGGACCCGGCGGGGAGTGTCACCGACGTCGAATCGCTCCCCAGCACCCCGACATCCAGCGCAATCGTCTGTGTCCCCTCCGTCCCGCCGGTGTTCTCCACTGTCGCGTCCACCGACAGCGTCTCACCGACCAGAACCGGTGCGTTCGTCGACTGTATCGACACCTGGAACCCCGCCGGGGCGGCCTCGATATCGGTCGACCCGCTCGCGGTGTCGCCCGAGTCGGCCAGTTCGACGCTCCACTGTATCGTATCGCCGTAGCCAAAGTCGCTGTCGACGTTGCTGTAGGTGAGTGTCCCGCTGCTCGTCCCGCCACCCGGCACGAACACGTTCGAGTCGGTGTCTCTCGCCGTGCCACCCACCACCAGGTCGACGGCGCTCTCCGTGCCGTCACCGCCGCTGTTGGCCAGCGTGTACTCCATCGACAGGTCACCGTCGAGTGGGATCAGCCCCGGCGCGCTCACCGACTGGATACTGATCGCCGGGTCCTCGACCACGTCTGTCGTCCCGCCCGCCGTGTCACCGAAGTCGAACAGCTCTACCGACCAGTCGATTGTGTCACCGTCACCGTAGCGCCCCGTGCCGCTGAACGATATACTCCCGCTCGTGGTTCCGCTGGCCGGGACGAACACACCCGAGTCGAACTCCTCCAGCGTACCGTCGACGTACAGGTCGACGAAGCTCTCCTCGCCGGGACCGCCGCTGTTCTGGAGCGTGTAGTCGACGGTCAGGTCCTCGCCCGGCATGATTTCGCTCGGGCCGCTCACCGACTGGATGCTGATGTCGGGGATAGTTGTGACCCCACAGCTCTGGTCGCCGTAGTCGGACAGTTCGACACACCAGTTCATCGTGTCGTAGAGACCCGTGTCTGTGAACGTCAACTCCCCGCTCGTCGTTCCGCCGGCAGGCACCGAGACAGACGAGTTGAACTCCTCCAGCGAGCCGTTTATCGTGAGGTCGACGAAGCTCTCCTCCGCGGCGATACCGTTTGTCTCCGACAGCGTGTAGCTGACCGTCAGGTTCTCACCCGGCTGTATCTCGCCCGGTGCACTCGTCGACTGGACGACCACGTTCGGTGTCGTGACGTCGACAGAGCCATCGTCGCCGGGGTCACCGAGTTCACCGTCGAACGATGCGCCGCCGGAGCCACCGCTCGCACCGCCGCCGACCTCGCCGGTGTAGGACTCCGCGTAGGTGGTGTTCACCCACCAGCCACCGATGCCACCGGGGTCCGCGGAGGTGTCACCCGCATCCCCGCCCGGAGCGCCGATATCGTTGCTGATGATGCCACTTGAGTCCTCGCCGTCGCTCCCGCCGGACCCGCCGGCGAAACTGGTCGAACCGCCTGACCCACCCGGAGCACCGCCACCACCTGCCGACTCGACGCTCGGACTCGGTAAACTGCTCTCGTTCCACGCCGCGCCACCACCACCACCGCCTGCCGCCGCCAGCAGTACGGAGTCTCCGCCCCCGTCGAACGCCTCCACGACTGTCGCACCACCACCGCCACCGCCGGCGGTGTCGTCGTCGTCGAACCCACCGGCACCACCGCTGAAGTACCCCTCTCCGCCGCTCCCCTCGCCGAGTAGCGCGTCGCCACCACCGCCGCCCTCACCGACCGTGACGACGAGCTGGGTGAACTCCGAGACGTCCCAGGTTCCGTTCACCGACCCGCCGGCACCGCCGTCTTTCACCCCGCCGTTACCGTCCGAGATGTACCCGGCACCGCCACCGCCGGGCCCCAGAACCGCCAGTTCGACTGTGTCGATACCCGAGATGTCCGTCGCGTACACCCCTGGCTCGTCGAGTGTCCCCAGTTCGTCGATGCCAACCTCATAGACCTCGTCGTCGAACGCACCGCCCGTGCCCCCGCGCTCGGATGCTCCGGTGGCGTCTCCGCCGTCTCCGCCGGTCGATGTTCCGTTCTCGGCGTCCTCCCCCCCTGTTTCCGAGGGGGCGAACGCCCACTGACCGTCGCTCCACTCGACCGGTTCCGACGGGACCACACGCTCCTGGTCGACGGTCGGTTCCGCACCCACCCCGGGTGCGCCGATACCGAGAGCGCACACACCGACGGCGAGCACGCTCACCAGCACTACCCACCACCCCGGTATCCTCGCTGTCATTGTGTACGTCTCACGCTGTGTCTGCTATTCAGCCTTTTTATTGGTAGGGGAGCAGGAACCCCGCCGGGCGGAGCAGTTCTCACGTCCTGTAGCCACGGGCGAAATCCTGCCGTGACTGTCCCGGTTGGCTGACCCTGACAGTACCATCGGCCGTGACCGGCCCGGCCGGTCCGCGTGGACGACATCTGCCACGTCGCGTTACCGAGGACTGTCGGCGCGGGCGACGACAACCTCCGCAGCGGTCGGGTGTTCCTACAGCGCGGTGCTCTCGACCTGGTCCAGAATGATTGTCGGGTTGGCGATGATGAAGAATATCATCAGCACCAGCACCGTCAGCAGTATCAGCGTCACAGCCATCCCAAGCGAACCGCGGTCGGCCTCTGTGAAGGTCGTTTCTCTCATTGGTACTTCCCCTCTGTCTGCAACAAACATAGTGTTTATACATAATCCTTTCGGTATCGAAAAAGGTCAGGTCTTGACTACCAATCAGTACCACTGTGTGGGGTAGAGGGCCAAGGTGCGGTGAAAAATGTTACCACACCGCTATCGAGAGAGTTGGGAGCGGACACGGGGAGACAGGTCCAAGCACGCGATATCACAGTTGAGGGTGGGTCACGGCGACAGCATCGGGGCGGTTTATCCACAGACCGCACAGCAGCGCAACCTACAAGCCGCGTCTTCCCCTATGTACGGGTATGACAGGAGACGCCGTCGAACACCGGCGGATGATCGTTGCCGGGACGGGTATCGCAGGGCTGTCGGCGGCCATCTACGCCGGCCGGGCGAACAACGACCCGCTCGTCCTCGAGGGGGACGAGCCGGGGGGACAGCTGACGCTCACGACGGACGTGGCAAACTATCCGGGTTTCCCCGACGGCATCGGCGGTCCGGAGCTCGTCCAGCGGATGAAAGACCAGGCGATGCAGTTCGGGGCCGACGTGGAACACGGTGTCGTGGAGTCGGCACAGAAGCGTGCGGACGGCCGCATCGACGTCGAGGTGTCGACCGGCGACCAGTACGTCTGTGACGCACTCGTCGCCGCGTCCGGAGCGAGCGCACGCACGCTCGGTGTCCCCGGCGAGGAGGAGCTTCTGGGGTACGGTGTCTCAACCTGTGCGACCTGTGACGGGGCGTTCTTCCGCGGCGAGGATATGCTCGTCGTCGGCGGCGGTGACGCCGCGATGGAGGAGGCGACCTTCCTCACGAAGTTCGCCGACACGGTCTACCTGGCCCACCGGCGCGAGAACTTCCGCGCGGAGGCACACTGGGTCGACCGCCTCGAGGAACACGCGGACGAGGGTGATATCGAGGTGATGAAAAACACCGAACTGCTCGAGGTGAACGGGACCCCCGAGGACGGTGTCGACCACGTCACGCTCGCCCGCAACGAGACCGGCTACCCGAAGGAGAACCTCGACGACCCCGACACCGAGACGTTCGATCTGGATGTCGGTGCGGTCTTTCTCGCCATCGGGCACACCCCGAACACCGGGTATTTGGAGGACACCGGTGTCGAGATGGACGACCGCGGGTACATCGAGACGGCCGGCGGTGACGGTGGCGGCCAGACGAAGACTGCCGTCGAAGGTATCTTCGGTGCCGGTGACGTCGTCGACCACCACTACCAGCAGGCGGCCACCGCCGGCGGTATGGGCTCGAAGGCCGCGATGGACGCCGACGAGTACCTCGAGGGGATACCTGCCGTCGAGGAGCGGACCGAGGTGGCGGCCAGCGCCGACGACTGACGACCGGACCTGTGCTCTGGTCGACCGCGACGGCACCTGTCCGCCGGGGAGTGACCGAACCACGCACGGCGCCGGTCTCGACACCAGCGCACACAGGACCCACAGACGTTTACGCCCGGATTCCGAACGTGACACATGGCAGAGACAGTCACGGTACACCTGGAGACCGAGGAGACGAGTGACGAACTGACCGTGCCGCGGGCGCTCGTGGACCTGCTGCGCGAGGGTGACGAGGAGACACCGGAGGTTGTGGGCGACATCGCGATGCTCGGGATGGCACAGCAGGCCCACGGTGCGGTACACCACGCACAGGGTGGGGTGAGCGACGAACTCGAGAGCGCGGAAGCGCTCGCGATGGACCTGTTCGAGAAACGGTTCGGTCGGTCGTTCGCCGAGATGACCGGTCACGACCACTGAGTGCCGGGCGGCCGCGAGCGGGTCGACAGTATCGAATGAGATGCCCCGCGCGACACCGGTAGCCGGGGGACCAGACGTCGCCGAGAACAGAGCGACCGCGGTGTTTTTGCTTGCCGAGACTGTCGAATCGGACATGACCGACATCGCGGACCTGGCAGGCGACCTCGTCGGGATTCCGAGCCACGAGGACGAACAGCGTGCCGGCGAGTTCATCGAGGGCTGGTTACGCGAACACACCGACGCCGCCGTCGAGCGGGACCGCCACGGGAACGTCATCGCGCGCCGCGGGGTGGGTGAACGCGCCGGCGGGTCCGACCCGACACTCGCCCTCGTCGGGCACCACGACGTTGTCCCGCCGGACGAGCGGCAGGTCGACGGGGAGGGGTACGTCGTCGAGCGACGCGACGGCAGACTCCACGGGCGCGGCGCGGCGGACATGAAGGGGGCCGTCTCGGCCGCGATGCTCGCGTTCGGCGATGTCGACCGCGAGGGGCTGGTCTTCGCCTCGTTCGTCGGCGAGGAGGTCGGCGGGCGCGGCGCACGAGCGGCGATCGCCGACGGGTTCGCCCCCGACTACGCCGTCGTCGGCGAGGGCTCGACCGGTTACTCCGCACCCGGTGTCACCGATGTCGCGGTCGCACACAAGGGCCGCCGGGCCAGCACACTCGTCGCCGAAGGCGAGGCCGCCCACGCCAGCGAACCCGACCGGGGGGAGAACGCCATCTACCGCGCGGGCGAGGTAATCGCGGCACTGCGGGAGCTCCCGACACCCGCGACGACGGTCCTCGGCCACGAGATGCGGGGGAGTGTCGTCGTGACCGAGGTCGAGGGTGGGTCCGCCTGGAACGTCGTCCCCGAGCGCTGTACGGTCACCGTCGACGAGCGGACCGTCCCCGGCGAGCGCGCGCCGCTCACGGACCTGCCGGGCGTGCGCCACGAACTCGACCAGGACCTCCCCCCGATGGCCTGCCACGACGAGGCGTTCGCCGAGGACGTGCTCGCTGCCGCCGCCGGGTCACAGGACGGCGACCCCGAGGCGGTCCTGAAACCACACGCGACGGATGCCGGCTGGCTGGTCGACGCCGGGACGACCTGTGTCGTCTGTGGTCCGGCCGAACCAGGCGAGGCACACACCGCCACCGAGAGTGTCTCGCTCGACGTTCTCGACCGGTGCCGGGAGATATACCGGCGAACGGCGGAGCGAGTTCTCGGGTGAGTCGGTGACGCCACGGAGAGAGAGTCAGTTGTGTTCGGCGTGTCCGTCGACCACACGGTAGCGGTACGGGCGGTCCTGGATTACTTCGATGTCGCCGGTCTCGGCCCGCCGACCGAGCACAGTCGCGACGCGGTGGGCGCTCTCGAACTCCTCGCCATGCTCCCCGAGCAGCGTCAGAATCTCGCGGGCGGTCAGCGGTCCGCCCGGCTCTGCCTCCTCGAGCACCGACCTGATGCGGTCGAACTCCGACCGACGGCCGCGCATACACTACTTATCACTCTCTCCTATATCAATCATCGTCAGACTTGCGTCGGACACGGTCGGGAGGCGGTGGTGAGTTGTCGTGTGTGGGACTCGTCTCCCAGTCCGGGTCTGGATACGGGCCGACAGTCGGTGTGACGAATCTTTCTTGTGGCTTCCCGAGGGAAAGACTGTATGAGAACGTTCGAAACCGGCAGTCTCACACTCGAGCGTGTTCGCGAGTACGTCTGGGAACTCCCACAGGAGGACGGGATGCGCGTTCCCGGCCGCGTGCTCGCGAGCGAGCGCCTGCTCGAGGAGATTGCAGACGACAAGAGCCTCCAGCAACTCCGGAACACCACCCACCTACCTGGCATCCAGAAGTACGCCCTCGCACTGCCCGACGCCCACCAGGGCTACGGCTTCCCCGTCGGCGGTGTCGCCGG
>CAZFMN010000035.1:8555-25882 GCA_964520075.1 uncultured Halobacteriales archaeon | reverse complement strand
ACCAGTACGCTCTATTTCCTCGCCGGCTACTACTGGTTCACCCGTGCACAGCGACACGCCCGCCGGAAGGGGCTGATGGGACAGTACTGAGCACGCGCTGTCCGGGTCTGCAGGTTGGCGGACCGGGCCTACCGCTCGCGGTCGTCGGGGCGGCTGGATTCGAGTGTCTTGGCTTTCTCCTCGATGCTCTCGAGTTCGCGCTCGGCTGCGGTGGTCCCCATCCCGTGTGCTTCCAGCACCGACGCGTCCAGACGTGAGGGGGTGAACCCATCGTCCTCGCTGTCCTCGGTCTCCGCGTCACTGCCACCGAGTCCGAGTCGACGCAGTAGCGTGCGGAACATAGCTTAGTTTTCTTGCGCTTAATTAATATATCTTCGGTCCGGTTGCCCGAGTATGAGGGTAAAACAGTTCCTGTTACAGGAACCCACTGAGGGGAGAATACGCACCCGACATCGGGTATACAATCTCGTCTGTCTCGGTCTCACGGGATTCGCGTCGACACTGATGGTCTTCGATAATGGTTTCTCCTTCAGACTGTTTTTGTTGCCTCTAATCGTGATTGTCCCTATTGGTTTCCTTACAGGAGAGGAAGCGTCGCTCGGATTCGGGTATCTCACTCCACTCGCGCGCGGTCTTTTTGTCATATCTCTCCTCGCGATAGTACTGGTATCGATTACGACACGAATGCCACCGAGTCTCCCAGCGTCTGTCTCGTATATCAGTCTTCTACTTGGGTTCACAGTTAGTGGGCTAATACTTCAGATTTTTTGGATAATCAGATAACTCTCCAGTGACAGGCCCCGCGCCCAGGGAGTCCTCCTCACCGGGTTCCGATGACGGCATCGCCGCGTCCGGGGGCGGATGGGAGATAGACGACACTGGACTACCCATCTCGCTGGTGAGAGCCTGAACACGCTCCTTCAGGAACTGGCCGTCGACCACCTGTCGAATCGTTTTTGATACACCGATTACAGAGACGGTTTCGCCGTCGTGAACCCGGTCGGAGTAGTGCCGTGAGTAGCGAGATTGGCCCGGTGTCGCCGGTCCTCACCCGGGGACCAGTCTGATAACGGGGGCGTCACTGTCGTCGACGGCCACGTAGAGGTAACCGGTCTCCGGGGCGACGGTGACCGCACGGACACGCCAGCCCCGGTCGGCCAGCAACGGTTCCCGTTCTGTCAGGTCGCGCCCGTCGACGGTCAGCCGACCGAGATACTGGCCGGCGAGGTTGCCGACGAGCAGCTCCCCCTGCAGGGCCGGGAGTGCGTCGCTGTCGTAGAACGTCGCCCCCGCCGGCGGGAACCCGTCGGTGCCACACTCCCAGGTGTAGGCCGGCGCGACGGTGTCCGGTCGCTCCTCGGGTGGGTCACCGACAGGTGTGCTGGTGCCGTACTCACAGCCGGTATCGGCGACCGGCCAGCCGTAGTTGCCGCCCGCCTCGAGGATGTTTATTTCGTCGCCGGCATTCTCGCCGTGTTCGCTCTGCCAGATTGCGCCGGTCTCCGGGTGGACGGTCATCCCCTGTGGGTTGCGGTGGCCGTAGCTGTAGACGGTGTCGGCGGCGCCAGGGGTATCCACGAATGGGTTGTCGGCCGGGACAGAGCCGTCGGGGGTCAGACGGAGCGTCGCGCCCAGTTCGTTCGACCGGTCCTGTGCGACGTGGTCGGGACCGAAGTTCTTGAACTGGCGGTCACCGACCGTCACGTAGAGCCGTCCGCCCGGGCCGAAGACGGCCCGCGAGCCGAAGTGGGCGTCGGAGTCGACGAACGGGCGGGCGGTGTGGAGCGGTTCGAACGAGTCGAGCCGTGGTGCCGACCGGTCCAGACGGCCGCGCCCGACCCGGGTGGTGGTCTCGCCGGCGTCGTTCGCCACCGAGTAGGTCAGGTACACCCACGGCTCGTCCGGGAACTCGGGGTGACAGGTCACGTCGAGCAGCCCACCCTGCCCGCCGACGAACACGTCCGGCACACCCGACACCGGGTCGCGGCTCCCGGCCTCGCGGTCGACCAGCTGCAGGCGGCCGCGGCCGTCCCGCTCGCGCTCGGTGACCAGCAGCCCGCTGTCCGGCAGGATGGCGAGCCCCCAGGGGTTGCCGAGGCCGTCGACGACAGTCTCGGTCTCGAACGAGACAGTTAGGTCCCCGGCCGGGTCGTCGTCTGTCGACCCGAGACAGCCGGCAACCCCGGCGAGTGTCAGACCCCCGGCGGCCAGCAGTTGTCGCCGCGATAGCCCGTTGCTCTCGGTCATCGGTCCGTGCAAGGACCCCTGGCGGTTTGACGGTATCGACCTGCCCCTCGACCGCCCGGTTGGCGTCACGCACCTGTCGGGTTCGGGCACCGAATCACAGGAGCTAATAGCCGGTCGCGGGAACGTCCCACCGATGAGCTACCGGACGCTCGACGACCTCGCGGGCGGGCAGCGCGTTCTGGCACGGCTGGACCTGAACTCGCCGGTGTCGGTCGGTGTCGTGCAGGACAACCGGCGGTTCTCGCGTCACGCCAAGACCGTCACCGACCTGATCGAGGCCGACCACCGGGTCGCCCTGCTTGCCCACCAGGGCCGGCCCGGCCGGGACACGTTCGTTCCGCTCGAACAGCACGCCGACATCCTGGCCGACCACATCGACCACCACGTCGAGCACGTCCCGGACACCTTCGGGCCGACCGCGCGCGACGCCATCGAGGCGCTCGACCCGGGCGAGGTCATCCTGCTCGAGAACACCCGGATGACCGACGACGAACTGCCCGAGCGCGACCCCGCGGCCCACGCCGACAGCGACTTTGTCCGGACACTCGCACCGATGTTCGACGCCTACGTCGGCGACGCCTACTCGGCGACCCACCGCCGGCACGCGTCCATCGTCGGTCTCCCGACGGTGATGGACGCCTACGCGGGCCGGGTGATGGTCAGCGAGTACGAGGCGAACTCGGCAATCGCGACCCGGGAGTTCGACGGCGAGGTGACGATGGTCGCCGGCGGCAAGAAGGCGACGGACGTGATCGGTGTGATGGCCGCCATGCAGGACCGCGTCGACAACTTCCTGCTCGCGGGGGTGGTCGGCGAACTGTTCCTGCGCGCGGTCGGCTACGACGTCGGGCGTGACATCGACGAGGACGACGTCTACGAGAGCCAGTGGCGGGCGAACCGCGAGCGCATCCGGTCACTCGTCGAGAACCACCCGAGTTCGCTCGTGTTCCCGAGCGACCTCGCCTACGCCGACGAGAACGACGACCGTGCCGAGGACACCGTCGCGGACGTCCGCAACAAGGACCACGACTACCGCGATATCGGGGCCGACACGGTCTCGCAGTTCTCCGAGATCGCCGGCAGCTCGGCGGCCGTGTTCGTCAAGGGCGCACTCGGCGTGTTCGAGGACGAGCGGTTCAGCACCGGAACGGTCCGACTGCTGGAGGCCATCGGCCGGTCCGACGCCTTCTCCGTCGTCGGCGGCGGCGACACCTCCCGGGCGATCGGGATGTACGGCATGGACGAGGCGGAGTTCTCCCACGTCTCAATCGCCGGCGGCGCGTATATAAACGCACTCACCGGCGACCCGCTCCCCGGGGTGGAGGTGCTGAGACGCGACCACGTTCGGGGTCGCAACGTCGTCCAGGACCAGGCCCGGGAGCACACGGACTGAGTCTCGTCGAACGGTCGTCCAGGCTCCGCGCGGGCGTCGGGAAACGTGAGGGGAGGTTACCCCTCGTCGGTGCCAGGTCGGTAGATGCCGGTGACGCTGACGCGGTCGGTCCCGAAATCGAACAGGGCGTCATGTGTGTCACTGCCGAACGTGCTCTCGAGACGCCCGGTCGCCTCGTCGAGGGCCTCCGCGGAGGGGTAGACGGCGGCCGCCTCGGCGGAGAGACGGTCGTCACTGAACGTGTGTGCGGCGACGAACGAGGTGGCACCCGACAGCGCGTCGCCGGGGTTCTCACCCTCGGGTGACTCCGGCGAGGTTCCGTGGCCCGCGAACACGACATCGGGGTCGTCGATCTCGTCGAGAACCCAGCCGAACGCCTCGATACCCTCCGTCGCACGCTCGCGCTCGCCACGGACGGCCGCGACGGCCCGTTCGACCGATGAGCGGTTGTTCGCGACGACGATGTCGGTGCTCGACACGGCGACGGTGGTCGTGCTCTCCCCCGTGGCCTCGTAGACGGTGTACGCGCCGGTCTCCTCGCCCGGTTCGAACGGCGCCTGCTGGCCGCTCCCCTGCCGGAGTCGCTCGGCTATCTCCCCGGGAACGACCGTCCCCAGCGCCACGAACGTCCCGCCGGCCAGCAGGAGCGCGTCCACCTCGGAGTCGAGGTCGCTCTCCCGGTCACCGACCAGCGGCCCGAGTCCGAGTGTATCCAGCACCGCGCTCCCGCTGACCGCCAGTCTCGTTGCCTCCGCGGGCAACAGCAACAGCGGGTCCTCGCTCCCCTCGATCAGGCTGTCGAACTCACTCCCCGCCGTCTGAATCGCCCCGAAGTCGGCGTAGGCGGCGCTCACCTCGCCGGCATCGTTCGCCGTGAGATACTCGGGGTACGGGCGCGGTTCGGGCCCACCTCCCGGGTCGTTCCCGTCCGAACTGTCGTCTCCACCATCGCCCCCGTCCGAACTGTCGTCTCCGTCACCCGCTCCATCGTCGGTCGCGGTGTCGTTCTCGCCGTTACTGTCACCGCCGAGACAGCCAGCGAGCGCGAGGAGAGCAACCGTACCGCTCGCTTGCACGAGGCGCCGTCTGCCGATCTGGGGAACCATACCCCGACCGAACGGGCGCTCGGAGATAAATACCGGTGGAACCGTCCGGAGTCGTGGGAAACCGAACCAAAGCGGCTTTGTTCTGCGGGGTAATCGTAGAACTCAATGGCAACCAATCGGACCCGGGAGACAGACAGCGGGGTCGGGCAGCAGGCCGCAATCGTCGCCGAGGGGTTGACACGGCGGTTCGGCGAGACGGTGGCCGTCGAGGACCTCGACCTGGAGGTGCCCGAGGGGACTGTCTACGGCTTCCTGGGTCCGAACGGTGCCGGCAAGACAACCACCATCGAGATGCTGACCACACTGCTCCCGCCGACGGCGGGGCAGGCGCGGGTCGCGGGTGTCCCGGTCGACAGCCGCGACGAACTAAAGGGGTATATCGGCTATCTCCCCCACGAGTCGCCGGTTTACGAGTCGTTCACCGCTCGCGAGCAGCTCGCCTACGCGGCCGATATCCGGAATCTCGACGCGGACACGGCCGACGAGCGCATCGAGGACCTGCTGGGGCGGGTCGGCCTGCTCGCCGACGCCGGTGACCGCATCGGCACCTACTCCCAGGGGATGCGCCGGAAGGTCGGCCTGGTGCAGGCGCTGTTGCACGACCCCGAGGTGGCCTTTCTGGACGAACCAACCAGCGGGCTCGACCCGCGTGCCTCGCGTGCGGTCATCGACCTGATACACGAGCAGGTCCGGACGGGCACCACCGTCTTTCTCTCCTCGCACATCCTGCCCGTCGTCGAGGAGCTCGCCGACACGGTCGGTGTCCTGTACCGGGGTCGTCTCGTCGCGGAGGACAGCCCGGACCGGCTCGTCGACCGCAGGGACGACAGCGGAACACTCGAGGACGTGTTCCTCGAGGTCACCACCGACAGGCCGGTGTGAACATGGCAGGGCTCCGGACAGACCTCGGCGTCGGCGTGGCGATTGCGCGCGCGGAGCTGCGTGACCTGCTCCGGCGCAACGACTCCCGCCGCCAGCGGGCGACGCTCGCACTGCTTGCGTTGCTCGGGATTCCGGTGTGGCTCTCGTTTATCCGGCAGGGGTACAGCCTCGGTGTGGCGACCCGGGGCGGGACATCCGCGGACGTGGTCCCGGTCGCGCGGAACCTGCTGGTGCCGGGGCTGCTGGTGGTGATACTGTTCGGCGGACTCGGAGCCGCACAGTCGCTCGCGCGAAACGCCGTTCGTCCGCTCGTGCTGACGACCGCCTCGACGCGGGCGATCGTCGTCGGCAAACTGCTGTACATCCTGTCGACGTGGCTGCTCGTGCTGACGCTGGCCGCCGGCCCGGCGTTCGCCTACGCCGTCGGCGCCCGTGCCCCGGTGTTCGTGCTCGCGCTCCTCGTCGGGGGGATTCCGCTCCTGTTGCTGACGATGGGGGTCGGGCTCTCGCTGGCGTACCTGCTCTGGGTGTCCATCGAGCGACTCGGTCTCCCGGAGATTGCCCGCCGGCTGGTGACCGCCTCGCTGTCGGTCGTCGCCTTCCTGTTCGCGTTCGTCCTCGGGCTGTCGCTGGGCCAGACGACCGACAGCACCGGTGGGCTGGCGCTTCCGACCGGCGACCCGGTGGTGCCGCTTGGCTGGTACGCGGATCTCCTGTTCGTCGGGTCCCCGATGGCAGAGCCGCTGGGTCCCCGCACCGGGGCCGCGGTGCTCGCAATCTGGGGTGGACTCCCGCTGACGTTCGCGGTGCTGGTCCGGCTCGCCCCCGCCTACTGGTACGCGACACCGACCGATGGGAACGGCGACAGGCGCGAGAGGTCCGGCGCTGTCCCCGAGTTCGACGCAACGCCGAGTGAGCGGGTCGGCCGCGGAACCGGTCTGTTCGGCCGGTCGATTACTCTCCGGGCGGCGCTGGGCTACGCCCGCCACGTCGCACGCCGCCCCGACCAGTACGTCTACCTGTTTTACTACCTGTTCCCGGTGGCGATGGTGCTCGTCCCGTTCGGGGTGAGCAACCCCGAGATGACACCCGCGGCCCTGGGTGTCGGACTCCTCCTGCTGGGGGTCTGGCTCACCGGGGGTGTGGTCTGTCTCAACCCGCTCGGCACCGAGGGGGCGATGCTCTCACAGCTCGTGCTCGCCGAGACCCCCGCCCGGACGTTCGTCCACGCCAGGCTGCTCGTCGGTCTCGCCATCGGCGCGGGCCTGTCGCTCACCGGCCTCGGTATCGTGGTCGTCTGGGGTGCGGGGGTTCCACCGGTCACCGTCACGACGGTCTGGGTCGCCCTGCTCGTCCTCGGCGGCCTCGCGGCGACGCTGGTGGTGAGCGGGGCCTTCGCCCTGGCGATCGGCTCCGTGCTGCCGAAGTTCGAGACGACGGAGGTGTTCGACAGCGTCGAGACACTCGTCCCCTCGGTGTTCGCGGCTCTCATCCACGGGGTGGTCAGTCTCGTCGTGTTCTCGGGGCTGACCGTGACGGTGCTCGCGCTCTCGCCCGGGAACCCGTTCGGGATACCGCGCCGGGCGGCCCTGCTCGGTGCCGGACTGTTCGTGCTCGCGCTCGTCGCGCTCGCCGATGGCTCACGCCGGTACGCTATCGCCCGGTTCCGGGCCTACGGCCGCGAGGACCTCGGTCTCGGCCGTACGTACGCCGTCTACGCCGCCTTCGGTCTCTCCGTGCTCTCCCTGCTGCTCGGGCAGTCCCTCTCGCTCGCCGCGGTCGCGCTCCTCGGGGTCGAGGTGCCCGTCGAGACACCCGACCTGGCTGTCCTGTTCGTCGTCGAGTACCTCGGCGCCGTGCTGGTCGCTGTCGGATTCCTGTACGTCAGCCGGCGTGGACGCTCCTATCTCGATATCCGGTGGCCCACACCCCGCGAGGTGGGTGTCGTCGCCGTCGGTCTGCTCGCCCTGCTCGCGCTCCAGGCCGTCGGCTCGTTCGTCATCGGACAGCTCGACCTCCCCGCCGCCGAGAACACGCTGTTCGACCTCGAGGACGGCGACCCCTCGCTGCTGCTCGTGCTCGTGCCGCTCATCCTGCTGGTGAACGGTCCCGTCGAGGAACTGCTCTACCGGAACGTCGTCCAGAAGTACCTCACCGAGCGGTTCCCGACACACGTCGCCGTTCTGCTCGCGAGTGTCGTGTTCACGCTCGCGCACATCCCCGCCTATCTCGTCGGCGGTCCGAGCCTCCTCGGTGTCGCGGTCACGCTCGGCCTGCTGTTCGGTCTCTCCTGCGTGCTCGGCACCCTGTTCGTCCGGACGCGGAATCTCGTCGTCGTCGCCGCTGTCCACGGACTGTACAACGCGACGCTTCTGGTCGCCCTGTACCTGACCGCCGCGTGACCCGACCGAGCGGCCGGGCGCTCCCGACGGGACGGGATGCCGGACGCGTGTGCTCGACGGTCACAGAGCCACGGAACGGTCATATGCACCCGGAGCGAACAGGCAGACATGAGTGACACAGTGGTTTCGGAGCGGGCCGACGCGACGGAGCCGGTGGCGCTTTCTGCGTCGTTCCTGCTCGCGGTCCGGCGCGACGAGCCGACGGAGGAACTCGCCGCAACCCTCGCCGACCTCGACAGCGAGACGCTCGCGACGCGTCTCGACACCGACGGTGCACGCACCGCCTTCTGGGTCAATATCTACAACGCGACCACACAGCGGGCAATCACGGCGGACCCGGGTCGGTACGAGAGCCGCCGGCAGTTCTTCTCCTCGCCGCTCGTGACCGTCGCCGGCGAACCGCTGAGTCTCAACGACATCGAGAACGGGATTCTGCGGCGCTCTCACAGCCTGTTCACGATGGGGTACGTTCGCACACCGGGGCCGCTCCGCGACGGGTTCATCGAGACACACGCCCCCGACGAGCGGGACCCGCGGATTCACTTCGCGCTCAACTGTGCCGCCGACAGCTGTCCGCCAATCGCCGCCTACACGCGCGAGGAGGTCGACTCGCAACTCGACCTCGCGACGCGGGGCT
The DNA here is from genome assembly GCA_964520075.1 of uncultured Halobacteriales archaeon. Taxonomy (GTDB): domain Archaea; phylum Halobacteriota; class Halobacteria; order Halobacteriales; family Haloarculaceae; genus Halovenus. The sequence continues at coordinate 17,215 of CAZFMN010000035.1, read as the reverse complement.
ATCTCGACGAACACGTCACCTACGACCCCGACGCGCGGGGGCGGTTCGGCGGTCTCCGCGGCTCCGGTCGAGCGCTCGTCCCCCGGGTGATGCTGTGGTTCCGCGGTGACTTCGGCGGCCACCGCGGTATCGTCGAGATGCTCCGCCGGTACGAGCAGATCCCCTCCGACGCGGACCCGCGGCTCTCCTACCGGGACTGGGACTGGTCGTTCGACCCGGCCGATTACACCGAGACAGCCTACGCCGACGAGACCCGCGCCAGCCGGTGAGCCCCCGGCCGGACCTGTGATGCTGTCGGAGCTACCAGGGTCGACCCGGCACAGCGGCCCGGGTCTGCGACGCGGCGCGGAGCGCAATCTTGAGGAGCCTGGGGGGCCACCCAGTCGTATGGAGGAATCACAGCGGGAGTTTCTGGAGGCACTGCTGTCGACATCGACACCGTCGGGGTTCGAGACACCGGGTCAGCGTGTCTGGGTCGAGTACGTCTCGGAGTTCGCAGACAGGGTCACCACCGACGCGTACGGCAACGCGGTCGCGGTCGTCGAGGGTGGCGACTCGACGGTCGCGCTCGCGGGCCACGGCGACGAGATCGGGTTCATCGTCCGTGACATCGACGACAGCGGGTTCGTCCGACTGTCGCGCATCGGCGGTTCTGACCGCACGGTCTCGAAGGGGCAACACGTCACGGTACACACCGACGACGGGCCGGTCTCGGGGGTCATCGGTCAGACGGCGATTCACCTTCGCGACAGGGACAGCGACAGTGTCGACGACATCGCGGAACAGCACGTCGACATCGGTGTCAGCGACGGGGAGGCGGCCGAGGAACTCGTCGAGCGGGGGGACCCGGTCACGTTCGAACAGCGAATCACGGACCTGGAGGACGGTCGCATCGCGGCCCGGGGGCTGGACAACCGCATCGGCATCTGGGCGGCCGCCGAGGGGCTCCGCCGGGCGGCACAGCAGGACCCCGGGGTGACGGTCTGTGCGGTCAGCACCGTCCAGGAGGAGGTCGGGCTGAAGGGCGCACAGATGGTCGGGTTCGACCTGGCGCCCGACGCCGCAATCGCGGTCGACGTGACCCACGCGACCGACGAACCGGGTGCCCCGCCGAAGCGGGACGCCGGTGTCGAACTGGGCGGCGGACCGGTCGTCTCCCGCGGCAGCACGAACCACCCCGCGGTCGTCGAGGCCACCCGACAGGCCGCCCGGGCGGCCGATATCGAGGTACAGCTCGAGGCGGCGGGCAGTCGCACCGGCACCGACGCCGACGCGTTCTACACCGCACACGGTGGCATCCCGTCGCTGAACGTCGGCGTGCCGAACCGGTACATGCACACGCCGGTCGAGGTGCTCGACCTCGAGGACCTGGACCAGACCGCAGACCTGCTCGGGGCGGCTGCCGCTCGCGCACACGAACACAGCTTCGACGCGGGGCTGTGAGGCCGTCCGCTCGATTTCGTGCCGTCCACCGGTGCGCTTATCAGCACTAGTCGGCACTATTGAGAGTGTATGGGACAATCTGAGGACGAGTCCGGGGGGCCGGACCGCCGCAGAACCCGCGACGAGTCCGGCGGTGACGACGGTCTCAACCGGCGACAGTTGCTCCTGTTCGGGGGTGTCGCCACGGTCGGACTGTTCGCACTCACCCAGGGGGAGTTCGGCAGTCGGGAGGCCGACAGGCGCGACATCCGTACCCTCCTGCACCTCAACGCACACGCCATCGAGACGGCCGACCTCGAGGAGCATATGGAGACACTCCACCCGGAGGCTCCGATCCGTGCGGCGACCGAAACCCGGGTGAACGAGCTCGTGCAGAACCACAACGTCACGGTCGACCTGTCCGTCGAGACGGTGACACTGGACAACGAGACGGCACAGGCCCGGGCCGTCCGGACCACCCGTGGCGCGGCCGACGACCCCGACTACCCCGACATCCGCGAGCGAATCACCTACGAACTGCGCCAGCACGACGGGGAGTGGCTCGTCTACAACCGGACAGTTACTGGAACCGAACAACCGCCGTCGGATTCGGACGACAGGTGAGCACCGTGTGCACCGCTGACCGGTGGGTGCTCTGCTCCCGAGGGCCGACGGCAGGTCGACCACAACGGCTTTTCGCGTCGCCACCGGAGCGTGGGTATGCGTATCCGGGAAGGAGCGGTCGAGATAACGGTCCCAGAGCAGGGTGAGGGGACAGGTGAGGAGGTGTTCTACAACCCGGAGCAGGAGCTCAACCGCGATATCACGATTGCGGTCCTGCGGGCGTACCGCGAGCGCGAGCCCCGGGCGGAGACGTACCTCGACGCGATGACGGCAAGCGGTGTCCGAGGGGTCCGGGCCGCCGCCGACGGCTGGGAGACGACCTGTACCGACACCGACCCCGACGCGGTGGCGCTGTGCCGGGAGAACCTCGAACGGAACGAACTCGACGCGTCGGTGCTGCACCGCGACGTCAATCCGCTGTTGCACGAGACGTTTTTCGACGTTGTCGACCTCGACCCGTTCGGGACGCCCATCCCGTTCGTCGACGCCGCGGTGCAGGGGACGCGGAATCTGCTGTGCGTGACCGCAACTGACACCGCACCGCTGTGTGGGGCACACTTCGAGTCGGGGGTGCGTTCCTACAGCGCGGTCCCGCGAAACACCGAGTACCACGCCGAGATGGGGGTCCGGATACTGCTGTCGGCGCTCGTCCGGACCGCCGCGCGCTACGATGTCGCCCCGCGACCGCTGCTGACCCACGCCACGAAACACTACGTCCGCACGTACCTGGACCTCGACCGGGGTGCACGGGTGGCGGACGACGCCATCGACGAACTCGGGTATATCCACCACTGTGAGCACTGCCTCCGGCGGACGGCGGAGACGGGACTCGTCGCCGACCCGCCGACGGACTGTCCGAACTGTGGACACGGGGTCGAAACCGCCGGCCCGGTCTGGGTGGGTGCGACCTGCGAGCCGTTGTTCGTCGAACGTGTCGAGGAGGCCGTGAGCGAGGCGTTCGGGACCGCGGCGGCGAGTCGGGACCTGCTCGAGACACTCGCGGCCGAGGCGGAGACACCGACCCACTACGACCAGCACCGACTCTGCAAGCGCTGGGGTCGACCGGCCAGCGCGATGGACGACTTTCTCGGCCGACTCCGCGATGCCGGCCACCGCGCCTCGCGCACGCACTACGGGGGGACGACGTTCAAGACCGGGGCAACCGTCCCGGCCATCCGCGAGGCGACCGCACAGCCCTGATACTGTCGGCTGTAAGCCCACGGCATATTTCGGCACCCCGGGGTGCCGAATCATTCCACGAAGTTACAGCCGACAGGATGAGTTCGTGTCCGGGTGCGGATACCGGTGCGCCGCCTGCCGTGATTGTCCCGACGAATCAGTGGAGAGGTCAGTACAGCACCGTCTCGCTGTCGTACGAGCCGAGACGGCGGACCCAGCCGTCCTCGGCAATCTCCCGAACGTCATCGAGCGCATCGCGGGTGCGCTGTTCGTAGAGACCGGCGGCGATGTCGAGGTGAAAGACGTAGTCGCCGAGTCGTTCGCCGCTGGGACGGGACTCGACCCGGGTGAGGTTGATATCGCGGTCGGCAAACGGTTCGAGCATCCGCAACAGCAGCCCCGGGTAGTCGACGCCCGGGTAGACGATACAACTGGTCTTGCCGCCGGCCTTCGAGCGCCCGGCGAGCGGCGCGAGCACGAGAAACCGGGTGGCGTTCGACGTCCGGTCCTGGATATCCTCCGCGAGCACGAGCAGGTCTCCACCGCCCGCCCTGTCGTCGACATCGGCGTTGGCGGGGTGACCGATGGCGGCCGTCGCGGGGTCCTCCCGGGCGCGCTGGACCCCGCGGGCCGTGCTCGTGACCGCCTCCAGGCTCGCCTCGGGGTACTCCGACTCGAGATAGGAGCGACACTGGGCGAGCGCCTGTGCGTGACTCGCCACGGTCTCGAACCCCTCGTCCCGGGCGAGCAGCGCGTGGCGGATGGGAGTGACAATCTCCCTGACGACAGCCACCTCGTACTCGGTGAACGCGTCGAGCGCCTCGGTCACCGACCCCTCGATACTGTTCTCGACGGGGACGACACCGCGCTCGTGGTGGCCGTCGGCGACCGACTCGACGATGGACGTCACCGACTCGGTGAAGCTGATATCGCCGTCGGCGATGGCCCGTGCTGCCCGGTGTGAGTAGGTTCCGGCGGGCCCCAGCGTGAGCGTCTGCATACCCGACCTACACCGGTCGCTGACAAAAGTGCGACGGTCACCCCCGTGTTCACTCCCCGGACAGGTCGACGGGCGTGTCGCCGTCGACATCGAGTTCCTCGCGGAGCCAGGCCAGGTGGTCGTCGGCCTCCTCGCGGAGTTCGCTCGCGGTTGCCAGGTCTACTTCACCCTCCTCGAGCTGTTCGGCAATCTCCTCCAGCCGGTCGATGCGCGCCTCGATGTCGGAACTGCTCATCACCGAGATATGTACCGGCCGAGATTTCAGTCTGCCGACTCGGCCGACGGGAGTCAGCCCGCGAGCAACAGGACGACCACCCCGAGCACGAGCACGAGCAGGACACCGAGCACGACAGCGACAGTCCGGAGTCGGCGGGCGTTCGCCGCCGTTTGCTCCACCCGTGCGTCTGCCCTCATCTCGCGGTGGGCGCGGTCGATACGGTGCTCTATGTCGTCGAGTTCGCGGGTCACCCGGGCGCGGAACGCCCCGTCGATTCGCGCTTCGAGGTCACCGAGACGGCGACGGGTGAGTCGGTCCCGCGCGGCATCGGACTCGGCGGCCAGTTCGAGATCCGCCATCGCCGCGTCGAGACGACTCTCCAGCGCGTCGAGATGCGTCGCGGCCAGCGCCCGGTAGCCCCGCTCGATATCCCGGTCGAGGCTGTCGAGTCGCGCCTCGACCACGCCGTCGTACGCGAGTCGGATGCGCCGGTCGAGGTCCTGCACCCGGTCACGCACCGCGTCGCGCTGCTGGACACGCCGGGTGAGCATCTCGTGTGCAGACTCGACGCGCCGGTCGAGCGCGGACAGCCGCGACTCGACGACTGTCCGGTAGCCGTGGGTGACCCGCCGCTCCAGCACCGCGAACTCCTCGAGCACCTCCTCGACGGGCGTGGTCGTCACCACACCTGCCTCGGTCGGGGTCATTGCGCGGGCGTCGGCAACCTCCTCGACGAGCGTCTCGTCGTCCTCGTGGCCGATAGCGGCGACGACGGGCGTCGAACACGCCGCGACCCGCCGCACCAGCGGTTCGGCGTTGAACGACCACAGGTCCGTGTCCGACCCGCCGCCGCGGGTGACGACCAGCGTCTCCACCTCCGGGTCGCGGTCGAGTGTGTCGATTGCGTCCAGTAGCGAGGGGACGGCGCTCTCCCCCTGCACGGTCGCGCCACAGAGCCGGACCTCCGTCCGGGGTGAGCGCTCGTCGACCGTCGCCCGGACATCCTCGCGTGCCGACCCGGCCGGCGAGGTGACGAGTCCGATACACTCCGGGTGTGCCGGTACGGACTGTTTCTCCGTCTCGTCGAACAGCCCCTCGTTCGCCAGTCGCGTCTCGAGCTGGTCGAGTTCCTGCTGTCGCGTGCTCTCACCGAGCGGCCAGTACTCCGTGACGAGCAACTGACAGTCACCCCGGTCGGGGTAGAAATCTACCTCCGCCTCGACGACCGCTTCTGTCCCCGGTGTGAGGTCGTGGTCGAACGAGGCCACGACCTCCGCCCACGCGAGACAGGAGATAGACGGGTCCGTCTCCGGGTCGCGCAACTCGAAGAACGTGCCGAACCCGTAGTCGTCGACCTCCGCTATCTCGCCGACGACGTGGTTGGGGAACCGGTCGCCGGCGTCGGCGAGTGCCCGCTCTATCTCCTCGTTCAACTGCCCGACGGTACAGGCCCCCTCGGGCACGACCGCCCTGCTCCTGTCGACCCGCTCCATGTCCCGTGATTGTCGGTCGAACTGTAAAACACCTGTGTGCTGCGTCGACCCCTCGCGCGGCCGAGGATGTCAGGTCTGCAGTTGGTTTTGGTTTCCAGTTGGCCCGGCCTACAGTCGCTTCAGGTTCTTCGCGCGTGGGCCCTTGTCGGCCTGCACGATCTCGAACTCGACCTCCTGTCCCTCCTCGAGATCAGGTCCGCCGACGTCTTCCATGTGGAAGAACACGTCCTCCTCCGAGTCCTCTGTGTCGATGAAACCGTAACCACCGGTGTCGTTGAAGAAATCAACGGTACCTGTCGACATTGCGATTTGCATAACGGTAGCGTGATATTAAAATCCTGTGACTGGCCGTCTCCGACGGTCCGCTGGATATAAATCCCGGGCAGACGAGACAGCAGGTGTGAAAGTACGCCGACTGGAGGGCCGTGAGGCGGTCCGCGGTGCCATCGAGTCTCACGGCCGGGGCTGGCAGGAGGCGTACGCCGACCTGTTGCCGGGGTCGGTGCTCGAACGGGTGACAGTCGACCCGGGTCCGGAGGAGATAGACCGCTGGGTCGACCGACTCCCCGACCCGGACGACCCCGGTGTGGCCTACGGGGTGTCTGTCGACGGCCGTGTCCGCGGCTACATCTTCGTCCGCTGGGGTGAGACAAAATCGTTCGTCGGCGGGTCGGAGGCCGGCCTGAAGGAGGTGTACGTCCACCCCGACTGGTGGGGTGCTGGACTCGGCACGCGACTCCTCGGCACCGCCGTCGACGCGCTTCCGCCCGACACCGAGGCGCTCGTGCTCGAAGCGCTCGCCGGCAACGAGGTGGGCCGTTCGTTCTACGAGTCCCGGGGGTTCAGCCTCGACGGCCACGGCGAGATATCCATCGACGGTGACGCCTACGAGACGGTCATCTACAGACGACCGGTCTCCCGCCACTGACTCCGGACGCGGTGCCGGTCGACCGGACCGACAGACAGAGCGGAACTCGTGGGTCTATCCCACCCCTGGTGTGTCGTGTGCATCCAGAAGGGTTTTGAAACCGACAGTCGAACGACCTGTATGCGCGCGAAGGTGGACACCGACCGACTCCTGTCTCTCGTGCTCGGACTCGCTGTGGTCTGGCTCGTCCTCGAGGTCGCGAGCGAGTTTCTCCACACCTTGGACACCCTCGTTCTGTTGCTCCCGAACCTGCTCGGTCTGGCCATCGTCGCTCTCATCGTTCTGTGGTGGTTCGACTACATCTGACACTGTCGGACGAACATTCGTGGAACGTTCCCCCGCCAGTATCGAATCAGGCTCCCGGTGTGTTCGGGTCCCGTGTTCACACAGTTCTGTCCGTCAGTATCAGTACTCGCCGCCGACAGACAGGTCCTCGCGGAAGCGGGTGAGGTACTCGAGTTCCTCGGGGTGAATCTCGTCCTCGTCGAGGGCGCGTTTGGCGATAGAGCGCAGGTGGACCTCGTCGGCCCCGTCGACGATACGGAACGCCCGGACGTTCTCGTAGAAGTCAGCCAGCGGCAGGTCCTTTCCGATGCCGTTGCCGCCACAGACCTGCACACAGGTGTCGATAATCTCCTGTGTGGTCTCTGCGGCGAACAGCTTCGACATTGCGACCTCGACGCGGGCCTCGCCGTCCGCGGCGAGCGTTCTGGCGGCGTGACGGACCATCGTCCGGGCGGCGTGCAGGCGCATCTCCGCGTCGGAGATGTCGAACCGCAGCGCCTGCTTGTCGACCAGCGGGTCACCGAAGGCGGTCCGCTCGCTCATGTAGGCTTTCGCTACGTCGAGTGCCCGGTCGGCCATCCCGATGAACCGCATACAGTGGGTCAGGCGGGCGGGACCGAGACGCTGCTGGGCGACCGCGAGACCGGCGTTCTCCGCGCCCAGCACGTTCTCCTCGGGCACGCGGACACCGTCGTAGACGACCTCGGCGTGGGAGAGCCCCGATTCGCCCATGTGTGGCACGTCCCGCTGTATCTCGACACCCGCGGTGTCCGCGGGCACGAGAAACAGCGAACAGCCAACGTAGGGGTGGACCTCCCAGTCGGTCCGGGCGACGACGACGAGCAGGTCGGCCTCGCTACCCTGTGTGGTCCACCACTTGTGACCGGTGATGACGTACTCGTCACCGTCGCGCTCGGCGGTTGTCCGCACCTGCTTCGGGTCCGACCCCCCACCCTGTGCGGGCTCCGTCATCGAGAACCCGGAGGTGATCTCGCCGCGGGCCAGCGGGCCGAGCCACCGCTCTTTCTGTGCCGCTGTGCCGGCGAGTTCGAGGATCTGCATGTTGCCCTCGTCGGGCGCGGCGACGTGCATCGCCCGCGTGGCGAGGATGCTCCGCCCCGCCTGCTCGAACACCGGCAGCAGGTCCTCGAAGGCCAGCCCCAGACCGCCGTACTCCTCCGGGAGCTGTGGTGCGAACACGTCCCGCGCCCGTGCCTCCTCGCGCAACTCCTCGACGAGTGTTTCTGCCTCTGCCTGCCGGTCGCTGTCACCCCGGGCGTCGCGCCCGCCGAGCCACTCCCGCTCCCGAGGCAGCACCGCCTCCTCGAGGAACGCCTCTGTCCGGGCGGCCACCTCCGCACCGCGCTCCGTGTCCCGATAGTCGATATCCATACGCCACGTTGCGCCTGCCCGGGGTTAACTCTTGCAGGCGTATCTCAGATGCACGGAGAGAGTCGGCAGGCGTATCTCAGATGCACGGAGAGAGTCGGCAGGCGTATCTCAGATGCACGG
>CAZFMN010000035.1:0-8455 GCA_964520075.1 uncultured Halobacteriales archaeon | reverse complement strand
AGAGAGTCGCGTTCACGACAGCACCACCAGCGTGGTCGGTATCCCTGTCGTGTCCCCTCCACTACCCCGGGGTTTTTTATCGAATAGCAACAACCGTTTTTATGGACATCAAGATCACGCAGCAACCGTTGCTGGTCTGGATATGGGCGATTTCGACAGTTCTCACGATTGCCGACGAGCAGATGGGGCTCGGCCAGGTCGGGGATATCGCGTCACTCGTGTTTCTCGCCGGGGTGGTGTACTTCATGATCGTCATCGCCGTTCGACTCAAGTAGACGCTCTTCGTGGGTATCTGGGCCGCGCTTCACCCACGGATAAGAGCGGTCAGTCGGTCCGGATATCCCGGTCGACTGCGTCCCCGGCGAGCGCCTCGAACTGGTCGGCGCCCGCCGTGGTCAGGTCGTACCGCTCGTGGACGTCGTCGGGGTCCCGGTTGCGGCCGCTTGCCGCGCCGACGACGCGGGCAATCGTCTCGTAGTTGTCGCGAACGAGCGACCCCACGAGTTCCGGCATCCCGGCCCGCCGGGTTAGCTCCGCGGCGGCAGACTGCCCCGCGTACACCTGTTCCGCGGCGGCGTCGACCAGCACCATCGCGAACGGTGTCACACCGAACTGTGCCTCCAGAAACGACTGTGCGCGCTCGTCGTACCACGAGATAGCACCGATATCCTCCACCCGTTCGAGCGCCCGTGCGGCCACCGAGCAGTACGGACACTCCCCGTCGTAGATCAGGACCGACTCGAACTGTGACACACGTACACTACGGACAGGCGGGTACAAATCACTGGTGCCACCGGCGGAGAGGGAACTGCACTATGTTTGTATCCAGCGACCCAAAGGAGACAGGATGACAGAGTACCGTCCAATCGGTCCACAGGACCGCAGTGAGTACCGTCGCTTCACCCGGTACGCCTTTGCCGCGGAGCAGGGGCCGCTCGACGACGAGGCGGAGGGTCCGGAGAGTGACCTCTTCGACCTGCGCGGGGTTTACGACGGCGGTCTGCGAAGCGGGTGTAAACGCTACACGTTCGAGGCGCAGATCCGGGAGGGGACCGGGCAGGTCGGCGGACTCGGTGCGCTGGCGACACCGCCGGAGCACCGCGGGCAGGGGTACGCCCGCGAACTCTGCCGGGCGGTCTGCCGGGAGTACGCCGAGGAAGGGGTCGGACTCGTTACGCTCTGGCCGTTCTCGACACCGTTCTACCGGCGCATGGGCTGGGCGACGACGAACGAGTTCTACGACGTCGCGGTGTCGCCGTCGGTGCTCCCGGGTCACGACCCGGCGGGTGAGTACCGGCGGCTGGACACCGGGGACTGGGCGCGTCTCCGGCCGGTCGAGGCGGCGTTCGGCGACGGTGTGACGCTGTCGATGCGCCGCTCGGAGACCTGGTGGCGCGAGCGCACGCTGACAGACTGGACCGGCGGGACAGAGCCGTTCGTCTACGGCTACGAGCGAGACAGCGACCTCGCGGGCTATCTCGTCTACACCGTCGCGGACGAGAACAGCCACGAGCGCACGCTCTCTGTGAGTGCGCTCGGCTACGTCGACGAGGAGGCACACCGGAGTCTGCTCGAGTTCCTGCGCCGCCACGGCGCGCAGATCGACAACGTCGAACTGCAGCGGTCGACCGACACCCGACCCATCGCGCTGGCCGAGAACCCCGACGAGGTCACCTGCGAGCGCGTGCCCGGCCCGATGGCGCGGCTGACGACTCTCTCCCCGCTCGGTGACCTCGACTGGGGCGTGCTGGACCAACCGCTGACGGTGGCCGTCGAGGACCCGCTGCTCCCGAACCTGTCGGGGTGTGTCCGTCTCTCGACCGACGGTATCGACCACAGCGCCGGCGGCGATCCGGACATCAGGGTCGACGTTGGCACTCTCACACAGCTGTATCTCGGACGGTTCGACCCCGCCGCTGCCGAACGCCTCGCCGGTCTCCGCGTGTTCGCGGACTCGTGCCGGGAGGCACTCGCGGCGGTCTTCTCCGGGCGTCGGGTCTGTCTCCGGGAGTTCTTCTGACTCCACCCCCGAACTCGACATACCATCGCGGTCTGACCCCGTGCCGTCCACCGGAGTTGACCGGTCACAAGATACTATACCGTCTTGTCCGAACACAGGTTATGTCCGAGCGAACAGAACAGGAGTCTGTCGACCTGCCGGAGACGGTGTTCTCCGCCCTCGGTGACGAGACGCGGTTGCGTATCCTGCTCGAACTCGCCGCGGTGGCGAACGAGCGCGGCGTCGGTGCCGGGTTGAGCTTCTCGGAGCTCCGCCAGCGCGTCGGTGTCGAGGACAGCGGCCGGTTCAACTACCATCTCGACACACTGAGCGGGAGCTTCGTAACGAAACGGGACGGACAGTACATCCCGCTGGGGCCAACAATGGAGGTGGCGTCGGCTGTCTACGCCGGCACGTACAGCACCGATACCGGGGAACACGGTACCGAGTCGGACTGGACCTGCCCGGAGTGCGGTGACAGACTGCTGTTGCGGTACACGGGGGAGTTGCTGTTCTTGTGGTGTGAGCGCGACGACGGGTATCTCCTCGCGTACGGAATGCCGCCGGGTGCGTTCGAGGGGCGGAGTCTCGAGGAGCTTGCGGCGGTGACGTACCGCCGCGTGATGAGCGAGGTCAACACCGCACGACAGGGTGTCTGCCCGCAGTGCTGGGGACACACGAGCGTCTCGTATCCGGTCGACCCGGAGGCGCCACCGCAACTCCACGCGGCGGGTGATGCCGTCCAGACACGGCTCGTCTGTGACCGCTGCTGGCTCCGGTACAACGTCCCGCTCCGGGCGGTGGTCGCGAGCTCTCCGACGGTCCGGTCGCTCCTCCGGCGGGACGGTCTCGACCCGGTTCGAGCGGCCATCACCGGACAGGCTGGGGACACGACGCTGGACTGGGCGGTGAGCGTCGACGAGGAGGACCCGGTGCGTGCGAGTGTCCGTCTCGAACTCGGGACCGACGAGGTGACGGTCGACCTCGACGAGGACGCCCGGACTCTCGACAGACGACACTCCAATTCGGTGTAGTCGACACCGGTCGGCGACGTGTCAGAGGGGTCAAACCGCTCGAACCCGTACAGATGATTCAGAATGGGTCAGGAGACGCTGGACGGTGACGACCTCTCGCAGCTCCGGGAGACGTACAGACGCAAAGTGCACGAGGAACTCCCGACAGAGGCACAGCGCAGTGACGGCTGGCCGATCCACCTCGACCACTGTTTCGGGCGTGTCGTGCTCGACAACCTGTTCGAGGACGAGTGGTACGACCACGTCGACGGCCGACCGGCCTACGAACAGCTCTCGGCGGCGGAGCTCCGCGCCGCGGTCGACATCGCCGACCGGATGCTCGAGAGCGGGCAACCGGCGGTCGAGGAACTGAACGAGAACTCGCTGCGGTGGCGGGACAAACTCGACTGACAGTCCGTTCGGGAGTCTCGGGCCGGACTGGTCCGGGACTACCGGCTGTGTCCGTGCTGTGCCCGGTCGATGTGGCGCGGTGTTCCCGGTCGTCGTATCGTGCGGCACCACGGCGAGTCGGCGCCAACCCGAGAGGCGCGGGCACACAGCGTCGCCGGTCCGAACCAGTCGGTCACGACGCCCGCGGAGGTGCGTTCCAGAACTCAAAACTAATAATACACCGAAAAGAGAAGACGTTTTAGCGGCTATCCGCAAGTATGGGTATGGGGACGGATTCTCGCGGGGTCTCACCAGTCGTATCGGTTACACTAACAGTCGCAATTACGATACTGTTAGCGGCGGTCGTCTCCGTGTTCGTCCTGTCACTCGGGGATGGCACCTCGGAGGAGGGCCCGTCGGTCAGGTGGTGTCGACGCCGCCGGCGACCCGCGTGAGCACACGCGACTCGATCTTCCGGAGGTGTTCGCCGACGGTCGCCGGGGCGATGTCGAGGTCGGCCGCGATTCCTCGTGGGTCGTCCGGCGTGACACCTCGTAGTAGCCGGCGGCGAGGGCGGCGTCGAGTATCTCCTGCTGGCGGGCCGTGAGTGCCGCCGCCGGGCGGCCGGTTCCGGGGTCGTAGGGGCGTATCGACGCCAGTTCGACGGTGACCGACGCGGGGATGGTCTCGGCGGCGACCGCGAGCGTCTCGCGCTCCCCGACGACACCCGCCCGGAGGCCGCCGTTCCGGAGACAGTCGACGGGCACCTCGACGACGAGCGGATACCGCCGCGGGAGTCGGGTGAGCGTCTCGACAACCGTGTTCGGTACGAGGTGGACGCGGGCGTGGACCTCGGTCCCCGTCTGCGAGAGCCCGTACCCGAGCACGTCCGGGTCCGCATCGAGCACCGCCTCGGCCGGTCCCGGGTCGCCACGCAACTGGTACAGCAACACGACCGTCCCGTCGTCGAGGTGGCTGAACTGGGAGATGGCGACCCGTTCCAGCGCGTCGGACTCGAGGATGGCGTGGTCGGCGGGGTGGAATCCACCCGACGCACGGAGTGTCAGCTCTGCGTAACGCATCGCCCTGCGTACGACGCCCCCTGTCTTGTGTCTGTTGTGGATCGGCACACCCGTCGCCTTGACCGACAGAGTCGGGACCCACTCCCCGGTGTGGAGGGCGAGGCTCCGGACGGGCCTGGAAGGTCCGGTACCGGTACGCACCGCCGGCGGGTCCCGACTGTCGCTGGCCCCGTCTCGGACGGTTCCTGTCCGGCCGGAGAGCCCCAGTCCGTCGTGTCGGAGGCCCGTCTGTCCCGTACGTGTTCGTGCGGTCACAGGCCGCAGGTCACTTATGCGTGGGTCCCGTATTATCGATTGCATATTCGGTCACAGCGCAGGGAGGTGGACCGAAGTGAACGCCAGTAACCATGACACGTCGCGTATACAGACTACATTCGACGCTGGAACTGCCCCTCGAAGATGTCTACGAGTACTTCGAGGAACCCGACCTGCCGGAGAACATCACAGACGTGGAGATAACGCGGCGAAACAACACGCTGATACTCAGCGCGGTCCCCGCGGACAACAGCATCAGCAAGTACACGCCGACCGCCCAGTTGAAGGCGAGCGTCTCCGAAAACCGGGTCTACGAGGAGGACCCCGACGAACGGGGTCCCCCTCACGGTGGCCCCGGACCACAGTGGGGCGCACTCGACGAGGAGGAAGAGATCGAGTCCGAACTCGTCGAGTACGCCTGCTTCAAGGGTGACCGCGAGACGGTCCTGCAGAACACGGCACTGCAGTACGACATGTTCGAGGTACTGTGTGCTATCGCCGAACGCGCGGAGAAAGGAAAGCTGACAGCCGTCGCGGTAAACGGTGAGGACATCGAGGCGACCCGCATCGTCGACGGTGAGCGGTGCCCGGCATCGGTGACTGTCGCCGAGGACCCGACCGACGGTGGTGGTGACGATGGGGTCGACTGGCGCGACAACGACTTCATCTCGGGTTGAGAACGAGGCTACCCTGACCCGGCGCGGGTTCCGGGCAGGTGGATAGGCACCCGGATACGGGAGTTGCTCGGAGACACGATTCGCGTACGGGTCGGGATACAGGGAATCGGGAGGCTCAACTGCACACAGGCACAACCAGGGGTATGAGATACCGACTGACGGATGTCGAGACGGTCCAGTCGGAGGGGTCGTGGCTGTTCACCGTCAAGACCGAGCGCGGCGAACAGGAGGTGATGCTGCTCCCCTGCGACGAGGGAGGTGTGGAGGCGTGGGTCAACCGCTGCACACACCAGGACCAGCGCCTCCACCGCGAGGAGGTCGGTGCGGTGATGCGCGACGGTGGAATCGTCTGCCCGAAACACGGCTCCGTGTTCGACGCCTGCTCCGGGGACTGCGGGAACGGCCCCGCGGCCGACACGACGCTGCTGAGCGTCGACATCACCGTCGAGAGCGGACAGGTCTACCTGACCGACGACGACGCCCGCTTTCTCCACGACGGCGGCACGGACGACGATGACGACGACGACATGCCCAGTTCGACGTCACATCTGCAGTTCTGAACCGACGACGTGTCTGTACGTGGGGCCGAGAGTGGCCGGAGCAGTTTGGTCGGTTACCACCGGAGGAGTGGTAACTCAGTTCGAGATATCCAAACCCAGTGCGTGCACACACAGTCGCGTGGCTGACCAGCCCACAATAGTAGTTAGTTTTTTATATCCACAATATATCATTGGACACGATGTCGAGGCAACCAGACGATACTCGGGGAGGGCAGGCAAACCGCCAGCGTGAACAGAGGAATCCGCAACAGACAGGCGAGAGAGAACAACGGGGCAGACAGCAGCCACAGAGGCAGGGCAGGCGGCAGGGCCGAACACAGCGACCGGGGGGATACGGTACCGGAGGCGCCGGTATCGCAACCGGGCCGAACTTCGCGCAGTACGGAAAGTTCGCCATCGGCGGGCACCTCCTCTTCGGACTCGGTATGACTCTCACAGTGTTCCTGTTCCTTTCGCTGGCTCCCGGAGGCGGGACAGCCTCGGGGTTCCTGTTCGAGGAGTTCGGTTCGGGGAACCTGTTTTTTGCGTCGGTGATTTTCGCGTTCGTATTCACCATCTTCCTCAGTGCACTGCCGACGCTGGGTATCGGTCTCTTCATCGGTAACACAGCGAGCAACGATACCCAACCAGCGGTGATCTCGGCGGCGGTAAACAGCGCTGGACTGCTCGTGACGGTGCTCGTGCTGTTCCTGCTGGCTCTGATAACGGCACCAGGTGGCGGTGGCGGTGGTGGCGGCAGCGACATCGGGTCACTGTTCGGTCCACTCATCGGGACCCTGTTCGCGGTTGCGCTCGTCGGTGCCGGCGCCGGCGCGCTCGGCGACCGGATCGATATGTGGTTCAGATAGCCCTGTCGGGAGGGTGAGAACGCGGGGGTACACCGGGAGTGGTGCCGGTCACCTGCGGACGTAACGCATTCGCAGCCGTGAGACAGGTGGTGATACGCGCTCTCATCGGAGCGGTTCCGAGGTACGGTCAGACTCCCCCGGGAACAGATGCCGGGTCGCTGCCGCCCCGCCAGCCGCGGTGGCTCCCGCAAAGAGAGCGGTTAGGCTCGTGTGTATCAGGACACCCCCAGGGTTGAGCGATAGCCCGTCGAACCCGACGGAGAGTAACACCGAGACGGTGCCGAACAGGACTGCCGTACCCGCCGCGACAGAGAGCCCTGCCGTCAGGAACGTCTGCCGGTTCCGTTTGCGCACGGTCCGGCCCAGCCAGGCCCCGAGAAACACCGCGACGACCGACAGGACCAGCAACATCGCGAGCACGAGCACCTGCACGGCGAACAGAAACGCGGCACTGGACAGACCGGCACCGATCAGCTCACCCAGACTGTCGGAACTACCGACCGCATCCGGTTCGACAATCGGCTCGTCGATGGCGTCGAGGAGTATCCAGAGCACACCCGTGCCGACACCGGCGATTCCAAGCAGTGTCGTGATATAAACCACCCACGCCCGGAGGTAGCCGGGACCGGCGGCCCGGTCGTTCCGGAACCGCCCCGGCGAGGGTTGCTCGCGCCGTTGCTGCCCGGCGGACTGTCCACCCTGTGAGCGGTTCGCCGGACGACCCTGTGGCCGTCTCACCGACGTGCCGCGCGTCTGTCTGCCCCCCGACCCGTCTGTCTGGCCGTCACCTCGCTGTCTGTCTGCGGGCGGTCTGGTACCGCCGTCGGTTCCGTCGTGGGTTGGCTCGTCCGGCATCGGGTGGAGTACAGGAAGCGAGAATCTAAAGATGCGGGCACAGTCAGACGAGGACCGCTGTCTGCCGCTCACCGGGGCTCCCGGCGGACCCGCCGCTATCGACTGTCGAGGTCTGGGTCCGGTCGACTGTCGCGTGTGTGTCCGAGAGCGTCGGGTGTGTCGCCCCAGGGTGGTCAGAAGATATCCAGGGGGTCCTCGTCGAGCAGGAACCCGGTTCCGGCGGCAGCGAGCGCGGCCCCGACCGTGATGCCGAGCACAGCGGGTATCTCGTCACCGGCCTCGACAGTTACTCCGGTGGTCGGGACCCCCGTGACCCCCCCGCTTCCTCCACTCGGCTCGAAGAGGATCATGAACAGCAGCAGTATCACCGAGATGGCCAGGACGCCGGCCCCGGCCGCTATCCCCGCTGCCTTCGCGGGACTCTGCATCGTCGTGTCGCTCCTGTAGTAGTACACCGCGAGCACCGCCCCGGCGATCGGTGCGAGTGTCACCAGACTCTCGAGTGCACCTGCTGCCGAGTTGAACAGCTCGTCGCTCGAACTCACAATCAGGGAGGCGTCGCCTCCGAGCAGAGAGCCGAGCAGCGCGGTGACGAACATACCCAGTCCGATGACTGCGTACGCTATCACGCCGAATATGGCGAAGTTCACCTCCTCACTCCGACCACCGCCGGTTGCTGGCGGCCGCCGGTTTCTCGGTGGCCGCTGGCCCTGTGGTGGCTGCTGGCCCTGTGGTGGCTGCTGGCCCTGTGGTGGCTGCTGGCCCTGTGGTGGCTG
>CAZFMN010000034.1:0-26202 GCA_964520075.1 uncultured Halobacteriales archaeon | reverse complement strand
GAGTACGACCACCTCATCCCGCCGGCGGCCTCCCGCCCGTTCAACGATGTCGTCGACTCGGACGACGTGACCACCATCGAGCACTCGACCGGTCACATCGGGCTCTCTGTCTCCTCCTCCTCCCACGAGACTGTCTGGCCCGCGGTCGCCGACTGGTACCACCGCGTCTCGGAACCCGACGCGTCCGACGATGCCGACGACCCGGAGGACGAGGAGACAGGAGGCGAACCCGTCGACGACACCGGTGTCGATGGCGATGCGACAGATAACGCTGGCGTCGAGACTGACACCGGGGCAGGCGGTGACACGACAGCAGGGGTCGAGACGGTGGCGGGAATCGGCCCGACCTATGCGGAGCGCCTCCGGGAGGCGGGTGTCGAGACGACCGCCGACCTGATCGAGCGGGACAGCTCGGCGCTCGCGGAGATAACGGGGGCCGGTGACTCGCGGGTCGAGGGCTGGCTCGCGGAACTCGGCTGACCAGGGCAGGCGCGGTCCGTGGCCCTTGTGGGTCACGGGCGCGGAGAGCCCGTTCAGGCCGACACGAGTAGCGTGTGCAGCGCGTCGGGGACGACGAGCACGTCGTCGGTCGGGTCGAGCGCGGCCTCGACAGTCGGCGCGGCGTCGAGCAGACACCGTTCGACGAGGTCCGGACAGGTGCTGTTGGTGACAGTCACCGGGTGTTCGCGCAGGACCCGCGCGAGGACGAACGCGCGCTGTGCACCGGGCTCGTAGCCAGCGGCCATCCGCTCGTACAGCGACGCGGGGTCGGTCGCCGCCGACAGCCACTCCCGGAAGCGCCGCTCGCCGGTGCCCTGTCCGGCAGCCTCGGGGAGCTCCGCGGGCACGACGAGACGTCCGCCCGACCGGAGCGGGTTGTGTGCCCCGAGCGCGACGTAGGTGGCGGCGCGGCTCGCCTGGTAGAGGCTGGCGTCTTTCGGCGCACCGACACCGGCGACGACGGCGTCGTAGGCGTCTGTCACCTCGACGGCGAGTGCCTCGCGGGCCCGTGTTGCGAGGTCCGCGACGACCCGGCGGGGTTCACCCGCGCTCACACCGACGGTCCCGGCCGGTGTGTGTGTCACGTTCAGGCAGAACGCTACCCCGACAGCGTCACCGGCGCGGTCGAGGAACGCCCGGAACGGGTTGTCCGCGATGCGGCCGAGACGGACCCCCTCGCGACCGAGCAGATCCGGGCCGTGCGTGTAGCGTATCTGGGGTTCGCCACCCGCCCCGATGACGGCCGTCTTCGCGCCGCCGGAGAACCCGGCGTACTGGTGTGGCTCGACCATCCCGGTCGAACAGACAAGATCCGCGTCGGCCAGCGGTTCGAACAGCGTGACCGGACAGCCGTCGACCCGGCCGACCTCGACGGTCCGGTCGGGGTCGTGGTTGACCGCCAGGTCCGCGTGCTCGCCCAGCGCCGCCGCGAGTTCGTTGTCGGTCATCGGCCGGTGCAGCCCCAGTCCGACGACGACGGTCACCTGCTCGCGGGGGACACCGCCACGCTCCAGCTCCGCCAGCAGCGCATCGAGCAACACGGCGTCCGGTGTCGCGCGGGTCAGGTCCGTGACGACGATGCCGACGTCGTCGCTGGGGTCGACCTGTGCCGCCAGCCGGGGGCCGTGTGGCTCCGCGACGGCCAGCTGTGCCCGCTCGCGGACGTCGACGGGGTCACCGCCCGGCGGCCTGGCGACTGTCACCGACCCGTCGAGTGTGAGGTCGACGTGACCGTCACCGAGTGGTACCTCGACACCCATTGTCTGTGCTTCGGCAGCACCGGGAAAGTGGATTGTGGTCGGTCAGGGGTCGTCAGGGCCGGTCAGTCCGCCGGGTCGGTTCCGCCCTCCTCGCTCGCCCTGTCGGTCGGCGGGTCGGTTACACCCGGGAGGGCCTGCCGGAGACGGTCGAGCGCGGGGGAGTCGGCGGCAACCGCGAGCGCCGCGCCGGCGAACGTGCGGGCGCGCTGGAGGCGGCTCCAGCGTCTGGTCTGCTCGCGGTGTTCGACGGTCCGAACACCGCGCAGGAAATCTATCTTCCGGAACGCCGGCCAGTAGGGGGCCGAGAAGTAGACCACCGCCTCGTTGCCGTTTGCCTGCCAGGGGAGGAAGTTCGAGGTGCGCTCGTCGCCGCCGCTGCGCACGATGAGGTCGACGTCACGGCTCGGCCCGTCGTACAGCGCGGTCTCGACAGTGTCGGTGTCGACCTCGGCGGGGTCGAGGTCGCCGCGTTCGACCGCCCGGGCGATCTCGCGGGTGGCACCCAGAAGCTCCGCCCGGCCGCCGTACGCCAGGGCGATGTTGAGCTGGTAGGTGTCGTGGTCGGCGGTGCGTTGCTGTGCGTAGGTGATCGCGTCCTGCACGCGCTCGGGGAGCTGTCCGGTCTCACCGACCGCGCGTATCCGCATCCCGGCCTCGTGGACGCGCTCGCTGTCGGCGAACTCGCGGAGCTTCCGTGTCACCAGGTCGAACAGCGCCTCCCGCTCGGCCGGCGGTCGCTCGAAGTTCTCCGTCGAGAACGCGTACAGGGTCAACTCCTCGATATCGAGCTCGTCACACCAGCGTAGCAACTGCTCGGTCGTCTCGGCCCCCGCCCGGTGTCCGTCGGTCGCCTCTGCACCCTGTTGCTGGGCGTACCGGCGGTTGCCGTCCTGGATGACCGCCACGTGCGAGGGGGTCTCCGAGAGCTCGGCGAGTAACAGTCGCTCGTAACACCGCTCCGCGAACCGACGGATTCGACGCCGCATGCAGACGAATCTGTCTCCTCCGGGCTATGTCTCTTGTGTTTTGCCGACACTCGTGACGTTACAGAGTCTATTCAGCAACGAGACAGGTCCGTGCGAGCGTCAGCAACCAGCGCTCGACACCGGAGACCACGAGCGGGTATCCGAGTGCGTCAGGGAGTACAGCCCGGTGTCGCCGGCGGAACTCCACGACGCCGGGGTGGTGCCGATGCCCTCGCGGGCTGTCTCTCGGATTGTATCCCCTGTGGTCACAGCACAGACAGGCGTGTCCGCGGGACACACGGGCGGGTCCGGCGACGGTGGGCCGGGACAGTCCGGGCTCAGTAGGTTCTCGCGAAGTAGGCGGTCTCCGTGGCCTCCTCGCCACAGATGGCACAGTCCTCGTGAACCGGTTCCTCGTCGCGGTCGAGCGGTACCATCACGATCTCGGCGGCGATGGCCTCCTTTATCGGTTCCTCGCAGGCCTCCTCGCCACACCAGCCACACCTGACGTAGCCGCCGTGCTGACCGATGGTACCGAGGATCTCCTCGCGGCTCTCCGCCTCCCGGACACCCTCCTCCAGCGTCGCCTCGGCGCTCGCGTACAGTTTCGCGTGTACCGTGTCGAGATGCTCCCGGACGGTGTCGGCCAGTCCGTCCCGGTCGACGGTGTCGGTCTCGCCGTCCGGCCGGTGGACGAGCGTCGCCGTCTCGT
The DNA here is from genome assembly GCA_964520075.1 of uncultured Halobacteriales archaeon. Lineage (GTDB taxonomy): Archaea > Halobacteriota > Halobacteria > Halobacteriales > Haloarculaceae > Halovenus. The sequence goes on along the minus strand of CAZFMN010000034.1, from coordinate 22,765 downwards.
CCGCACACTCGTTCGGACCGACCTCGACGCGCAGGGGGACCCCCTTCAACTCCCACTCGTTGTACTTGAACCCGGGGTTGCGGTTCCCGCGGTCGTCCAGGTCGACACGCACCCCGGCCTCCGAGAGGGTCGACTCCACGTCGGCGGCGTACTCGAGCACCGTCTCCCGGTCGTCGGCCCCCCAGATCGGGACGATGACGACCTGCGGGTCCGCGAGCGCGGGCGGGAGCACGAGCCCCTGGTCGTCGCTGTGGGTCATTATCAGCGCACCGATGGCGCGCCAGGAGAGCCCCCACGAGGTGGTGTGTGCGGTCCGCTCTCGCTCGTCCGTGTCGACGTAGGTGATGTCGAACGCCTCGGCGAAGGAGGTGCCGAGATAGTGCGAGGTGCCGCCCTGGACGCTCTTCCCGTCGGGCATCAGTGCCTCGACGGTGGTGGTGGTGTCGGCACCGGGGAACTTGTCGTGTTCGGGCTTGCGGCCTTTCAGCACCGGCATCGCGAGCACCTCCTCGTAGACTCGCTCGTACTGGTCGAGTCGCAGCATCGTCTCCGCCCAGGCGTCCTCGCCGTCGTGGTGGGCGGTGTGCCCCTCCTGCCAGAGGAACTCCTTTGTCCGGAAGAACGGCTTCGTCTCGGTGGCCTCCCACCGGACAACCGAGCACCACTGGTTCAGCCGCATCGGGAGGTCACGGTGTGACCGGGTCCACTGCGCGATGAACGGGGCGATTATCGACTCGCTGGTCGGCCGGACGGCGAGTCGCTCCTCGAGTTCGTCGTACCCGCCGTGGGTCACCCACGCCACCTCGGGGTCGAACCCCTCGACGACGTCCTTCTCCCGCTCGAGGTAGCTCTCGGGAATGAACATCGGGAAGTAGGCGTTCGTGACACCCGTCTGCTTGAACCAGCCGTCGAGGTGGCTCTTTATTCGCTCCCAGATGTCGTACCCCCGGGGCCGGGTGACGATGAACCCACCCATCGGCGCGTAGCTCGCGAGTTCCGACTTCTGGACGACCTCGGCGTACCAGTCACCCGTGCTGTACTCCTTCGACTCGGTTATCCCGAGTTCCTGCTCTGCCGTGTCGGAGTCACTCATTGTGCGTTTTCCACGTTGCACGTATAAACTGTTTGTGCGTTCGGGGCCGGCGACCGGCGGGCTGTCACTCGTATCGGGCTGGTGACACGCACACCACCGCCGGTCTGTGGCCGATGACGGACCCGCCGCGACGGTGCTTTCCTGCTCGCGCCCGACGACTCATACATCAGCCGACCGGTGGTGTGGGATGCAGGAACGTCTGTACCTCGACGGTCCGGCCGTCGGGGTCCGTCGCGAAGAACTGGTAGATGTCGAACGCCTCGTTGCGGGTCGGCGGACCGTCCGCGATGTCCGACAGTTCGGCGTACAGTTCGTCGACAGCCGCCTCGTCCTCGACGGCGACGGTGACGATACCCTCTGTCTCGGTGGTCTCGGCGCCGCAGAACCCCACGAGCAGGTTTCCACGCCGGAGGATGGTGCACCCGCCGTCCTGTTCGAGCCACTCCTCGAAGCCGAGACGCTCCGTGTAGAACTCGGCGGTGCGCTCGCGGTCCGCCGTCCGGAAGAAGACGAGTCCGGGCATACCCGCAGTAGCACGGGCAGGGGCATATCGCTGGCGTTCACCGCCGCCGTCCAGCGCCACCTCGCGTCCACGCTACGGGCCCCCCTCCGGCGGGTGACCCCCTCCCCGGACACACGCTTTTTGAACACGGAACCCCCAGAACGTGTATGTCGACAACGATTACGACACCCGATGCGGACGAGACCTGTGCGTACTGTGGGTCACGGCTCTTCGACCACGACCCGGTCTGTGTCCGTGACTGTGACGACGACTGCGGGTCGCCAACGTACTTCTGCAACTTCGCCTGTCTCGCGGTGTACGTCGACGAGAACGACCTCACGACGGGCGATGCCTGCGCGTGGACGCCCGAGGAGGACTGTTGCTGATACTATCGGAAAAACCTAAATACCAGCGAGGACAGGAAAAGAGCGGAGTCGAGACACCACCGGATATACGCGTCGGCCGCGTAACCGGGGTATGGAGGAGATACCGGAGAGCCACCCCCGGTACGAGTCACTGCTGCAGCGTCACCGCATCGAGGCCGGTGTCGAGGCCGGCATCACCAGCCGACAGGGGTTGATCGCACAGGGCCGTGGCGAGGCGTTCGACTACCTGCTCGGCGAGCAGACAACCCCCAGCGCCGACACGGCGGAGCGGGTCGCCGCCGCACACCTGCTCCGGGCGGACCACGCCGTGCTCTCGGTGAACGGCAACGTCGCCGCGCTCGCCCCGGCGGCGGTCGTCGACCTCGCCGACGCGACAGCTGCCGAGCTAGAGGTCAACCTGTTCAACCGGACCGAACAGCGCATCGAGGCGATCGCCGACCACCTCCGCGGACACGGGGCGAGCGAGGTACAGGGGCTGACCGCCGACGCGCGCATCCCCGGTCTGGACCACGAGCGCGCGAAGGTCGACGCCGACGGCATCTACGCCGCCGACGTGGTGCTCGTCCCGCTGGAGGACGGTGACCGCGCAGAGGCGCTCGGCGAGATGGGGAAAACCGAGATCGTCGTCGACCTGAACCCGATGTCCCGCTCCGCGACTGTCGCGACCGTCCCCGTCATCGACAACGTGGTCCGCGCACTCCCGAACATCGCCGACCACGCCCGCAGCCTCCGGGCCGAGGACGCCGACCTGGGGCGTATCGTCGACGGGTTCGACCCCGACCGGGCCCGCGAGGCCGCGGAGGACCGCCTCCGACAGGGCCGACTCGGTGACTGACACCACCCGGGGTGTGCGGACAGACCCGACACGCCGGAACCGTGTCCGGCAGGGTCTCCCGACAGTTCGGTACCCGAACCGCCTCGCCGTGACGTTCGGCCGGAACCACCGTGTCGCTGACCCCCGTATCCGACGACCTGGCCTCTCCGACACACGACGACTCGGGTTGGATTCGTCGTCGCGCGTGAGCGGACGACAGACCCCACCGCGAAGCTATCACAGATAAAAACGGGCCGGAAAGATTGACTTGCGTACCACACATAGACGGAATACATCTGATGGTTCTGGTCGACTCACTGGCGGCAGTGTACGGGGGTCTCTACGCCGGGACGGCAGCGCTCACGGTGGGGCTGGGCTACTGGGTCCTGGACCGGACCGAGATGGGTTCGCGGCGCTGGTTCGGGGTTCTGATGGGGATACTCTCGCTCTGGGCGCTGGTCTCCCTGGTCGGTCTGTTCGTTCCCGACCGCCAGTTGCAGGAACTGCTTCTCGCGGTCTGGACGGTGACAGGGCTGTCGACAGTGCTGTCCTGGCTGGTGTTCGTCGCCGACTACACGGACAGGAACCCGTGGGGGAACACGCTCGTCCGGGTGTTCGCGCTCGCGTATCTCGGGTTGCTCGCCGTCGCCGTGACACTCCCGCTCCACGACCTGTACTACTCCTCGGTACTGTTCCGCACGGAGCCGTTCGCACACGTCGAGACGACAGTCGGCCCCGCCCGGGTCGCGGCGCTCGGATACACGCTCGGCGGTGTCGGACTGGGGACGTACTACCTGCTGAAACTGTTCGTCAACACGCGGTACCGGTCCCGGACACAGGCACTGGTGCTCGTGGCCGGGATACTCCTCGGTACTGTCCCGTTCGGGGCGTCACTGGTCGGTGCCACACCGGTCCCGACGTACAATCACACCGTTCTCGGTATCGTGACGTTCGTCCTGGTGGTCACGTACGCCGTGTTCAGACACTCGTTTGCCGACCTCGCTCCAGTCGCCCGGGATGTGGTCGTCGCGGAGATGGAGGACCCGCTTTTCATCGTCGACGGTGACACCCGACTCGTCGACTACAACGACGCCGCCGCGAGGGTGGTGCAGGGGCTCGACTCCGGGAGCATCGGCACACCGGTCTCGGCGCTCGTCGACGGGTTGAGCGGGTTCGACCCCGACGGGGACGGGTCCGGTGAGCTGAGTCTCGATGTCGACGGGGAGTCCCGTTACTACTCGGTGCAGGTCTCCGAGATTGCCGCCCAGCCCTCGCCACGGGGGTATCTCATCCTGTTGCGAGACATCACCGAGCGCACGATGCGTGAGCGCGAACTCGAGGCGGCCAGACGTGAACTGGAGCAGTCCAACGAGCGCCTCGAGGAGTTCGCGAGCGTCGTGAGCCACGACCTGCGCAACCCGCTGAACGTGGCGTCACTCCGGCTGGAACTGGCCCAGCAGGAGGTCGACAGCGACCATCTGGAGACGGTCGGTCGTGCACACGACCGGATGGAGTCGCTCATCGAGGACCTCCTGTTGCTCGCACGCGGCGGCACCGGGGTCGACGAACAGACACAGCTGTCGCTCGCGGCAGTCGCCGACGACTGCTGGCAGACCGTCGAGACGGCCGACGCGACACCCACGGTCGAGTGTGACATCGAGATTCGCGCGGACCACTCCCGGGTCCGGCAACTGCTGGAGAACCTGCTCAGGAACGCGCTCGACCACGGCCCGAGAGACGTGACCGTCAGCCTCGGTCCGATGGCCGACGGGTTCTACGTCGCCGACGACGGTCCCGGTATCCCCGAGGCGGACCGGGAGCGTGTGCTGGACCGGGGGTATTCGACGACAGCCGACGGAACGGGGCTCGGACTCGCTATCGTCGCGACAATCGCCGAGGCTCACGGCTGGACCGTCTCCGTGACCGACAGCACCAGCGGCGGTGCCCGGTTCGAGTTCACCGGTGTCGAGACTGTCACGTCCGTTGCCTGCCCGGACTGAGCCGACAGTCCGAAATCTCGAAGGGGCTCGCCGACAGATCGGGCGTATGGTCACGTCGAGCGCTCCGGGGAAGGTGTACCTGTTCGGGGAACACGCGGTCGTCTACGGTGAACCCGCGGTCCCGTGTGCGATCGGGCTGCGCGCACAGGCAACAGTCGAGCGCCGAACGGGAGGTCTCCGCGTCCGTGCGGGCGACCTCTCGCTGGACGGGTTCGCCGTCGAGTACAACGGCGGCGCGAGCGCACCGGAGGTCGACGTCCCGGAGAACCTCCTGGATGCCGCGATGGGCTACGTGAACGGTGCGATAGAGCAGGCCCGCGAGGCGGCCCGCACCCGCGGCGTTGCGACCGAGGAGACGAGCTTCGAGGTGACAGTCGACAGCGATATCCCCCTCGGCGCGGGGCTTGGCTCCTCGGCCGCGGTCGTCGTGGCGACAATCGACGCGGCGGCGCGTGAACTCGGGGTGGAGTTGCCCCGCGAGGAGCTCGCCGACCGCGCCTACCGGGTCGAACACGCCGTCCAGGACGGGGGTGCCTCGCGGGCCGACACGTTCTGTGCGACGATGGGTGGTGCCGTCCGCATCGAGGGCGAGGACCGCGAGACGCTCGCGACGCCGGACCTCCCGCTGGTGGTCGGCTACGACGGCGGGGCCGGTGACACTGGTGAACTCGTCGCACACGTCCGGGCACTGCGCGAGACACACCCGTTCGTGGCGGACACGGTCTCGGCTGTCGGTGACCTGGTCCGTCGCGGGGAGCAGGCGCTCGCGGCCGACGACCGCGAGACGCTCGGTGAACTGATGGACGTCAACCACGGCCTGCTCTCGTCGCTCGGCGTCTCCGCGCGGTCGCTCGATGCGATGGTCTGGGCGGCCCGCGACGGCGGCGCACTCGGGGCGAAACTCACCGGTGCCGGTGGCGGCGGCTGTATCGTCGCGCTCGGCGACCCGACGGAACTCGAGCGCGCGCTCTCCTACGCCCCCGCCTGCGAGGACGCCTTCCACGCCGAACTCGACACCGACGGCCTCCGCCGGGAGGACGGATGACGACCGTGCTCAAACTCGGTGGGAGTGTCCTCACAGACAAGCACGGACACGAGTCCGTCGACGAGGAGGCGCTCACCACCGCCGCGGCGGTTATCGGTGACTCTCTCGACGCCTCGCCGGACGACCCACGAGCGATGGTGGACGGACACCCGCCGGTCGTGGTCCACGGTGGTGGGAGTTTCGGCCACCCCGCGGCCGCCGAGCACGAGGTCTCCGCGAGCGCTGGCACACGCGACAGCGCGGCGCTGGTCGACATCCACCGCGCGATGGGGCGACTCCTCGACAGGGTCGTCGCCGCGCTGCACGGGGCGGGTGTGCCCGCGCTCCCGGTGCGTCCGCTCTCGCTCGTCCGGCGGACCGACACCGGCCTCGCGTGCCCGGCACAACCCGTCGAGGCGATGCTCGCGGAGGGGTTCGTCCCCGTCCTGCACGGGGACGTGGTCGTCCACGAGGGGACCGGCGGGACCGTCGCGAGCGGTGACGACCTGGTGGTCGCGCTCGCAGCGGCGCTCGATGCCGAGCGTGTCGGTGTCTGCTCGACTGTCCCCGGTGTGCTCGACGATGGTGCGGTTGTCCCCGAGATCCGCTCCTACGAGTCGGTCGCGGACGTGCTCGGTGACAGTGAGACGACAGACGTCACCGGCGGGATGGCCGGCAAGGTGCGGTCGCTGCTCGCCGTCGACGGGTCGGCCGCCATCTTCGGACTCGACGAACTCGGGACCTTCCTCGAAACGGGACGGGCAGGCACGGTCGTCCGGTGACTGGTCGCTCGTGTGTCGGAGGACAGTACGTCCGGAGATCCGGGCAGTTCACCGTCTGGTCGGGGTCTGAACTGCCGCGGTCACGTGCTGGCCCTGCCGGACCGGTGTGACACTCATCCACCGGTCACGGGCGGGAACAGCGCGACCTCCTCGACCGTGGAGAGGTCGGTCTCCCAGCCATCGGCGGTCCGGAACGGGTTCTCGCCGTCACAGAGCAGGCGGATGTGCGGCTGGAGGTCCCCGTCCGCGTCGAGCACCCGCGCCTCGAGTTCCGGTTCGACCGCCAGCAGTGCATCGACCGCATCACGGAGCGTCGGCTCCGCGCTCTCGACGGGCACGTCGAGTTCGTTCGTGCCGGCGGTCTCGGCCAGCGTGGCGAACAGCTTCCACCGCATCGACTGCTCTTCGGCGTGTCGAGACATCAGCCTTGCTGCTCACCTGCGCCAACCCCGGTGACTCGCGGTCCCGCCTGTGGGTTCGTGAACACTCGTACTGTCGGCTGTAACTTCGTGGAACGATTCGGCACCCCGGGGTACCGAGATGTGCCATGGGCTTACAGCCGACAGTATCACAGGGAACGTGTCTCTCTCGCTGGCAGGGACTGTCTCTCTCTGACAGGCGGTGTCTGCCTGTTTGCCCGGAACCCGAGGGTTTAGACACGACGACGAACAAGGAAGGACAGGAGCAGATGAAGCTGATCGTCACCGAGAAGAACAACGCGGCGCGGCGTATCGCGGAGATTCTGAGCGAGGGGGCCGCGGAGACAGAGCAACAGAACGGGGTGAACGTCTACCGCTGGGGGGACACGCGTGTGGTCGGGCTCTCGGGGCACGTCGTCGGGCTGGATTTCCCCGCGGAGTACGAGAACTGGCGCGACGCCGAACCCGCCGAACTGATCGACGCGGAACTGATCACGGAGCCGACACAGGAGAACATCGTCCGGACACTCGAAACCCTCGCCGGCCGGGCCGACGAGGCGGTCATCGCCACCGACTACGACCGCGAGGGCGAACTCATCGGCAAGGAGGCATACGAGCTCATCAGGACAGCCTTCGACGGCCGCATCGAGCGGGTGCGCTTCTCCTCGATCACAGAGCGCGAGGTCCGCGAGGCGTTTGCCAACCCGGACGAACTGGACTTCGACCTCGCGGCCGCCGGGCAGGCCCGGCAGATAATCGACCTGGTCTGGGGGGCCGCGCTGACTCGCTTTCTCTCGCTGTCTGCCCGCCGTCTCGGCCAGGATTTCATCTCGGTCGGACGGGTGCAGTCACCCACGCTGAAACTGCTCGTCGACCGCGAACGGGAGATACGGGCGTTCGACCCCGAGGAGTACTGGGAGCTGACCACAGCCTTCGCGAAGAACGGCGAGGCGTTCGAGGCACGGTACTTCTACGACGACGACGGCACCGAGGCAGAGCGGGTCTGGGACGGTGACCGTGCCCGGCAGGTCCAGGCGCGACTGGACGAGGCAGAGCGGGCGCGTGTCACCGGTGTCCGCCGGCGCACCAGAACAGACAGTCCGCCCGAGCCGTTCAGCACCACCGCGTTCATCAGCGCCGCCGGGTCGCTCGGCTACTCGGCACAGCGCGCGATGTCGGTCGCCGAGGAGCTCTACACGACCGGCTACATCACCTACCCCCGGACGGACAACACTGTCTACCCCGACGACCTCGACCCGTCGGAACTGGTCGAGTCGTTCCGGGGGAGCCCGTTCGACGAGGACGCGGCGTACCTGCTCGACCTCGACGACCTCGACCCGACCGCCGGCGACGAGGAGACGACCGACCACCCGCCGATTCACCCCACGACGGAGCGTCCCGACCGGTACGAACTCGGCGACGACGAGTGGGAGCTGTACGAACTCGTCGTGCGACGGTTCTTCGCTACCGTCGCCGATTCCGCCGAGTGGGCACACCTGCGCGTCGACGCGGCTGTCGGTGACCACCGGCTGAAGGCGAACGGCAAACGCCTGCTCCACGAGGGCTACCACACGGTCTACCCCTACACCAGCGCCAGTGAGAACCACGTCCCCGCCGTCGAGGAGGGTGAGTCACTGACTGTCGAGGCGGTCACGATGGAGCAGAAGGAGACCCAGCCACCCCGGCGGTACGGGCAGTCCCGGCTGATACAGCGGATGGAGGAGCTCGGGCTGGGCACGAAGAGCACGCGCCACAACGTCATCGAGAAGCTCTACGACAGGGGGTACATCGAGCAGGACCCGCCGCGGCCGACGGCGCTTGCGGATGCGGTCGTCGAGGCCACCGAGGAGTTCGCCGCCCGGGTCGTCACCGACGAGATGACCGCACAGCTGGAGGCCGACATGACCGCCATCGCGGAGGGTGAGCGGACACTCGAGGAGGTGACCGCGGAGTCCCGGGAGATGCTCGCGGACGTGTTCGAGAGCCTGCGGGAGTCACGCGAGGAGATCGGCGAGCAGATCCGGGAGTCGCTGAAAGCCGACCGCCAGATCGGTCCCTGTCCGGAGTGTGGCGAGACCCTGCTGGTGCGGGAGGCCCGCGGCGGCTCGCACTTCGTCGGCTGTGACGGCTACCCCGACTGTGAGTTCACGCTCCCGCTGCCGAACACCGGCAAGCCGGTGACCGTGGAAGAGCGCTGTGCGGAGCACGAGCTTCAGCACGTGAAGATACTCGACGGCCGGAACACGTTCGTCCACGGCTGTCCGCGGTGTGCCGCCGACGAGGCCGACGAGACCGAGGACCGTGTCATCGGGGCCTGCCCGGACTGTGGCGACGAACACGGCGGGGAACTCGCGATCAAGCAGCTCCGGTCGGGGTCGCGACTCGTCGGCTGTGTGCGCTATCCCGACTGCGAGTACTCGCTCCCGCTGCCCCGCCGCGGCGATATCGAGGTGGTCGAGGCCTACTGTGCGGAGCACGACCTGCCCGAACTGGTCGTCCACGATGGCGACGACGAGCCCTGGGAACTCGGCTGTCCGATCTGTAACTATCAGGAGTACCGCCGTGAGCGGGCTGTCGACGACCTCGAGGACCTCGACGGCATCGGCGAGCGCACCGCCGAGAAACTCGCCGCTGCCGGTGTCGACTCCCCCGAGGACCTCGACACCGTGGACCCGGAGACCCTCGCCGAACAGGTCCAGGGCATCTCCGCCGACCGCCTCCGGGAGTGGAAGGGCGAACTCGCCATGTGAGCGGCCGCAACTGAGCGAGCAACCGTGTGGGCGCGTCGCGTGACCCCCCCCTGTGGTGGTGTCGGGTCGACACCAGCCCCGGTGGTGGTGCCGAATCGACACCATCCTCGGTGGTGGTGCCAGGTCGACACCACCCCCTCTATCAGACCTGGACGAACTTCTTGCTACGACCGTCGGAACGTTCCTCCACCTCTGGGAGTAGCGTGAGCCAGTTCACGACGGTACTGGCACGCCGCTCGACACTCGCACCGGAGACTCCCGTCTCACTGTCGAGAATCTCGCGCACCTCATCGAGCGCCAGTTCGCCCGCGGAGTCGAGCCGCCCGCGTATCCGCTGGATAATCTCCACCTCGCGAACACCCTGGACGAGATGGTCTCTGGCCCTTCCGGTCTCGTCGTCCTCGTGCAGTCTGAGATACCGCACCCCGTCGCGTGTGAGCCCCCATCGCTGGACGCTGCGACCGTTCACACTCTTCGGGGTCTCCCTGTGAACGAACCCGAGCAGCCAGCCGGCCACCGCGTTCATGTTGGCGTGCTGTTTGGCGAACGTTGCTTGCTGTCCCGAGACTGGGATTCGGGTTTATATGAAGCTACGCGCTGTCGCACCAGTCTGGTAACTCAATGTTGGTGTCTACAAGTTCGCCATCAGTGTGTTCTACCGTGCCGACGACCGGCGCAGAGTCCTCACGGTTTGATTCGGGGACAAGTTCGGAAATGACCCGTCGCTCTTCATCTGCTCTGCCGAATGCCTCCTCAATTTCGAGAATATGATCATGCAAAACTCGGTCGTCGTCGACCAGACAAAACCACGTCTGGGAATCGAGATGTGCTGTAATGTCAAGCGTTTCGGTACTCTCCGAGTCGGTCTGTTCTGGCTCGTGTTCTTCCATATATTCCTATTCCATTCGCTGTAACAAATATGTTACTATCTGTCGCTTACTGGACGGCAGAATAAAGATGATTCACTCTCTACCAGAGAATGATGTCACGAGGTCTGTTGACGGACATGGAGCGAAAGGCCCTCAGAGGCGAACTTGAAGACGCGAATCAACGCTCAACGTACATTTCGCGGGTGAGAACACGGATTGAGGAGCGCGTTAGTGAGGATGTGAAAGTTCTTCAGGAGAATCAGCCGGAATTATACGAGATATTTCAGGACCAGGTGTCGACAGACAACGAAGACTAAGTGATTTGAGCGTTAATCGGACACACGCTTCTCAGTTAGATGATTACAATCCTGTCAGGGAAGTCTTCCACTGGTCTAGATACCGACAGAAAGTAATTTATAGTAGGAGAAAATAACGACGACAGGATGACAGCTACCTTATCTCCGGGGGAAGAGTGGCCGCACCATTACCGTGGTCTGTCGCTTCAGGTCAGTCCAGACGGAGACGTTTGGTGGCAATTGTATCAGGGTACGGACCGTTTGCACCTGGAACCAGCGCCAGCGGACATCGTGGATACGCTGCTCGATCACAAACGGATCGGTGGCCGTATCCACATCACCGAGGGGGGTGCTGCTCTGACACGGGTTGAGAAAGGCGACGAGTATACCCACGTATATCTCGGTGACGCAACGATCGAGGGCACACTGACACCACCCGACAATCCGGAGTACGGCATCGAGATTCGACCGGAGGGACTCTCGGCGGGTGACTTGTGGCCGAGCGTGTACGATGGGGCCCGATACTCCTTCGTAGACGATAGGCTCTGGTGGCAAAGCGGGTCGACACATCGCCGACATCCCGTTACTACCGACCTCCCCGCAGACATTATGCGGGAATTGCAGTCGTACAAACCCTCTGGAGGCTCGTTTCGCATCACTCCATGGGGCGATGTCATCACGCTCGTTGATATACACCCTGCTCCGGGGACCGTCGAAGCGCAGTTTGCCAAACTTCCACGCATTGTAAAGAACATTATCAAACTTCGCAAGGAACGTGAGGTCGAGATGCTTCCAGTATATGTCGGCACAATCGACGACCCTGCGATCGAGGTTCGGGAACCGACCAAGCTCACCGACGAACTTGACAATGATGAGATGGAGGAACTCTCCTCGTGGGCGCAGAATCTTGGTCGAACAACGGAGACGTCGACATCGTCGCATCGAACGTCGAAACAATCGGAGTCATCAACTCGAACGTCAGAGACGACAGACACTGCATCCTCCTCGACGAGTTCGGCGTCGGAGCCTTCTCCATCACGGGCCGAGTCCACGTCAACTGAAGATGATGACGACCAGGGAGAGGGTACCAACGGCCAGCCGACTTCGTTCGACGACGACCCTATCGCGTGGATCGAGCAAGAAGTACAACCAGAGGAGGACGTCTGATGAGCGACGCCGTTGTTCAGTCTGTCCCAACCACGGTTCCGATCGACGGCGGGTCCGACGTTCAGATCGAACCCGGGCAACCGTGGCCCGCACCGTATCGGGGGTCGACCTACAGCGTCGTCGATTCCAGAAAGCACAGTCAGACCGTCCTCCAGTGGCAGTACAAGGACCTCAAAGTCCAGATTAACCCCCCCGACCAGTTACTCAGCCAGTTACAAGCAGTCGGCAAGAGCGGTCCAACGGGGAAAGGGAGTATCCGCATCACCGCTGGGAGCGAGGTACTGACCAAGGTCGAAGCCAGCAACTACTCCCGTGTCGAGGAGGCACCCATTTCGGACGGGTGGATCCCGGTGTACTTGGGGAAACTCGACGGCGAGTTGGGGTTCGACATCGCGGTCGACCCCGACCCGCCCCAGCAGGGGCCGACCGTGTGGAGTGGCTTTCCATTCAATCACGGGGAACGATGGACGGTAAGCCACGACGACCGACTGCTGTGGAAGTGGCAGGATTACCGGTTCTACTCAGCGTTCGACCACTCGGAACTGATCGACACGTACCAGCAGTTCCGGAGCGTCGCCGGCCGGCTCTACATCAACGAACACGGTCACGTGTTCGCCAACGTTCCAAATCCGGATAACGGTCACGCACAGGACAAAATCGCACGGATTTTCACCGACTGGAAAAAGCGGGCCGAAGCGCGCAACGACTCGGCAGCGATCCGGCTGGTAAACAGGCGACTGAAAGTAACCGGCGACGGCAATATCGAGGATGGGCTGCTCCCGCTGTACCTGGGCCACCTGAGTCAGTTCGACGACAGCACGGTCCCGCGGCCAGTCGTGACGGACGAGAGCTACTACGTGGCCACCGCACGTGGTGAGAGCTTGGGCTACTGATGGGTCGCCGTTTCCCGACACCCCTGATCGGACTGGAGACGAGCGAGCAGCGATACCGGACGCTCGTCGACGTGGCCACAGGGCCCGAGACACCGGTCAGCCACGATACGTACATCGACCGCTGTCAGTCTCGTCTGACGAAACCGGGTTCCGAGGATACCTATTCGCGCTCCTACGTGACTCGGATCCTCTCGTCGTACACCGAACTCGGTGTCATCCAGCGGACGGACGACGAGATACGGCCATCACCGTTCGCGGACGACTGGCTCGAGGGGGAGTTCGCGTTTTCGGAGTTTATTTGGAAATCGATGAAGCGGAGTTGGGTCGCGATGGGGACCAAACCGGAGGGGATCGAGGGACTCAATCGGATCGTCCACGTACTGGAGGCGGTCGACGGTGGCCTCACACAGGGGGAGATAGAAACCCACCTCCAGTCGGAGTATGCCTACGAGTTCAATAACGAGGGGATTCGAGGGTATCCGGAGATACTCGAGTTACTCGGTCTCATCGACAAAGACGGCTCGACACTCATCCTCCAGGATAGTTCGGTCGTAAAAAAATACAAACGTCGGTTCCGGGGTGCCGATATCTTCCGTACGCTGGAGGCCCGTCTCAAACGGGAGGGTTCGACTGTCACACCGCCCTCGAAGACCGCGAAGCGGGACTTGATGAAATATTATATGTATCGGGAGGCGGGTGGCTGGAATAAGCGCCGACAGTGGTTCAAGACATTCTGGCGGGACTATCTCCAACCCGAAACGAGGAACGGAAAAACGGGTGACGAACTTCGGCGAAGCAGTTCATACCGAGAGGAAACAGATCACCGGCGTCAGCTCCGCGATGATATCACGGATGAGTTCAGACGATTCGATTCGACCGACCTTCGGGGGCTCTCGGCCGACATTCTCGAGCGGATCAAGGATGCCGAATCCGAACCGGAGGCCCGCCGAATACAACTTTCGTCGGGGAGTGGCATCTCCAGTGCCGAACTTGAACTGTTGACTGATGACTCTCGACCCACGTATTTGTTTCCTGGAGAGTTCTCACTATACGACTGGCAGCGGGAGGCAGTCACCGAGTGGTACGCCGACACCGACGCCAGCCACAAGCATCGGGGTATCGCACAGGTCGTCACCGGGGCTGGCAAGACGGTGATGGCGCTGGAAGTGATTCGTCGATGGCTGGCTGACAATCCCGGAAATAAAGTGACCGTCGTGGTGCCGACACGCGTCCTGATGCGGCAGTGGCTGACCGAACTTACAACCACTCTGAACGTCCCCGTCGACGATATCGGCTGGGCAGGCGGCGGTCACAAGGACTCCGTCGACGACTGTCGTATCCTCGTGAGTATCGTCAACAGTGCTGTCAAGGACAACTATCTCCGGACACAGTTGCGGGAGACTGACTACTCCGAGCATCTCTTGATCGCCGACGAGTGTCACCGCTACACTGGCGACACGTTCTCGAATGTCCTGCGATATCCAAAGGACGCGACTCTTGGCCTGTCGGCCACGCCGCTTTCTCAGGGTGAGGGGACGACAGATTCGGACCAGCTTCTTCTCGATACACTCGGTGATATTTTTTATCAGCTCACCTACGACGAAGGGATTCGTCGCGGTCTAATACCGGAATTTACAATCAAATACATCGGGTTCGACCTCGCCGAACCGGAACGACAGGAGTACGATGCACTCTCCCAGAAGGTTTCGGATGCGGTGAAAGATATCAAGCAACAGTACGACCATCGGCTGTACGAACTGCGTGGGAGTTTCGCCCAGAAGTTACAGACAATCCGGTCAAACACGGACCGACCAACACCGGCGATTGGAGACTATTTTCGCTACACACAAGACCGTCGAGAACTCGTCGCGAACGCGGTTGCCAGGCAGGCGATCACGCTGCAACTGCTTCGCGACGCTATCGACAACGGCGAGAAGACGATCGTCTTCCAAGAGCGCATTGAGCAACTCGAACAACTGATTGCACCTCACGACAGTCGCGGGCGGAACGTCCGGTCCGGGGAGTTGTCGGACGCTGGTGAGAACTATCGCGCCCGACTCTACGACCGGTTCGAGGGGTTGAAAACAGCCGACAAAAAGATGGAGGCGCTGTTCGCTGACACCGACTACTGGCCGGTGATGTATCACTCCGGGCACTCTCGTGAGGTCTGGAATGACATCGCGATGGACTGGTTTCGAGCCGACGATATGGCGAACGTTATGCTGAGTGTGAAAGCACTCGTCGAAGGTGTCGATGTCCCCAGTGCCGATGTCGGTATCGTTCGGGTGTCGAGTTCGAGCATCAGGCAACGGATCCAGACACTTGGCAGAATTCTCCGCACGGGCGAGGATGCGTCGAGTGAATCCACACTGTACGTGCTCTACGCCCGGGATACCGTCGACGAACGAATCTTTCGAGAGTACGACTGGCAGGAGGAACTCGCGAGCGCGAACGTGGAACACCACGTCTGGGCACGGGACGCGGAGGAAGGGTACGCGACGGGCGAGATTCGCCCCGCGACGCCCGAAGAGTATCCACCGCGACCGGAACCCAACCCCGTTCCGGATCCCGAGGAACTCGGTATCGGCGACGATTATCCCGGTCCCCGCGACCCCGTGGCGGAGGTGAGTGTCAGCAGCGACGGCCGACTATTCAAGAAGACCCGCCTAAACCGCGAGTACCTCGACACCACCGGGTTCGAAGAGGTGATTAACTTCGTCCACCGGGCGAAAGGCGGCGGCACAGTAAAGGTCAATTCCCACGGCCACCTGTACACCGTTCTGCAGGATGGGCCGGTTTTCGTGGGGACCGTCGAGTCGCCCAGCGAACTCACCGACCCTGACAGTACAGCCGACGAGGATGACCCGGAGCCTCAATCTGGAAGTCTGACTGAGGACGACCCCGACCTGGACGATATTTTTTAACGTTTTAGATGTGCTGTCGTGGCTGCTTGGCTCGGTGATGCGGTAGCTGACTCGCTGAGGGTATCGTGCCTGATTCGCTCTCTGTCGACACCATTGCCGGAACGTATTTATGTCATCAACGAAATCTGGGGGTACGGTGACAACGGAGTTCTCGCGCCCCGAGTGGGTCGAACAACGACCGTATCAGGAGGCCGCGATCCAGGCCTGGGCCGAGGCCGGCGGTCAGGGAATCCTCAACATGGCGACCGGGACCGGCAAGACCGTCACGTCGCTGCTCGCGGCAGCGCACGTCAAGGAGACAGTTGACGACCGACTCGCCCTCGTTATCGCAGTTCCCTACCAGCATCTCGTCGAACAGTGGGCGAGTGACGTCCGTGATTTCGGGGCGAATCCGGTGATGGCGTTCGAGTCGCGAGCACAGTGGCAAGAACCGCTCGAACGGCGGGTGCTGGAGTTCAACAACGAGTACCGTGACTCGTTCGTGGTCGTGACCACACACAAGACGTTCGCATCCAAGCCGTTCCAGCGGATTCTGGACCGGATCGCCGGTACCGAACAGATGCTGATCGCCGACGAAGTGCACCACCTCGGTGCGTCCGACTTGCGGACGGCACTGCCACAGTCGGTCCCGCTCCGACTCGGGCTGTCGGCGACACCCGAACGCTGGTACGACGACTTGGGGACCGAGGTCCTTTTCCAATACTTTGACGAGGGGGTCGTCTACGAGTACTCGCTCCAACGTGCCATCGACAACGGCAGTCTCTGCGAGTACTACTACGTTCCGCACATCGTCGAGTTGACCGCCGACGAGGAGGAGGAGTACCTCAGGCTCTCCCGAAAGATCGCACGGCTGGCCACTCGTATGGACGACGGACTGGGCAACGCCGACCTGCAAGACAAGTCGGGGCTGAAAGTTGTGCTGTTCAAACGTGCCCGTCTGCTCGGTACTGCAAAGCGGAAATTAGAGCGACTTGTCTCGCTACTCGAACGTGGCGAGGAAATCAGACACACGCTCGTCTACTGCGGTGACGGGTCGGTCGACGACGACTTGGCCGGCCAGACGAAACGGCACGTCGACGCAACTGTCGAAACGTTGCGACGGAACCTCGATGTCAGAGCACGGCGATTCACGGCGCGTGAGTCACAGAGCGAACGTCAGGAACTCCTCGACGGATTTGCAGCGGGCGACCTGGCTGCCCTCGTGGCGATCCGATGTCTCGACGAGGGCGTCGACGTGCCGTCGACGAGGACCGCGTACATCCTCGCCAGTTCGTCGAATCCCAGACAGTTCGTTCAGCGTCGCGGTCGCATTCTCCGCCCCGACGAGGGCAAGCCCTACGCCGTCATTCACGATTTCGTGGTCGCACCGCCGAAGGAGGTGTTCACCGACAAAACCAGCGGCGAGTTCTCGACGGAACGTTCGCTCATTTGTAAAGAGCTCCAGCGTGTCGAGCTGTTCGCCGATGCGGCCCGCAATCACCCTGATGCCAACGTGGCTGGTATTGCCACCAGCAGTCGGTCCCTACAAGAGCTGAAACAGGAGTACAATCTCCGCCAGCTGTAGTGGACCGATGCAACATGTCGGACACCTTTTTAAACGTGCAAGGTTACCATATCGCATATGCCGGAGCGTCAACAACGGGTCGACAACGTCCCAGATGAGATTCTCAAGCGCATTCGGGAGCGCGTCCTATCGAAGGAGCAGGAACAACGCGACTACAAGCAGGTCCACGGATTGCGACCGGAGCTCAAGACGATCATCGAGCAGGAGATCACTGAGGAGCATCTCGAGTAACGATGAAACTCGATAGACTCTCGCTTCGGAACTTTCGGCAGTTCCGGGATGCGGACATCGAGTTCGCACGACACGCCGAGCAGAACGTCACCGTGATCCACGGACAGAACGGGTCCGGAAAGACGACGATCCGCAATGCCTTCCTCTGGCTTCTGTACGACGAGATGCAGTCTGTCAAGCGCCCGAACAGGGTCGCCCACCAGGGAGAGATGGTGGCTGCAGGGGTGGGGGACACCGTCACCGTCGAAGTGGAACTGGTGTTCGAGCACGAGGGCGCACACCACGAGGTTCGTCGACAGAAGAGCTATCAGAAGCAATCTGAGGACGACCGGGCAGGTATGGAGGTGGATGCGAGCCTCAGTGTCGAATATCTGGCCGACGACGGACACGTCGAGGCACCCTCGAACCCGGAGACGTACATTCGCCAGATAGTCCCACGCGACCTTGCAGAGCTGTTTTTTTTCGACGGTGAGTACATCAGTGACCTCAGTGGTGTCGACAATCAAGCGGAGATTCAGGAGGCCATCCGCCAGATGATGGGGCTGACAATCATGGAACGGTCGATCACCCACCTGGAGTGGGTGGAAGGCGAATTCAGGGACGAACTCCACGATCTGGGCAGCGACGAACTTCAGGAACTCATCCAGCGACGCGACGACCTCGAACAGAGCAAGGAACGCAAGGAACGGAAACTTGAGGACAAGAAGCAGAAGAAACACCTCTTGCAGAGCGAGATCGAGGACATAGGCAAGTTGCTCAGTCAGGTCGGCAAAACCCGAGAACTGCAGGAACGACGTGAAAGACTACAGACCGAGCGCGAGGACCGTATCGATGAGACTGACAAACTGAACGAGGAGATCGAGTCACTCCTTTCGAAGAAGGGTTTTCTCACGTTCGCCCTCCAGGCGATTCAGGAGACGGCGGAAGACCTTGACGAACTCCGGGAACAGGGCAAGATCCCGTCGAAACTCGACAATCAACTAATTGAGGAACTACTATCCGAAGAAAGCTGTATCTGTGGACGGTCGCTGCCGGAGGGAAGTTCTGCCGCCCAGTCGGTCGAAAACTACAAGTCCGACATCTCCACGGAGGGAGTAGACCAAGCGTCTATCCAATTGATCGACAAGCTTGATCGGATCCGTGAGGAACACGACGAGTTCTTCAACAGTGTCGACAACCTTCTCGAACGCAGAACGGAACTCAATAGCGAGATCGAGGAACTCAACGGCCGAATTGACGATGTTGGTACGGAAATCAGAGATGTCGGTGAGAGTGTCGAGAATCTCGATGTCGAGGATATCTCCTTCGATGGAATAAATCTGGATACTGTCGAATCGATAAGTGATCTCGAGGCTGCCAGAGCCGCGAAACAGGAACTGATCGACGAGGAACTTACGGAGGATATCATTCTCCTCAAACGGGAAATCGAGGAGCTCGCAGAGAAGATCAGCGCACTAGAGGACGAGATCGACGATGCAGAAGACGAACAGCGGGAAGCGGACTTGGTCCGGAAACGAATGCAGGCGTCGAAAGCTGTCCGGGCGGAACTGGAGACATACTACGACAAGTTCCAGCAGAGTATCCGCAAGCGAGCGAACGACCACGTCAATGAAACCTTCGACCAGGTCGCGACGAGAGATTACGAGGCAGTCATTACCGAGGAGTTCGAACTCCAGATCCGGGACCGACACCACGGAACTCCGGTTGAGGTGGACAAATCACGGGGCGAACGACAGATTGCGAGCCTTTCGTTCATCGGCAGTCTCGTCGATATCGCTCGCGAGCAGTACGAGTCGGACAGGGACACCGAGTATTTCGACGGTGGCGTCTATCCGATTCTGATGGACTCGCCGTTCGGCGCGCTGGATAACGAGCACCGCACGGAGGTAAGCAAGGTACTGCCTATGCTTGCAGACCAGGTTGTAGTGCTGGTCACTGACTCGCAGTGGGAAGGCCCGGTTCAGCGGGAGATGGGGCCGAGTGTCGGTGTTCACTACCGGCTAGAGTATGCTCAAGAAAACGGTATCAACGGATCGCCGATCACTAACGTGGTTGAACAGTCGCGACACGACTTGGAGGTGGCTCGTCGATGAGTCCCCAGACCCGGCAGAAGTACAAGCAAAGCAAGATCTACGAATTGCTCGTCAACGAGTACGATATCTTCGACAACTACATCGACTGTTTCGTTTTCGCGGCGGCCGTCGGATACGAAGAAAAAACGTACGACGCTGACGACTACAAAGGAGACGGTGAGATGCTGTGGATGCACTTCGGTGGTAACGACCTCTACCGTGCTGCGGCCGCTGCGATAGCATACCAGCACACCGAGGACCCTGCTGCCCTAACAAACCCCGACAAGCAACTCGAAGTGCTTGCGAAATACGCAGCCGGCGGGGCCGCCGTGCTCGAACAAAAATTCGGTGATACGAAGGGAACGCCACGCGAAGGGCTCGTTGACTACATCCAGTCGCACTCGTCAGCAGAGGAGCGAGGTAAACAAAACGAGATGCTCGACAAAATTGCTCGAAGCTTCGACGACGAGATTCTGACCAACAGTTAAACGATGTTAAAAGTCTGTGAGTCCCTGCTGTCCTGCTCGCTTTCTTTGTTCGGGCGGTACGTTCGTCGCAATAATTTCATCAACCTCACCCCTGTTGTCCGCATCGCTGTTGATCGCCCGAGTTGCCCCCTCGACCTCCACATAGAAATCAGCCCCGTCATACATCTCGTACATCACCCCACTGTTACTCAGAATAACGAACACACCACGCTGGTCCAGTTCCTGCGCGACCTCAAGAAGTCGCTCTTGGTCTTGCTTCCCGAACCCTTCGGCCGAATAGTCGGTGAAGTAGGCAGTCGCACTCATCGGTTCGTACGGCGGGTCAAAATAAACTAAGTCATTCTCCGAAGCAACCTCCAAGATATACTCGAAATCGTCGTTGTGAATTTTCACATTCTCTAGCATCTTGCTGGCCTCACGTACTTTCTCGGCCCGAACCCAATCCGGATTCGAGTACCGACCAATCGGCACGTTGAATCCCCCGTCAGAGTTCTCACGGTAGAGTCCGTTATAACAGGTCCTGTTCAGATAGAGCAGCAGTGCGGCCTCCTCCGGTTTATCGACCTCACCAACGTAGGGACGCTTGTTGAATCGTGCCCGTTGCTGGTAGTAGTAGTTCTTGATTTCCTTTCCCTTGTGGTTGGTCTCCGAGTAGCCGAGTCCCCCATCTGGCTCCGACTCTGGATGCCTGAACTCCCGACAGCGCTTGATTAGCTCCGAAGGATTGTCTCGCACCTGTCGATAAAAATTGATCAGTCGCGTGTTCGTGTCGTTGATTGTGCCCCCGTCAGGTTCGAGATCAAAAAACAGCGCTCCGCCGCCAAAAAACGGTTCGTGATAGCGGTTGTACGACTCTGGAAACCGGGCGTACAGCTCGTCAAGCAACTGCCCTTTTCCGCCGGCCCACTTCAGAATTGGACTTGCCATGTCGCTAGCTCATTGTCCGCGCCACCGCTTAAAAACTTACCATTCAATACATCTTTAATGGTATCTATCCGGATACGATTAAGTACTGTCACGAGCGACACACAGCGTGTGAGTCCGCGCGACCGCGATGAGGAGACAGGCAAGTTCTCACAGCAGTACGAGCGACGGGAGTTTCTTGGGGCTATTGAGGAACTCGATACTCCGACGACTGCGGCGATTGCCGAGTACGTCGGCTGCTCCTACAACCTGGCATACCGGCGGCTCAACGCTCTCGAAGAAAATGGGTCCACCATCAAAAATGAAGTTGGCGGGACATTTCTGTGGCGACGAACGAAATAACACCTCTTGGACACCATTCAATTCAAATTTAGCGGACGGTAATGTGATTCGATGACCGTATCCGTTGTATGCCAATTCGCCAGCGTCGTCCACCTGTCGAAGAGTTCGTCGAGGAGTTCGGCGATAGTGTCGTTCCCTCGGCTATCCCAACCGAGGCGTTCATTGATTGGGAAAACATCGAGGACGAAATTGAGCGATACAGTGAGCAGATTGATGCACTCGAAGATCTCCGGGATGTGTCCGCAGAAGAGTTCGTTGAAGGACTGGCCGACGCGCTGATGAGTGCCGAAGACACACGAGAGTGGATCGATTTCTATTTCGAGTTACTCGGTCATACCGACACGAAGTATGCCGCGCTCGAAGGACTCTGGAAGTTCTACCCGATTCAACGAAAAATCGACAGTGGGGACCGCGACGTAGCGCGAGACCTCGCTTCAGTACTTCAGAACATCGGTCTCCAGTATCTTGTTGATATAACCGTTGACGTCCCGGCCCACTTCCGGGGTATGAAAGTCGGTATGGAGACGCACAAACGAAAGAACCGACAGGGATTCTGTTTCGAAAACGAAGTTGCTGACCGGCTAGAACGAATTACTGGTAGATTACAGGAGAGGGGGTACAATGTCGAACTGATAGAACAGTACAACACCGAATATCAAGATGAATCCGGGCAGTCGAAAGTGGTCGATTTCGCTCTGCTGGAGAACGGCGAGCCGCGTGTTGTTTTTGAAGCTAATTGTTACAAAACACAAGGAAGCAAGCCTAGCGAGATAAAGCGGTCCTACGACCGTGTTTCGACGCGGATGCGTGAGGACGGTGTTGAGTGTGTCTGGATTACCGACGGACAGGCGTGGGAGTCCAGTTTGGCCAACGTTCTTGCCGAGGGGTACAAGGATATCGTTGACCTCTATAACCTCGAAATGGTTGATGAGGAACTTGACGACGATGTCCTTCGCTTCTTTGAGAGTGGTCCAGCAGTTGATGAGGATGAAACCGATGTCGACCCACAGTCGACATTTGAGGACCTCAACTGACCCGAATGTGTGCACTACGCACGCTTCGACGGTTGTTTCAAAACAACATCTGAGTCAGTAATGTCCAGCTTTGATCTGTTATCCGAGCCTCCAGACCACGCGAAATCGGCGACTGTAACAGACCATACACCACTCTCTGCCCGGCAGGCGGGAGACACAGTCTTTAGTGGACGTAGTGCGTTCGTCCGGGC
>CAZFMN010000033.1:0-26617 GCA_964520075.1 uncultured Halobacteriales archaeon | reverse complement strand
GCGTCCATCGCGGTGTTCTCGTTCGCCCGGAACACCCGCTCCCGGCAGGTTCCCTCGCCGGCCGTAATCTCGGCGGAGGCCGCCGGACCGGCGATGAACGGCACCTCGGACTCGTCGACGACGTTGTTGATGACCGAGATTGCACCGCCCGAGTTGCCGACACCGTACAGTATGTCGACGTCCTCCTCGGTGACGAGTTCCTCTGCCAGTTGCTGTGCCTGTGTCGGTACGAACTCCGTGTCACGGGCCCGTATCTCGATGTCGATGTCCGCGACCGAGTACGTGTACTCTCCCGCACTCACCGCATCGCTCGACAGCGGGTCGCTGTCGGCCTTGTGTGCCAGACCGCTGTAGAACCCGGCTGTCCCCTGGGCACCGTAGATTGCCAGCTGACCCGAGAAGTCCTGCAGGATACCGATGCGCAACGTTCCCTCGGCGCTACCACCACTGTCACCGCCGATACATCCGGCGAACGCCGCGACACCAGTTGCCCCGAGCGAACCGAGAACACGCCGCCGCGAGATTCGGTCAGAATCCATACTTGACCGAATTTGCCCAGGAACCTAAATATTTTTGTACGCATTATACTATTTGGTTGTGAATGTATACCATACGTGCGGGGTTCTGCGGCCGGGTCCCCGGCCCTGTCTGTCGACCGGCCTGGCCCCACACTGTTTATTTCCGCTCCAGGCCAACCACGCACATGAGCGTCCACGAGCACGGTGACAGACCGTACGGCTGGGTCGGTCGGTTGAGCGAGCGGCGGGCGCGGCTCACACCCGACCGGGTGGGGGTCGTCGACGCCACGACGGGCCGGGAGTACACCTACGCCGACCTGGATCGGCGGGCGAACCGCACGGCCCGGCTGCTCCGGGCACACGGTGTCGGGGCCGGTGACCGCGTGGCGGTCGTCTCGCGCAACCGGCCGGAGTTGGTCGACCTCTACTTCGCCACCGCGAAGATCGGCGCGGTGCTCGCGCCCCTGTCACACCGGCTCGCGCCGCCGGAGCTGGCGGCACTGCTCGCGGACACCGAACCGGCACTGCTCGTCGTCGAGGAGCCGTCTGTCGAGTCAGTCC
This sequence comes from uncultured Halobacteriales archaeon, assembly GCA_964520075.1. Classification (GTDB taxonomy): domain Archaea; phylum Halobacteriota; class Halobacteria; order Halobacteriales; family Haloarculaceae; genus Halovenus. Next base: position 25,538 of record CAZFMN010000033.1, on the reverse strand, counting down.
AGACAGCACTCGAGGATGGGCCGGTCCGGGCCGGGCTGGCGACACTGCTCATCGGGACAGAGGCGAACACGTCCGGCGCGTTCCAGCGGTACGCACCCGCGACGGAGGACGACAGCCCGGTCGAGACCGCCGACCGGGCGCTGTCGGACCCCCACCTGTTCCTGCACACGGGTGGCTCGACGGGGCTCCCGAAGCAGGTTGTCCAGACACACGGCGGGATCCTCTGGAACGCGTTCAACACGATTCTCAGCTGGGGGTTGCGACCGGACGACACGACGCCGATGGTGTTCCCACTCTTTCACACGGGCGGGTGGAACGTGCTCACAATCCCGCTGTTCCAGCTCGGCGGGACCGTTATCCTCACACGGGAGGTCGACCCCGGACAGGTGCTCGAACTGGTCGAGTCACACGAGGCGACGGTGCTGGTCGCGGTACCGGCGGTGTTGCGGTTCATGAGCGAACACGAGCGCTGGGCGGAGACGGCGCTCTCCTCCCTGCGACTCGTCAAGAGCGGCGGCGGCCCCTGCCGGGAGTCGGTCATCGACGCCTGGACCGACCGCGGGGTCAGCATCTCGCAGGGCTACGGTCTGACCGAGTGCGGGCCGAACAACTTCACCATGCCCGAGGGGTTCCCCGAGGAGAAGACCGACACGATCGGTGTCCCGGGGCTGTACGTCGACGCCCGGGTCGTCGACGACGACGGGGAGCGACTCCCGCCAGGCGAGGTGGGTGAACTCGAACTGGCGAGTCCACACGCCGGCGACCGGTACTGGCAGAACGAGACCGAGACCGCCGAGACGTTCGGCGGTGGCTGGGTCTCGACGGGTGACCTGGCGAGTGTCGACGAGGACGGCTACTTCTCCATCGAGGGCCGCAAGAAGAACATGTTCGTCTCCGGCGGCGAGAACGTCTTCCCGCCGGCGCTCGAGGACGTCATCACCGACCACCCCGACATCGACGAGGCGGTCGTCGTCCCGATTCCGGACGACACCTGGGGGCAGGTCGGAAAGGCCGTCATCGAGAGCGACGTAGACCTCGCGCTCGATGAGCTGCAGGCGTTCATGGAGGGGCGTGTCGCCCGGTTCAAGCTCCCGCGGGCGATTGCGGTTGTCGAGGAGATACCGACGAGCGGTGTCTCGAAGATCGACCGGACCGCCGTCGAGGAGCAGTTCGGGGTGACAGACGACGGGTGAACCACCCCGCCCGACTCACTTCACCCGTCGAGGACGGCCCCGACTGCCCCCGGTGAGTCGGCGGGCAGTGAGAACGCTCATGTCGCCGGGGAGTGGACACCGGGTATGACCGAGATTGCGCTGACAGGCTACGGGCGGTACGTCCCCGACCCCGTCCTCACGGGTGCGGAGGTTGCCGCCAGGAGCGGGATTCCCGAGCGGGTGGTCACCGAGAAGATGGGGCTGGTCGAGAAACACGTCTGTCCCCCCGACGAGGACCACGTGACCGACATGTGTGTGCGGGCCGGCGAGCGCGCGCTCGCGGACGCCGGTGTCGACGCCGCGGCGGTCGACCTGCTCCTGTACCACGGCAGCGAGTACAAGGACCACATCGTCTGGTCGGCGGCCGCGAACATCGCACAGCGCCTCGACGCGACGAACGCCTACGCCACCGAGAGCTACACGCTCTGTGCCGGCGCACCGCTCGCGCTCCGCCAAGCCCGCGCCCAGCTGCGGGCCGACAGCCCCGAGACTGCGCTGCTCGTCACAGCCAGCCGCGAGGAGGACCTCGTCGACTACACCAACGAGGACAGTTCCTTTACCTTCAACTTCGGCAGCGGCGCCTCGGCCTGTGTGCTCGAGGCGGAGTCGGAGGCTGACCCTGGAGACGGGGCCGTTTCGAACAGTCCGCGTGCGCTCGTCCGGGGGAGTCACGCGGTCACCGACGGCTCGTTCTCGACAGATGTCGTCGTGCCCGCCGGCGGGTCGCTCGCACCACCCAGCGCCGAGAGCGTCGAGGCGGGACAGCACACGCTGGACGTGCCCGACCCCGAGGGGATGAAAGAGCGCCTCGCCCCGGTCAGTCTGCCGAACTACCTGGCGGTCACCGACACCGCACTGGAGCGGTCGGGCTACGACCGGTCGGACCTGGATTTCGTCGCGGTCACCCACATGAAGCGCTCGTTCAACGACCTGCTGTTCGAGGAACTCGGACTCGACCCCGGGAGCAACGGCTACTATCTGGAGGAGTACGGCCACGTCCAGAGCGCCGACCAGATACTCGCCGTCGACGAGGCACTCGACCGTGGCCGCATCGACTCGGGCGACGTGGTGTGCTTTCTCGCCGCCGGCACCGGCTACACCTGGGCCGCGACGGTGCTGGACTGGCGGGACACGTCCTGACGTCCGGAACGATTATGCCCGCGACGCGGTCAGAGAGAGTCGATGACCGCGGAGACAGTCGACAGCGACGACGTCCGGCGAGCGCTCGGGCTGGTGCGGGCGGACACTGTCTCCGATATCGACTCGGTCCGTCCGGTCACGGAGGGTATCAACGACTCCTTTGTCGTCACGAGTGGAGGCGAACGACTGGTCTGCAAGTTCGCCACGTTCTCGCGGCCCGAGTCGTTCCGGGAGGGTGTGGCGGCCTGTCGCCTGCTCGACGCCCACACCGCGTTGCCGGTCCCGACGGTGTACGCGCTCCGGACCGACCCGCCAGGGCTGCCGGCGTTCCAGGTGATGGAGTTCCTGCCGGGGAGTCCGCCACCGGACCCGACCGGGTCGGGCGAGACCGCAACGGCACGGGCACTCGGAGCGGTCCTCGCGGCGTTCGCGTCGGTTCCAGAGAGAGCCACGACGGGGTACGGACCGATACGCGACACGGCAGAGGGTGGGGCGAGCGAGGGGGTCCGCGGGGCACACGAGGACTGTGCCGACTGGTTCGTCGACTACACCTCGAGGCTGTACGACGACACCCCCACACACGACCGACTCGCGACCGTCGCGTCCGCCGTTCCCGAGCATCTCCGGGCGAACAGTGAGAGATTCCCCGCGGAGCCAGACCCGTCGGTGGTGGTCACGGACTTCGGCCACTCGAACCTGCTCACACCGGATGGAGGAGCCCCGGAAGACGGAACCGTCGGTGACCTGACCGGCGTGCTCGACCTGGAGCGGGCCAAACTCGGTCCCGCTACGTTCACCGCGGTGAACGCCGAGTACCTGCTGACACGGGGCGTCGAGGACCCGGCCCCGCTTGTCGAGGCGCTGTACGACCCGCTCCCGTTCGGGCCGGACCCGCCCCGCCGGGACCTGTACCGACTCGTCGCGCTGGGCCGGTCGGTCCACGCGCTGGACATGTGGTACGAACCGGGCAGCGAGACACATCGGCGGCGTGGTGACGCGGTAGCGGCGGAACTCGACGCGCTGCTCGACTGACGGAGTCCTCGACCACATCAACTCGGACAGGGTGGTGTGTTCTCCGGCCGCCGGTAGCCTGCTGTGCTCGACTGGAAACAGCGCACATCCCGCGTGAGCGTCGGTACCGGTGTTGTCCGGCACCTGCCACGAACTCGCCGGTGCTCGTGTCCGGCATCCGCGACCGACTGGTCTCGGGTCGGCCCCGAGACTCACCGTCGGCCGTGCCACTCGTCGAGGAACCGCTCGCGGAACCGTTCGAGAAACGCCAGTCGGTCCGTTGCGAGGTCGCGGGCGGGTTCGGTGTGGAGTTCGCCGGGCAGTCGGAGGAGTTTGTCCTCGAAGTGGTACAGCTGTGAGTACTCCCGTCCGTCGGGGTCCCACAGCGGCGTGCCGTGGACACCGCCGAACGCGAACGTCCGGGCGATACCGACAGCGCCCATCGCGTCGAGGTTGTCGGCGTCGCGCAGTATCTCCGCCTCCAGCGTCTCGGGGTCTGGTTCCTCACCGCGGAACCGCAGTTCGTCGTGGACCGCGACACAGTGACAGACCGCGTCGATCCGCTCGCTGTCGACCCCCGCGTCGGAGAGGATATCCCTGACCGTCGGCAGTGTCTCCGCCGGGTGACAGCCGGTTCCCGCGCGGTGGAGGTCGTGGGTGAGCGCCGCGCACCCGACCACGACACCGTCGGCGTCGAGGTCCCCGGCGAACCGCTGTGTGAGCCGGAACACCCGCCAGACGTGGTGCATGCCGTGGCCCGAGGCGTCGGCGGCGAGATGCTCGCGCACACCCGCGGCGACCGCCGGGAACGGCGCCTCCGCGTGTCGCGGGCCACCCGGGTGCTCACCGGTCGTCGGCGACGGGTCCGAGAGCCCCGTCGAATCGGCCTCGTCCATTACCGCTCTGTCGGACAGCCCCCAGTATCAGCCCTGCGGTCTGTCCCGGAACCTGCCCGCACCACCCGCCGCCCTCGGCGCTGTTCTGCGCGACCGTGGCCGCTCGACCGGCCCGGAGTCGTCGCCGGGGTCGACCGGCCGGGGTCCCGGAGCAGGTGACGGGAGTCCGGGTCGGGTCACCGGCGGTTTCGACAGACGGCGAGGCGGTGCCGGTGTGCTGGACGGCGTCGCGGTCGGGGGAGCAGTCAGTCGAAACGGTCAACTGGGGTCGAACCTATCTTCGGTCGATGGAGACGAACCCTCTCGGTTCGACGGCGCCGCTGGTCGGGATGGTGCATCTGCCGCCGCTGCCGGGTGCGCCGAGATACAGCGGGACAGACAGCCGGACTGCGGTCCGCGAGCGGGCCTGTGCCGATGCCCGCGCCCTCGCGGACGCGGGTTTCGACGCGGTCCTGGTCGAGAACTACGGTGACGCCCCCTACCACCCCGAGGACGTGCCCCCCCACACGGTGGCGGAACTCACGGCAGTCGTCGAGGCGGTCCGGGGAACCGTCGACTGCCCTGTCGGGGTGAACGTGTTGCGCAACGACGCGACCGCGGCGCTGTCGGTCGCGGCCGCGACCGGCGGGGCGTTCGTCCGGGTGAACGTTCACACGGGGCTGCGGGCGACCGACCAGGGGCCGCTCGCGGGGCAGGCCCACGAGACACTCCGGTTGCGCGAGCGTGTCGACGCCGACGTCGCGGTGCTCGCGGACGTGGCGGTCAAACACAGCGCCGGACTGGCCGACCGCGACATCCAGGCACTCGCCGAGGAGACCGTCGACCGCGGACTCGCCGACGGTCTGGTCGTCTCCGGTCCGGCGACGGGCACACCGGCCGACGAGTCGCGGCTGAGCACGGTCTGCCGGGCACGCAACGCCGCAGACCGGGACGTGCCGGTGCTCGCCGGCAGCGGTGTCACACCCGAGAACGCACCCGCACTGCTGAACATGGCCGACGGTGCAATCGTCGGCACCGCCACGAAGGAGGCCGCGGTGACCGCGAACCCGGTCGACCCCGAGAACGCCCGCGCGCTCGTCGAGCGTGCCAGAATCGTGCGGTGACTGCCCGCGTCCGGCGCGACAGCGCGACCGGGCGGGGCGCGGCGGCCCGGGGGTCCGGTCACAGAGGTCGAGCCGAGAGCCCACGGCCCCGGTCGCGGGTGGCGGTCACGGTCGGTCGGCCGGGTGGACGACACCCTCGGCGAGCGTATCGACGTCACCGGTCAGGTCGAGCAGTTCGGGGTGGAGTGCAAAGAGCACGAGCAGGTCGCTCTCGTGGGTCCGGTCGCCGAGGTGGAGGCGGAGCGAGACCCCCTGTTCGGTCTCCGCCAGGAACTCCTCGACCGGGGTTGCCTCCCCGAGCACGGCCACCTGGCGCTCGCCGACCCGCCGGATGTTCTCGACCGGGACGACACCGAGGCGGTCGAGCATCTCCTGCAGGAGCCGTTCCCGGTCGAGCGGGCGGAGCGGGTTGGCGCTCTGTCCGGCGAGGGTCACCGTCGGGGTGGTGAGCAGCCCGAACAGCGCCGCGTCCAGGTCGATATCCGGGACCGCCCTGATGTAGCGGTTGAGCCAGTTCGTGAGGCTAACGTCGCGGCGCTCGTCGTTCACCGCTACGCTCGTCTCGGTCACCTGCTCGGTCAACTCGTCCTGCTCGAACCCGGCAGACGCGGCCGCGCTCTCCTCGACCGCCGCCGGGTCGGCCGCCCGTTCGAGCGGGTCGTCGAGCAGCGAACAGCCCGCGAGTGCCACCACCCCGGTCGCCGCGAGCGCGCCGAGTGTCGCCCGTCGCGTGTGCATACCTGTCAGGACGACTGTCGCCGGTAAATGCGTTCGGTATGTCGAGACCGGGGGAGCTCACACACCACAGCGACCGGTCCAGTCGGGGGTCCTGCACCGGGGCGGGTCCGTGCCACGGATGAGACGGGCCGGGTGAGGCGCAATCCGCTTGAGCGTCGAGCACATTGACACCAGATATGAACGTCGACGCAGTGGTACTGGACATCGACGGCGTGCTGGTGGACGTCTCCGACTCCTACCGGCGGGCGGTCGTCGAGACTGTCGAGCGGGTCCACGGGGAGACAGTCGACCGCAAGGCCGTCCAGGGGTTCAAGGAGGCCGGTGGGTTCAACAACGACTGGGAGCTGACAGACGCCGTCGCGCTGTACGTGCTGGCGCGGGCGGAGGGGATGAGCCGGTCGGTCGAGTCGTTCACGAACGCGGTCGAGGGGGCGGGTGGCGGCCTCTCGGGTGCCCGGACTGTCGTCAGCGAGGGGCTCACGCCGGCGGCCCGCGAGCGGGTCCTCGCCGCGTGGGACGGTGACCGCCACCGTGCGGTGTTCCAGCAGCTGTATCTGGGCAGCGAGCTGTACCGCGACTTGGAGGGTGAGGAGCTACCCCTCGACACCGACACACCGGGGTACATCCACGACGAGCGTGTCATCGTCGACCGGGAGACGCTCGCGGCCCTCGACTGTCCGCTGGGTGTGCTGACCGGCCGGCCGGCCGCCGAGACGGAGATCGCACTCGACCGCGTGGGGCTGGACGTGCCCGGGACCCGCCGGTTCACGATGGACAACTGGGCGGGGGGCAAGCCCGAACCCGACGCGCTCGTGACGCTTGCTGACCGGTTCGACGCCGACAGTCTCGTCTTCGTCGGCGACACGCTCGACGATATGCGGACAGCTATCAACGCGAACACGACCGACGAGCGTGCGTACCGCGGAATCGGTGTGCTCACCGGCGGGCTCTCCGGTGACACCGGTCGCCGGAAGTTCGAACAAGCGGGGGCGAGTGTCGTGCTCGACTCGGTGAACGACCTGCCCGACCTGCTCGTGTAGACCCCGGCTGTCGGTCCGGTGAACGACCCGAACAGTTCGGGTATGCGCTCAGTGAGGTGTCGTGGTCGTCTTCCGTTCGACCCGGGTTCGCTCGCGTTCGACAGGGTCGGCGTCGGGTGTGCGGAACTCGCCCGCGGTGTCGACGGCGGCGTCGAGCTGTGCAACAGCCGCCCGATAGCGCTCGCGGGCCCGCTCGTGGTCGCCCTCCTCGGCGAGAGCGTCCCCGGTGGCCTCGAGTCGCGCGGCGTAGGCCCGCCGGGCGTCGACCAGCCCGTCGGCCAGCAACGCGACCCGGTACCGGAGCTCCGCGCGGTCGTACGGGCGCTCCCAGTCCGCCCCCCAGGCGACGGTCAGCGCGTCCCGGTAGTGTCCGAGGGCGGCCCGGGTGGTCTCGACCCTGACCGCGGGGTCGTCGGTACCGAGTGCGCGCTCGGTGGCCTGCTTCGCCAGCCCGACCGGCTGGCGCGCGAGCCGGTCGAGCCGTCTCTCCACCCGGTCGAGCGCATCCTCGACCGCGTCCGCCTCGAGGTCGTGCTCGGCGGCGATGGCGCGGGCCGTCGAGAGCTGTTCGTGAGCGCGGTCGTACCGGCTGTAGGCCCCGGTGTAGTCCGGGTCCTCTTCGAGGTGTCTGGCCGCCGCCTCGTCGACAAGCGACCGGGCGAGTTCACGCCGGGTCTGGACCCGTGTTCGCTGGAGGTTGCGCCGGGCCGCCGCGACGCGCTCGCCGAGTGCGCTCTCCAGTCCGGCGGCCGCGACACGGTCGTCGAGTTCGTCGGTCGTCTCGCCTGCCTCCTCGAGCACCGCGGCGACCGTCTGGAACTCCCGCTCCTCGATTGCCGTCCGGATGCGCTCGGCGTGGCCCTCGAGTTCCTGCAGCAGCGTCTCGACGAACTGCCAGCAGTCGCTGGCACGCTCGATGTACTCGACGGCCGCCGTCGTCTCCCCGCCGGCCGGCTGGAATCTGTAGCGACCCGCCTCCCAGGTCTCGACGGTGAGCGCGGTGTTGAACAGCCCGCTGTCGAGGTCGGTGTCACTGATATCGGTGTGGGCCACGTCGAGGACGGCCGTCCCGTCGCCGGCGACGACGAACAGCAGGCGGTGGTCGGTGACGACCGCGAGCGACGCGTCGGTCCCGTGCTCCCCCTGTCTCCCCTCGGACTCGTGGACGAGCGGACCACCCCCAGGCAGGCGGTGCTGCACGGCCTCGTCGGACCTCAGGGACGTCTCGAGCCGTGTCTCGAGCTCGGTGACCGTCTGCTCTGAGGGTCCACGCGAGAACAGTCCGCTGAGCAACCCCGGGGTCATTCGAGTGCACGTCTGTGCGCGGGGAGATTAGAACTTTCGCACAGCAACCCCGTGGGGTCTGTCGGATTCCGTCACGCACTCCGCACCGAACGGCTGATACTGCCGGCTCACCGCGGCTCCGGGGAGCAACGAGCCACCCAGCGGCAGGCCGACCGCCGGCCACGCGACGACTGCCAGCCGTTCACAACCGTTATACCTCGACCTGTGAAAACTGCGGGCAATGAGGGTATCGGTCGTCATCTGCACGTACACCGAGGAGATGTACGGGCACTTCCGGGAGGCCGTCGAGAGTGTGCTGGACGGAACCTACGACGACGTGGAGGTGGTCGTCGTCGTCGACGGAACGGAGGCGGTCTACGAGCGGGCGCTCGAGGAGTACGGGGACCACGACCAGGTGCAGGTCCACTGCAACGACCGGAACCGCGGGCTCCTGTGGAGCCGGAACAGGGGCGCAGAGCTGGCAGACGGTGACGTCGTCGCGTTCATGGACGACGACGCGGTCGCCGACGAGCGGTGGGTCGAGGAGCTGGTCCGGATCTACGAGCGCGAGGGTGTCGCGAGCGTCGGCGGCAAGATGACACCCATCTGGGTCGCGGGCCAGCCGACGTACCTCCCGGAGGCGTTCTACTGGCTGGTCGGTGTCACACACCGCGGGTTCGGCGAGGAGGGGGCGGTCAGGAACACGTTCGGCTCGAACATCTCGTTCCGGCGGGCGGTGTTTCTCGAACTGGACGGGTTCGACACCGAGATCGGCGGCAGGAAAGGTGACAATAACCTCCAGGGCGAGGAGGCCGAACTCGCGGTCCGTCTCCGGACAGAGCTCGACGGCACGGTGTACTACAATCCGGCCGCGGAAGTTGGACACAAGGTGTTCGACTACCGCACGGAGCCCAGGTGGCTCCTCGACCGGGCGTTCTGGCAGGGCTACTCCAAGCGCGCGATGGAGGTGCTCACCCCGGAGTCGGGCGAGGAGGAGACGGACTTTCTCGGCAAGATCCTGTTCCGGTTCGCGCCGGACCGCCTCTGGAGTGCGGTCACCGGTCCCTCCCTCGCGGAGGCACAGAAGCTTCTGATGCTCGTCGTCCTGACCGGCTGTGTCGGGGCCGGATACCTGTACGGGTTCAGCAGGTGGCGGTGACCGGGTCAGTGGTCGGAGAGCTGCCTGTGGATCGCCTCCTCGATTGACCAGGTCGGCTCCCAGTCCAGTTCGGCGCGTGTCTTCGAGGTGTCGACGCCGAACTGTTCGACCACCGTCTCGCCGGACCGGGGGTTCTCGACGAGCTCCACCGTCGGCTCGAGGCCGTGCTCCGCGGCGGCCGTCTGTATCTGCTCCGCGACGGTCATCACACTCGGGTCCGAGTCGCTCGCGATTGTGTAGTGTGTGGTGCCGGTCTCGCCCGCGCGCAGGTGCTCGCGCATCCGCTCCAGTCCGCGGACGTACGACCTGGCCACGTCGACGACGTGGACGAAGTTCCGGGACTGCGTCCCGGGTTCGTACACGGTGATGGACTGCCCGTTTCTCGCCCGCCGCAGGAAGTAGTTGATGACAGCCTCCTTCGAGACGGTGGTGTCGCCAACGGTGTAGGTCCCGTACAGGTTTGACTTGACGAACACGAACGCCGGAAAGGAGCCGGCGGCGAACTGTTCGACCGCCGCCTCACCCAGAATCTTCGTCCGGCCGTACCAGTTGAGCGCCGCCCGGCTCTGGTCGGCGGTGATCGGGAAGCGCTCGGGGTCGCCGAAGATGGCCATACTCGCGGCGAATATCAGCCCCGCGTCCAGCGTCCGGCACAGCCAGGCGACGTTGTTCGTGCCCACCACGTTCACCTCGTAGCCGAGCTCCGGCCGCTCGTCACAGTCTTCCACCCCGCTCACCGCCGCGAGGTGACAGACGGCGTCGACCCCGCGCAGACTGTCGACGAGCGCCCGGCGGTCACGGATATCGACGTGCTCGACGGTGACACCACCGACTTCGCGAACCGTGCCCTCGTAGAAGTTGTCGATTGCGCGTATCTCCCAGTCGGGGTGAGCCGCCTGCAGTTCCTGGACCACCCGCGCCCCGGTGTAGCCGGCGGCACCGGTCACGCCGACGGTGAACGGGTCGGTCATGCCGCGGACCCCCACCGCTCGCGATATCCGGTGCTCTGCCCGTTCGTGCACCGCAGGACCCGCGTGCCCGCCGGCCACGAACCGCTCTCCTGCTGCTGGACACCGGGAACGGCGTCCGTGCACCGCAGGACCCGTGTGCCCGCCGGCCATCCGGTGTCCCCGTCGCCGGCAATCAGGACAGTCATCTGATTGTACGATGGGGCGTATCGGAATAAAACCGTGTCGGGATATCCCCGGTCCGAGGCGGTCCGGTGGTCGGGCGGTTCAGTCGTTCGGCCCCTGCAGACAGACGGTGACAGTCGAGGACGTGTCCGCTACAGGATACGAACACGCCCGGACACCGGCAGGCGTCGGCCGAGGACGGCCTGAAGAGCCTGTTCCGGCCGACAGGTGAGTCAGCAGGTATTTTATAACAGCACTCGTAGGTCGATATGTCCATGAGCAGTTTCATGGCATCATCACGAACAACGCCTCTCACGGGGCAGATCATCAATGCAACACTCAGCAAAGTACATCATTCACGCCGAGATACAGACGAGCGGGGTGGTCGAACGGAGTGACGTCGTCGGCGCGGTGTTCGGTCAGACAGAGGGGTTGCTGGGCGAGGAACTGGACCTGCGGACACTGCAGGAGTCGGAGAAGGTCGGCCGCATCGATGTCGATATCGAATCGGCAGACGGGCAGTCGTTCGGCACGTTCACGGTCTCCTCGGGGATGGACCGCGTCGAGACAGCGGTGCTCGCGGCGTCGTTCGAGACGATAGAGCGGGTCGGCCCCTGCTACGCGGACTGTCGGGTCACCGGGATAGAGGACGTCCGGGCAGCCAAGCGTCGCAACGTGGTCGACCGGGCGACGGAGCTCCTGCAGGCGTTCGAGGAGCGGGCCGTGACCGGCGAGACACTCGTCGAGGAGGTCCGCAAGCAGACCCGTGCCGCCGGGATAACCCAGTACGCAGGCCTGCCGGCAGGCCCCAACGTCGAGACCAGCGACGCCATCATCGTCGTGGAGGGGCGGGCAGACGTCCGCCAGTTGCTCGGGCACGGGATAAAAAACGCCATCGCGGCCGAGGGGACGGATGTGCCCGACGCGATTGCACAGCTGACCCGGGACCGCACGACGACGGCGTTTCTCGACGGTGACCGTGGCGGCGACCTCATCCTCGAGGAGCTCACACAGGTCGGCAGCATCGACTACGTGACCTTCGCCGCGGACGGCAAGTCCGTCGAGGATCTCGAGTACACCGAGCTCCGTGACGCACTCGAGAAGAAGATACGTTACGAGCAGGTCACCGACGGGACCACACCACGGGAGGCGTTCGCCCCGACAGAGGGTGGCACGGTCGCACCCGCCGAGTCGACGGACGGCGGTGCAGTGACCGACGGTGCACAGTCCGCGACGGCCGGTCCCGACGACGCCGCCGACCCCGGCACGGCGAGTACCCCGTCGGCCGAGTCGGGTGCCACCACCGGGGGTGACGGGTCCGAGAGCGAGGAGTCGGCCGCCGAGACAGACGACCGGGAGCCACAGACCCTGCGAGGGCACGTCGAGGCGGTCGTCGGGCGCGAGACGGGACAGGTACGCCTGCTCGACGGGGAGCTGTCGACGCTCGCGGAGACCGACGCCACCGGGGCGTTCGACGCAATCGCGGACAGCGAGTCCGCGCCACACACGGTCGTCCTCGACGGGACGGTCACACAGCGGATTCTCGACGTCGCGGCACAGCGCGGTGTCGGACAGGTCGTCGGTGCATCGAGCGGCAACTTCGTGAAACAGCCGACGAGCGTGCGTGTACGGACCGCCGACGACCTGCTGTAGCCCCCGGGTGGAACGGTTTTATCCGGCGACACCCAACAGCGGGTATGGACGCAGACAGTGGGTCGACACACGTCGAGTGGCGAGCGTTCGGCGAGGAGGCGTTCGCGCTCGCCGAGCGGACGGGCAGACCCGTCCTGCTCGCGCTGGTGACACGCTGGTCACAGGAGTGTCACGAGATGGACGAGCAGACCTACGCGGAGCCGCGGGTCGCGGCACACGTCAACGAGGGGTTCGTCCCCGTCCGTGTCGACGCCGACCGGCACCCACGTGTTCGGGAGCGCTACAACATGGGCGGGTTCCCGTCGACGGTGTTTCTCACGCCCGACGGCGAGGTCATCGCGGGCGCGACACTGCTCGGTGTCGACGGGTTCCGGGGGATTCTCGACAGTGTCCGCGAGGCCTGGGACAGCCGAGGTACCGCCGCGGGGTCGGTCCCCCGGGCGCTCCGCGAGGGGCCGCCACCGGGTGGCAGCCTCGACGACCGTATCGAGGAGCGGATGGTCGAACGGCTGCTCGGGGCCTACGACGAGGAGTTCGGTGGCTGGGGGAGCGACGTGAAGTTCCCGCTCCCGCGGACCGTCGAGTTCGGACTCGTGCGGGCACGTGAACAGGCGCTCCGGACCTTGGAGGCGGTCCACACACACCTGCTCGACACCTACGACGGCGGGTTCTACCGCTGCGCGCGCAACCGCAACTGGCGGGGCGCCCGGCGGGAGAAGCTCACAGACGAGAACGCCGCGCTCGTGCGGGCGTTCACGTACGCCTACCGCTACACCGGCGAGGAGACCTACCGCGAGGCCGCCGAGACCGGTGTGGAGTATCTCACCACCACGCTGTGGACCGGCGAGGCGTTCGGGGCCAGTCAGGGCGGTGACGAGGCGTACTTCCGGCTCGGACCCGCCGAGCGCGAGGAGGCCGACCCGCCGGCTGTCGACCGGACGGTGCTCGCGGACCGCAACGGGCTCGCCGTCGACGCGCTGCTCCGCGTCGCGGCCGACACCGACGACGAACGGGCCACCCGGTACGCCCGCCGTGCCCGCGAGTTCGTCTGTGAACAGCTCGTCGACGGCGGGCGTGTCACGCACTGTCTGGACCCCGAGGGGGACACTCACCGGCAGTCCGGGCTGTTGCTCGACCAGGCCCGCCTGCTAGTCGGTCTCACGACCTCCTGGGCGGTGCTCGGCGAACCGGGGCCGGCCGAGGCGGTGGCGGACTGGACGGTCGACCGGCTCCAGACCGACGCTGGGGCGTTCCGGGACGGACCGGCGGGCGGGGCCGGACTGGTCGGGGAGCCGCTGTACCCGCTGGACACGGCGGTCGAGGCCGCCGCCGCGCTGCTCGACCTGTCGTTGCTGAGCGGCGAGCACCGCTACCGCGAGGCCGCCCGACGGGCGATGGCCGCCCTTGCCGGCGCGAGCGACCGCATGGGTGTCGAGGTCGCTGGCTACGCCTCGGTCGTCGCCCGCCTGCGCGAGCCCCGCGCAATCGAGGTCGGGACCCCCGCGGGGAGTGACCTCCACCGGGCCGCGCTCCGAGTCGCCGGTCACGAGTCTGTCGTCGTGCCCCGTGCCGACGAGCGCCCCGACGGACCGGCGTCCGGCGAGGCCCGACTCCTCGTCGACGGCACCGAACGGGACAGCGCGGACTCGCCCGCCGACCTCGAGGGGCTGCTCACCGAGTAGTCGTACTCAGTCCGAGTTCTCCTGACGCTGTGTCTCTCGCAGGACGAACGGCCCCATCGCGAGCGTCTGCCTGGCGACGGTCACAATCCGGAGGACGTAGACAGTGAACACGACAAACGGGGTGAGTCCCACGGCGAACACGGCCCCGGTGAGCAACACGAGGTTGTCCACGCCGAGTGTCTCCCCGGGCACGGACGTGGCATCGACGGCGGTGACCATCGTCCCCATCACAATCAGCGCCGGGACAGCGGTGTACAGCAAGGCCCGCGAGAGATTGATGAGCTCCCACTGGAAGTACAGCGTCTTGAAGTGCTCACGTGCCGGCGCGAAGAGCGCGAGCGCCTCGACTGTGTCGTCGAACGCCTCGACCGTCGGGTCTGACAGGGCACTCGCGTGTTCGTCGCGTAGCTGTCTGGCGCGATGGATTTTCAGGGAGTAGTCGAACCGCAGTGTGTTCCACACCAGGTCGAACGTCCCGAACTGTGACTGTTCCAGTGACGCCCTGACCGGTCCGATACTGTCGGTCAGCTCCTCGACGTACCCGGTGACCTGTTGCCGTCGCTCCCTGTCGGGTTCGTCCGCGGCCGCCTCCCGGAGTCGCTCTGCCTGTGCCTCGATTCCGTCGAGGAGGTTGACGAGAAAGAGATGCGGTTCCGGTGGACTCGTCCCCATCTCCACCGACTCCTCGACATCGTTCCGGAACTGCATCGCCTCTTCCATCCGGTTTCGCTGGTCGCCCACCGCACCCAGTTCCTGTGACAGCACCAGCTGGTTTATCGTGACGACGATTGTCGTTCCCGTTATCACGCCGCCAATCAGCGTCGAGAACAGGTACCGGAGACCGTTCTGGGTTCGCGCAATCTCACGCAGTGACCCGATGCCCGGCAGACTGAGCGCGACGAACGCGAGAAACGAGGCCAGTAGCACGACCCCGACCAGCAACCACCGGTTCACCCGCACGAGCAGCCACATCCCGACGGTGCTCCCCCTGACCCGCCCACTCGTGCTCTCGCCCCCCGAGGAGCTATCGCCCATACCCTCCGTTGCGAGGGGAGGCAGAAAACACCCGGGTGTTCTGTGGCCGCCAGTCGGCGGTGGAGCATCCGGACTCGCTCACCGCAGGTCCGGTGGCGGCGACGTTCGTCGCCGACGGGGGAGTTCGGGCGGCGCTGTGAGCGCCAGCGGGGACCGTCGCGGCTGTCTCGCCGGGGCCGGTATCAGCCGGGTTCCTCGCCGGAGGGGGTTCGAGAGCGAAGCGGGTTCCCGGACGGGAACACGGTGACGACGGTCAGGAAGGCGAGCGCGAGAAACTGCAGGCCGCGCAGGCCGACGAGCGTGTACATCGCGGTCTTCCCGCCGGCGTATATCATCTCGGTCGACAGGAACCCGCCGATTGCGACGAGATTCTCGACCGCCAGCACACCCGCAAACAGGAGCAGGCCGAGCAACATCGGGGACCGGAAGGTCCGGTAGTTGCGCAGCCAGACCGTCATGAGCACGCTCAGCAGCGCCAGGTTCACCGCCGCGAGCCCGACCGCGGAGCTCATCCAGAATGCCATCGTGTGAATCTCCTCTCTTCGACTGTCTTGTGTGGTTGCATTTTACTCTGTTGTTGTTTTTCAGACCGTGATCGATGTACTCACCCAGCCGGTCGCGCCGTCCGGGAAGGCATCACTCGCCTCGCGCTCCTGGAGGTCGCCGTTACCGTCGCGCATCCTGACGACAACCTCGTGGTCGCCGGGTTCGGTCACCTCGTAGCGCCACTGCCGCCAGCTGTCGCCGACCGAGAGCTGCTCGGTTATCTCGGTTTCCTGCCAGCTGTTGCCGCCGTCGAGCGATATCTCGACAGCCTGGACACCGTCGGTGCCGTCGTGGGCGAGCCCACCGAGCAGTGTGCCGTTCTCAGTTTCGGTTGTGGTCCAGATTTTCGCGACACCGCAGACCTCACCGGTGCCGTCCCAGCCACGCTCCTCCCAGTACCCCTGTGTATCCTCGTCGAGGAACTCGATCTCCTGGAGCCACTTGACGTTCGTCTCGCCCCAGTGGCCGGGCACGATGACCCGGACGGGGTGACCGTGCTCCCGTGGCAGGACGTTCCCGTTCATCCCGTAGACGATGTAGGCCTGTTCGAACACCTCCCGGGGGACGACGTTCCAGTAGTCGTCGTCGGCGCGCATCGCGACGTGGTTGCCGCTCGCGCCGGCCTGCTCGGAGATGCGACTCGCGGGAACGCCGGTCCAGACCGCGTTGTCCATCTTCCGGGCGTTCAGCTCCTCACCGACACAGCGGAGGGTGCTGAACCGGTGGTCTGCGTCCATGTCGGTGAGCTCGTCGTAGCTGATTGTTAGCTCGCTGTCGACACTCCCGGTCACGTCGAGCGCCCAGCCGTCGGCGTCGATTCGCGGTGCGACGGTCGCGATATCGACCGTGTAAAAGGAGCCGATTCGGCTCACAAGGTCCGGACTGTCGGGCAGGTCGAGGGATTTTTCCTCGGCCTCGTCGAGCAGCGCCTCCGGTTCGGAGACCCCGACACCGCTCACCACGTCGAGTTCCGGGAACTCCTGCTGTGGGGTCCGGTAGTTGCCCAGGACGTAGGAGGCACCGGCGAAGCCGACGACACCGGCACCCGTCTGCAACACCGCCCGCCGGTCCTCGTCGGGCCAGCGACCGCCGCGCTTCAGCGAGAGTTCGTCCTGCCAGGGCCGGTCGACCAGCACGACCACGGCCGCCGCCGGGGCACCCGCCCCGAGCGAGAGCAGCGGCGCACCCGTCAGAAACACCGCCATCCCCCACGCGGCCAGACCCACCATCGGAATCCGCGCACCGCGGAGCCGGTCGGGGTCGACGAGACGACCAGCCGCCAGCGCGGCCCCCGACACCCCGACAAAGAGTGCCGTCGTCACACCCAGGGTGAACGCCATGTTGATGTACTGGCCGTAGTTGCCGAACACGTCGAGTGTCGTGTTGATGATGACCCCGGGCGTGTAGTGGACGACGACCGACGAGACCGGCGTGAACGCGAAGTCCTCGGTCAGTCCGGCCGCGGCAAAGGAACCGGCGACTGCGGCCAGTCCGGCCAGCACCGCGGTCACCGCCCACCTGCTCGTCACCAGTTCGAACAGCCGTCTGAGCGCCGCCCTCATCGGTCACCACCGCTCACCCGCCCGATACCGACCGGTCGGCTGTCGCTCTCCCGCCTGGAACCGTGTCCGCCGACCCGTGATACCACCGCTGGACCCGCTGTCTCCGGGTCCCGCTGCCCCTCTGCTGTAGACAGTCGGTCGTACATGCCATCCTCGTAGAACCACGCTCCACACTTCACCATTTTTCAAACTCCGTGAAAACTCCGTTGAAACTTCGTTGCAAGTTCGACCGCTGACAGTCAGAGATGCCGGTGGAACACGGGCCGGGTCGGCGGTGCGTCGAGCGACGAGAGCCGGGGGTCAGCCGTCCTCGCCCGTGGGGTCGAACCGATCGAACCAGGCAGACAGCGTCTCGAGCCGGTGCGTGGCGCGGTCCGGGTCGGCGACGAAGTAGTGGACGTGGTGTGTGTCGGGGTAGACGACGAGTCTGGCCGGAACCTCGCGCTTTCGCAGGGAGACGTACAGCTGCTCGGACTGTGCGGCCGGGGTGCGCATATCGTCCTCTGCGGCGGTCAGCAGGAGCGGCGTGTCGATATCGTCGACGTCGGTGATAGCGGACGCCGTCTCGTAGGCCTCGGGGTGCTGCCAGGGGCGGCCGAGTTCGTTCTCGAACGAGCGGTGGCCGTCACCGGTCGCGAACGCCGACCGCAGGTCGTAGCTGCCGTGTTCGGCGACGCCGGCGGCGAACCGGTCGGTCTCGGTCAGGACGGACGCGGTCGCCCGGGCACCGAAGGAAAAGCCGGTGACGAACAGCCTGTCGGGGTCGACCCACCCGCGCCCGAGGAGTTCGTCGGTCCCCGCGAGTGCGTCGGTGACCTCCACGTCACCCCACGCGCCGCCGAGTCGCTCACAGAACGCACGACCGTAGGAGGTCGAGCCGTGGTAGTTGGGCTTGAACATCACGTAGCCCCGGGTCGTCCAGAACGCGGTGTCGAAGTCGAACTGTGGCTCGTCGTAGCGCCGGGGACCGCCGTGAATCGAGAGCAAGAGTGGCCGGTCACCATCCGGGTCCCCGGGGTCGAACCCCGAGGGCAGGAAGGCGAGCCCCTCGACAGTGTCGCCGTCCGCGCCCTCGTAGCTGATGCGCTCGACCCGGGGGTGGTCGTAGTCGGCGACCAGCGCCGGGTTCAGGTCGGTCAGCCGGCGACGCGGCTCCTCGCCCGCCGCCGGCGGGGTCTCGACCGACACCGACGAGTCATCGCCTGCTGTCGACAGCGCCCCGGCCGGCAGTCCGAACACGTCGATACCTTCGCGGGGCTGTTGCCGGACGAACGCCACCGTCTCGCCGGCGGCGTCGAACCCGGTGAGTGACTCACCGCGGGACTGCCGGTCGTAGACCCGCTCGTGGCCGCCGTCGGTCGACAGCCGCAGGAACCGCGACCAGCCCCCGTCACCGATTGCGGTCAGCAGGCTGTCGCTGTCGAGCCAAGCGAGCTGTTCGAACCACGCGAGATGCCGGTCCAGGCCGTCGGTGAGTGCCCGACACCGGCCGGTGTCCGGGTCGACGCTGCAGATATCGGCCGGGGCGTACCAGTTCGTCGGACTGCTGGTGACGACCGCGAGGCGGGAGCCGTCGGGGCTCCACGTCGGTTCGCGAACCATCCGGTCGCCGCCCAGAAGCTGTCTGGTCTCGCCAGTGTCGGTGTCGACGACGTGGACAGCCTGTGCGTAGCTGTCGTCCGGCCGGTCACCGTGGTTGGCGAGAAACGCCACGCGGTCCTCCTCGGGGTGCCAGGCCGGGGCCAGCCCGGTCCCCGGTTCGAGGATGCCGCCGCCGTGAGCGCGGTCGAGCCGACGCCGCTCCCGACTCTCGATGTCGACGACGAACAGGTACGTCGTGACCGTGTCGAGCCAGCCGACACCGTCGAACCTGTGCTGGAGGCGCTCGGTTTCGATAGGGCCGCCGTCGCGGCGCTGTTCGAGGTAACTGGTCTCCGCCGGCGTCGGGTCACGGGCCGCGACGACGACGCGCTCGCCGGCGGGCCCCCAGTCGAACCCGCGGATTCCCTCGTCGAAGTCGGTGACCTGCCGCGGGTCGCCGCCGCGCGCCAGGTCGTACACCCACAGCTGTGGCTGTGGGTCCGGCTCGCGGTCATCGCCGGCCGCCCCTCCGTCGTCCTGTGTGTCTCCACCAACCCGGAGTTCGAGGTCGCGCTCGCGTCTCATCACGACACCCAGTCTGGTGCCGTCGGGGCTCCAGGCCATCGACCCGGCGCCGGAGACGCGGGTGAGCCGGTGAGGGTCCCGGCTCCCGTCGGCGGGCACGACGAAGACGGAACTCCGCCGGCTCTCGGCACCGGGGTCGAACTCGAACACCTGGACGGCGACGCGGCGACCGTCCGGTGAGAGCGTGACCGACATCGGTCGCGCCAGGTCGTAGACGGCATCTACCGGCAGTTCACTCATACCCGGGGAACTGGCCGGGGAGCAGTTCAACCTTTCGAGGGGTCTCTGGGCCTGCCGGGCCGGGGGCCTGCGGCAGTCGCGAGCGGTACGCCTTCGCGGTTCGACGGGCTTTTGCGGGGCCGTCGGCTCGGTTAATGTATGGCTGAGTTCACAGTTGCGGTTGCGGACCCCGAGGCTGGCGTCACACGCCAGGTCGAGGTATCGGGACAGAGCGCCAACCGGTTCGTCGGTCGCGAGCTCGGCGACACCGTCGACGGGAACGCGGTCGGACTCGACGGCTACACGCTCGAACTGACCGGCGGAACTGACGACGCCGGCCGGCCGATGCGTGATGACATCCGGGGGGCGAGTCTGGCCGAGGTGCTGCTCGAAGGGGGGACCGGCTACGAACCCTCCCGGGACGGCGAGCGAAAGCGTGTGACCGTCCGCGGGCGCGAGGTGGGCGACGCCACCCGGCAGATAAACGTCACGATAACAGAGTACGGCCCCGGCGAGGTCGAGGACCTGCTGGAATAGTACTGCCGGCCGACCGGATTCTCGCCCACCAGCAGAACCGTATCTGAGGGCCGAATATTTGCCTGAGATGAAAAAACACAAACCGACATGATAGTTCACCGGTTTTATTGTTCACGAGTGTAAATATACGATATCGATGAGAGCCCAACCAAGGTTGTCACCGAACGTTACCGCAACAGCAGACGACCTGAAGCAGTTTTACGAGGAGTACCACGGAGCGAGCAAGCGAACTGCCCTGTGGGGTTGCCTCGCGTTGGTGGTACTGGGATTACTGCTGGTTGGAGGGGCGGCGGCCGCTGCAGAGACGGATGCAGACGAAGCCGAACCGTTCTCGATGACGGTCAACACGACGCTGGATGGTGAAACGGGCGACTCGTCGTTCCTTGTCAGCACTGGTGACGACGCGTTCGCGTACAACTATACCGTCTCCTGGGAGCCCGTGGACGGTGAGCCGTCGGATGCCGGCGGGAAGGAAACAGGAATAAATGGGGACTACCAGATCACCGTTCAGCAACCGGGCACCTACTACGTGAACATCACCGGCGAGTTTCCGCATCTGAAGTACGACACCAATGCATACGGCTTCGCGGAGTCGGACCAGCCGAAAATAGAGACAATCGAGCAGTGGGGCGACATAGACTGGCAGTCGTTTGAAGGCTCCTTCTACGCTGCCTACAACCTCGAATACGAGGCCGACGACGCGCCTGACCTGACCGACGTAACCGACATGTCTACGATGTTCGCCAATACGGACTCGTTCAATGGGTCCATCGGTTCGTGGAACACCACCTCAGTCACCGATATGAGATACATGTTCTGGGAGGCGGACTCGTTCAATCAGGACATCAGTTCGTGGGATACCTCATCGGTTACCGACATGAACAGCATCTTCGGCGGGGCGGACTCGTTCAATGGGTCCATCGGCGCGTGGAACACCTCCTCGTTCACTACTATGAGAGGTATGTTCGCCGGAACGGAGTCGTTCGACCAGCCCATCGGCGCGTGGGATGTCTCCTCGGTTACCGATATGTTCGGCATGTTCTCTGGGTCTGAGGCGTTCGATCAGTCGCTCAACTCGTGGGACACCTCCTCGGTCACCACTATGACGAAGATGTTCTTCGAATCGGAGGCGTTCAACGGGCCCATCGGCGACTGGGACACCTCCTCGGTCACCGATATGAGACTCATGTTCTACGGGTCGGAGTCGTTCAATCAGGACATCAGCACGTGGTGTGTCGAACAGATTGCTGATAAGCCGCTTAGTTTCGACGAGGAGGCCGCTGCTTTCGAGGGAGAGACGGAGAAACAGCCAAACTGGGGGGTGGCCTGTCCCGATACCTTCACAATCACTGCTCCTCAACTCCCCACCCAGGCCGACCCCGGTGAGTCACTCAGTCTGAGCGCTACGGTCACGAACGACGGCACCGAACCCGGCACGCAGGCTGTCGCGTTCAAATTCGACGGAACCGTGACCGCGGACCGGAGCATATCGCTGGACGACGGCGCAAGCACGACCGTCGAGTTCAGTTTCGAGGTGCCCGAACAGTCCGGTATCTACGACTACGGGGTGTTCACGGACGACGACAGCCAGACTGCTCAGATCGTCGCCGGGGACCCGAGTCCGCCTCCGCTACCGGGCTACGAGGATTCACCACAGGACGCCGACGGTGACTTTCTCCACGAGGATGTCGACGGTAGCGGCACATTCGATATCTTCGACGTGCAGGCGCTGTTCGACAGCTACCAGACAGACGTGGTACAGCAGAACGACGAGTTCTTCGACTTCAACAGGGACGGACAGGTGAACATCTTCGACGTACAGAATCTGTTCAATCGGCTGTAGTTCGGCCGGACAGCCGCAGTCGAATTGCGCCCGTTTTCCCTGTAAGTTGGTCCCGGGTCCCCACGAATCACAATTCCTACCTGCCGCCCGGACGAGCGACAGGTATGGAACTCGGCGTGATCGGACTCGGGCGGATGGGACAGATCATCGTCGACCGGACGCTCGCGGCCGGCCACGACGTGGTCGCGTTCGATGTCGACGAGGCTGCCGTCACGGCGGCCGACGACGCGGGCGCGACCCCCGCCGACTCTCTCGACGCGCTCGCCACCCACCTCGGCAGGGGGAAGCGGGTCTGGCTGATGGTCCCCGCGGGTGAGGCTGTCGACGCCGCGCTCGACGAACTGGAACCACACCTCACCGGCGAGGATATCGTCGTCGACGGCGGGAACTCACACTTCGAGGACTCCGTGCGGCGGGCAGCGTCGACCGACGCCGCGTACCTCGACTGCGGGACCAGCGGCGGTCCCGCGGGTGCGGAGGTGGGGTTCTCGCTGATGGTCGGGGGGCCGGAGTGGGCCTACAAGGCCTGCGAGCCGGTCTTCGACGCGGTGGCGACCGGTCCCGAGGGTCACGCACGGATGGGCGAGAGCGGCGCGGGACACTACGTCAAGATGGTGCACAACGGCGTCGAGTACGCGCTGATGCAGACCTACGGCGAGGGGTTCGAACTGCTCCACGAGGGCCGGTACGACCTCGACCTGGAGGCGGTGGCACGCACCTGGAACAACGGGGCCGTCGTGCGGTCGTGGCTGCTCGAACTCTGCGAGGAGGCGTTCCGCGAGGAGGGGGTCGACCTCGGTGACGTCGCCGACCACGTCGCCGGCGGGTCGACCGGCACCTGGACCGTTCAGGAGAGCCTCGAGCAGGCGGTGCCGCTGCCGCTCATCTATCAGGCGCTCGCCGAGCGGTTCGGCTCGCGGGCGACCGGCGAGGAGGGGCGGTTCTCTCGCCGACTCGCCAACCGCCTGCGCTACGGGTTCGGCCGCCACGACGTGCGTCGTCGGTAGCCGGCTCTCAGGACAGCACCGACCGGAGTTCATCGAGCCCTGTCAGGTCGAACACCGGAGTCTCCTCGAGCGGTCCCTGTCCGTGGTCGCGTCGGAGGATGGCCCCGTCGATGCCGGCGCGGCGGGCCGCGAGCAGGTCCGTCTCCCGGTCACCGACGTACAGCGCGTGTTCGGCACCGAGTTGCTCGAGTGCGCGCTCGATGTAGTGCGGGTCGGGTTTGCGCCGTCTGTACCCCTCGAGGGTCGGGTCCCGGCCGACCGCGGCCTCGAACCGGCCGGGAAACAGCTCTTCGGCGACGTACTCGACGGTCCCCGTGCGGTTGTTGCTGACGACACCGAGCGGACCCGACAGCGCCGCGAGCACCGCCGTATCCTCGTAGGGGGTGCGCGGCTCCGAGCCGATGCGGCGGTTCGCGCGCTCGCTCGCCACCCCCTCGCGGACCGTCCAGAACTCCGCCGGGTCGAGCCCCAGCCCCCGACAGCGCTCGGCCATCGCCTCGTCGAACCGTGGCTGTCTGAGCACCGCCCGCTCGTCCTCGGGGATATCGACCCCGAGTTCGGTGAGGGCCTCGTCGGCGGCGTTCGCGTACACCCCCGGTATCGTCGCCCGCCCCCGTATCAGCACCCCGTCCATGTCGAACAGCACCGCCTCGTAGCCCGCTCGGTCCGCGCTGTCTCTCATCGTGTTCGGGTGGGCACGGTAGGCTTAAGTGTACACTGTCTCGAAAAACTGTACAGGATACCGCGATGGTGCGAAAGAAGACGCTCAGTCCGAGTGGCGCCAAGAGCGAGGACGGTGAGTACCACAATGTCCACCTGAATCTGCACGAGGACGAACTCGCCGTTGCCGGCATGGACATCGGCGACGAGGTGTTCGTCCGGGTGCGTGAGGACAAGATCATAATCCAGCGGGCGGACACGGACGAACTGGACCACGAGTTCTGAATCCGTTACAGTAACACAGCCGTAGCAACACATACGCATATGGGGAGACTCTACGACGCGGCCAGACCGCTCCTGTTCAGACTGCCGCCGGAGACGGCACACCGACTGGCACACGTCGGTCTCCGCGGACTCCAGCAGACACCGCTGCTCGGCCCCGTCGCGGACCGCTACACTGTCGACGACGACCGTCTCGAGACGACGGTGTTCGGCCGGTCGTTTCCCAGTCCGGTCGGTGTCGCGGCCGGGTTCGACAAGAACGCACACCTGCCGCCCGCGCTGTCGGCGCTCGGGTTCGGGTTCGTTGAGGTCGGCGGTGTGACCGCGGAACCGTACGGTGGCAACCCCCGACCGCGGATGTTCCGGCTCCCCGAGGACGAGGCGCTCGTCAACCGGATGGGGCTGAACAACGAGGGCGCGACGGCCGTCGGTGACCGCCTGGCCCGCCTCGATGTCGACGTTCCCGTCGGTGTCAACATCGCCAAATCCGAGCACGTCCCCCCCGAGAACGCCCCCGCGGACTACCGGCGGACCTACGAGCAGGTGACCGACGCGGACCTGTTCGTGGTCAACGTCTCCTGTCCGAACTCAGATGGGTTCGCGGCGCTGCAGAGCTACGAGTCGATGGCAGCCATCCTCTCGGAGCTCGTGGACGCGGGTGCGTCACCGCTGCTTGTCAAGCTCTCGCCGGACCTCTCGGAGTCCGCAGTCGCCGACGCTGTCTCGCTGGTCACGGAGCTCGGTCTCGACGGTGTGGTCGCCACGAACACGACGACGGAGCGACCACAGACCCTGGAGTCGCCTCACCAGGCCGAGACCGGCGGGCTGTCGGGCAAACCGGTCGAGGCTCGCGCGACCGAGATGGTCCGCTACGTCTCCCGCCGGGTCGACGTGCCGGTCATCGGTGTCGGCGGGGTTTCCACCGCCGAGGACGCCTACCGCAAGCTCCGCGCCGGGGCACAGCTCGTCCAGCTCTACACCGGACTGGTCTACCGCGGCCCCGCGATTGCGCGGGAGATAAACGAGGGACTGCTCGACCTGCTGGAGGCCGATGGGTTCGACAGCGCCGAGGCGGCTATCGGCGTCGATATCGAGGCCTGAGCGACGAGACAGACTCCCCTTCCCGGGCGTGTGCCGGTCAGGATGGGAACGTTAAAGAGAGACACCCCACTAACTGGGGACGCGCCCGGGTGGCTTAGCTGGACATAGCGCCGCACTCATAGGGTTTCAACGAACGCGGCACCGCTCCGCTCCCGCTGACCTGGGACATGCGGAGATCGAGGGTTCGGAGCCCTCCCCGGGCACTCATACGAGACGTCACGTCCCCAGTCACAACGCCCAGATAGTGAGCGGAGTCTCTCCGTTCCCGTGGTCGTCGTACCGCCCCTGAATCTCACCCCGCGGTCGCTGTTCGAACGACGGGTCTTGCGTGATACCGTTCCGAGTTACGGAGACTAAAGACGAAAGCCTCGCTCTTTACCGCGGGGATGAAGCTGACAGTTTCCTGAACAAACCACCGGACACAACCGTTCCGACACCCGATGCCGTAGAACTGCCGGTAGTGACCGCCGAGCCGGCAGGTGTGGGCCAGTCCCGCCGCGATGTCGAGCAGGCGAGCGTCAGCGGGT
>CAZFMN010000032.1:22294-26655 GCA_964520075.1 uncultured Halobacteriales archaeon | reverse complement strand
TGCGGGCGACCCAAGTGAAACGTCACCTGACCCGATTGATTTCTCTTCGATGACGCTGTTCGACGGTTCGTGAATAATCTGGATGTCTGTTCTTGACTCACTCAGGAGTTGACACTCATCGTTATCTATGTGAAACACGAGCGACTCACCGGCTTGCCAATTCTCTCCGTCTGCTATCGGCCCTTCGATTGCTGGCCCCCTGGTACTGAATATTTTGTCACCACGAACATTCTCGTCGTTGTTTATTGCTGAAAGTCCACTCGGTTCCTCTGCTGGAAGATTGTAGAGTTCTCCGCGCTTTGTGATTGTTGTCCCCGTGGACGGATCGAAACACTGCGCTTCTGTAATTATTCGGAGTTCAGATACAGGAACCGTATCTCCCGCCTCGTGGCTGATCGTGATTTTTCTGGTTCCCCCCTCTAATGGTGGGCTGTTGTCGGTTATACCACGGTCGAGTTCCGCTGTAACAACGGGTGCTGGCTCCTCAGTTTCTTCCCCCAGTCCGAGTACGAATGCCCCGATGACGGCAGCTAGGATGATGACGATGGCCGCCATCAGAATGACGCTGATTGCCGGTGAAACCCCCCGACCTGTGCGGTCGCTCGGCGTTTCTGCCCCACCTGACATATGTACGCAGATACTCGCCAACCGTACAAAAAGCTTTGTAATAGTAGTATATAGACTACGTTTCCGTTCAGAGCGCTCGTGTGCTGGTGGTGACTACGGCAACTGCGAGGAGCAACAGGCCACAGGTTCGGTCGGTGGACCGGTCCAGAGGGCTACAGGTCCTGGCCCTTGAACCGGTAGTAACCGATGCCGAGTGGCACGACAATCCAGAGAGCGAGAA
This sequence comes from uncultured Halobacteriales archaeon, assembly GCA_964520075.1. Classification (GTDB taxonomy): domain Archaea; phylum Halobacteriota; class Halobacteria; order Halobacteriales; family Haloarculaceae; genus Halovenus. The sequence goes on along the minus strand of CAZFMN010000032.1, from coordinate 25,808 downwards.
TGACGAACACGAACCAGTGCTGGAGCCAGATGTCCTGTGAGGGAATCGTCACCGAGGCGAAACCGTCCTCGACGATGATGTCGTCGTATCTGACAACCGACGCGTTGGAGATGTCCGGGTTGTTCAACGAGAGCAACACGAGGAAGAAGTCGATGAACATGATGACGAGCCAGAACCGGGCGACGATGTCGGGCGCATCGATGCCGAGTTGGCCCAGAATCGGCACCCAGAGGAACAGCAGGAAGAAGATGCTCACACCAACAACAAACGCCTGGGTCTCACTGTTGACCAGTGCGGACAGCCCGATGCCGACCCCGACGAATATCAGGCCGAAGAACATGATAGAGAGCAGGAGCGCGAACAGCTCGTACGCCCCGGTCCCGCCGCCGACTGCCAGCAGGTATATCGAGGCCGGGCCGAACGCCGCCAGAACGGCGACGGCCAGGACGACCGATCGGCCGACGAACTTGCCGAGCACCATGTCGAGTCGGGTGTGCGGGAGCGAGAGCAGGAGGTTGATACTCCCGGATTCTTTCTCCCGCACGATGGACTTGATGCTGATAAACAGCCCCGCGAGCGGGACGAAAAACAGGATCCCGAGGAAAAACGACAGTCCGGCCGAGACGAGCAGCGTCTCGTCCCCGTCACCACCGGGCGAGAGCAACCACGAGAGTACCAAAATCAGCGCCAGGAAGATGACGATAATCCCCCACAGACCCCGCGAGCGGACGCTGTCCTTTATGTCCTTCTTCGCGACGGTCTGCCAAGTCATGCCCGGGCACCTCCCTGCGTGTATGCGGCGAACAGGTCGTCGAGACTCGCCTCCTCGGTAGAGAAGTCCGCCACCTCCGCGCCGGCCTCCTCGAACTCGTTGAGAATCTGTGTCTTGCTCGCGTCGGTGGCGACATCGAGCGCCACCTCCGACCCGGACCGTCTGACGGTGATATCCTCGACACCGGGGTGTTCGTACACCCTGTCGAGGACCGCGTCGGTGATGCCGGAGCCCTCAACGACGAGGGTCTGGCCGCCGGACACGTTCGCGCGCAGTTTGTCGATCGTGTCGTCCGCGATGAGTCGCCCCTCGCGGAGGATGCCGACGCGACTGCAGACCGCCTCGACCTGACTCAGGATGTGACTCGAGAAGAAGATCGTCGTCCCGCGGTCGTTCTCCCGCTGGATGATCTCCCGAACCTGTCTGGCCCCGTTCGGGTCCAGCCCTGTCGTCGGTTCGTCGAGTATCAGCAGCTCCGGCCCCCCGACCAGCGCCATCGCCAGGGTGAGTCGCTGGGCCATCCCCTTCGAGTACTCCCCCGCCTTCCGGTCACCGTCCCCGTCGAGTCCGACGTACTCCAGCAGTTCGTACGGGTCGTCGTCCGCGTTCTTCGACTCGATGGCGAACTCCAGGTGGTCCATCCCCGTCAACCGGTCGTACACGTCGTACCCTTCCGGGAGCACACCGATCCGCTGGCGTATCTCCGTCCCGTTCACGCGGGGGTCCATATCGAAGATGGTCGCCTCACCGGCTGTCGGCTTGGTGAAATCGAGCATCATGTTGATCGTCGTCGATTTCCCCGCGCCGTTCGGCCCGAGGAAACCGAATATCTCCCCCTGCTGTATCTGGAGGTCCAGTCCGTCGACCGCCCGGACGTTCCCGTAGTCCTTTGCTAATCCTCGGAGTTCCACGACTGACATACACCTGCGTTTTATCCGTGGGACATTTGTAACTTGCCATTCTTTTCATCTCTGGTAGCCTTGTCCGTCGGCCCGAGACCGGACGCTTGCGGTCCGACGCCGGTCCGGTCACGACCGACGAGAGCCAGCAGGTGACAGCTCCGTGCCGGACTCTCGCAACTGTCGAGTGTCGTACGTGGACAGCGGGTGGCTCAGGCTGACCAGTCAGCCATCGCGTCCTCGAGTCGGGTGACGAGCGACCCGTTGCCGAGGAACACCGGTGACCGCTCGTGGAGTCGTGCAGGTGTGGTCTCGAGCAGCGAGTGACTGCCGTCTGTCGAGGCACCCCCGGCGGTCTCGACGATGTACGCCATCGGGAGCCCCTCGAACTGGAGGCGGAGTTTCCCCTCGGGGCGGTCCTCGACCATCGGGTAGCCGAAGATGCCACCGTAGGTCAGCACCTGGTTCACGTCGGCGACCATCGCACCCGCGTACCGGAGTTTCAGCCGGTCGTCCTCGATGTCGGCCACGTAGTCGGCAAACGCTGTCGGCCAGTCCGGAATCCGCCCACCGAACCCGTAGGTGACCGGGTCCTCCGAGATGGTCAGGTCCTCCGAGAGCACCGTCCGACTGCCGTCCTCGATCAGTGACTCCGTCACCTCGCCCTCGCTCGCGGTCACCATCGTCGTGATGGGGCCGTACAGGACGTACCCGGCGGCGACCAGCGCATCGCCCGGCGCCGGCAGGGGCTGGTCGTAGACGCCGACGATCGTCCCCATCGCGTTGTTCGAGGTCAGGTTCGAGGAGCCATCGAGCGGGTCACAGGCGACGTGATACGTGCCACCGTCGTCGCTCTCGATGACGTTCTCTTGTTCCTCGCTGGCGTATGCGGCGACGCTGTCGAGCGCGAGCAGGCGCTCACCGAGCAGGTCGTCGGCGTACACGTCCGCCGCCAGTTGGCGCTCGCCGCTGGGGTTGTGCCCCTCCTCGTAGGAGCGGCGCTCACCTAGGGCGCTCTGGATGTCACTGCCGACTGTCGCCACCGTCTCGAAGATACGCTCGGCGGTCATCGCTCGGTGGCGGCGAGTGCCTCCTCGACGGGGACCTCCTCGAAGATGAGCTGTTCGAGTGCGTCGAGGATGCGCTCTGGCTGTTCACGCTGGAACACGTTCCGCCCGACGGCGAGCCCCACGGTGCCGGCGTCCATCGCCGTCTTCACGCTCTGGAGGAACTCGCGGTCGCTCCGCTTGGACCCGCCGGACATGATGACCTTCGTCCGACCGGCCATCTCGACGGTGTGTTCCATCGCCGCCTTGCTCCCGGGGTTTTTTACCTTCACTACGTCGGCCCCGAGTTCGAGCGCCTGTCTGGCACCGTATGCGATCACCCCCGGTTTGGTGTCGTTTTTCACCCCCTGTCCTCGCGGGTAGGCCCACATCACGACCGGCAGGTCGAACTCGCGGGCCCGCTCCTGGGCCTCGCGGAACTCCTCTGCCATCTCCACCTCGTGGTTCGACCCGCTGTACAGCGTGAACCCGATTGCCTCGGCACCGATATCGACGGCGTAGTCGACCGAGCAGTTCACCGCCGAGTCGTGCTCACCCATCCAGAGGTTCGACGTTCCGTTCAGCTTTGCCATCAGACTCACCTCGTCCTCGTAGGAGGGGTAGTATGCCTCGGCAACCCCCTTCTGGACGGCGAGACTCGTCACCGCGGGATGGGTCGCCACGTCGAACACGTGTGCCGGGTCCGCGCTCTCGGGAACGTCCTCGAAGTCGACAGGGCCGTGCTCCAGTCCGTGGTCGTACGCGAGGATGAGCATCTTCCCATCCCGCGTGAGTGG
>CAZFMN010000032.1:0-22194 GCA_964520075.1 uncultured Halobacteriales archaeon | reverse complement strand
GCTCCAGTCCGTGGTCGTACGCGAGGATGAGCATCTTCCCATCCCGCGTGAGTGGCGTGTCGTCGATTGGGCGCATGTGTCTGTCTCTGCGTGCACCACTTGTAAAGTTCTTGCCCGTCCGTGCCGACCGAGGTATCCGGCGGGTGTGCCGTCCGGACTCGGTGTGTCTGTGACCGGAATCGGACCTCTCGACGGGTGTCTCGAGTCCGGAACCGTCGTCTGTGAGCGGAGTGCCGTCCCCAGTGCTCACGGCCGACGAGCACGCGGTCCGCACCGCTTCCGGTTGCCCGTGCGATGCCGACGGGACACGCGGTCTGTGACCCGCGACTCACTCGCCGAGCAGTGAGTCGACGATACGCTCGGGCTCGAACCGCTCTATGTCGCCGTAGTCCTGTCCGGTGCCCAGAAAGAGAATCGGTTTGCCCGTGACGTGTGCGATGGAGATGGCCGCGCCGCCCTGTGTGTCGGCGTCGGCTTTCGTGAGCACCGTCCCGTCGATGTCGGAGGCGTCGTCGAACTCGCTGGCGCGGTTGACCGCATCCTGGCCCGCCACCGCCTCGTCGACGAACAGCGTCATGTCGGGGTCGATGACGCGGTCGATCTTCGCCAGCTGGTCCATCAGGCCGTCGCTGGTGTGCAGACGCCCCGCCGTGTCCCCGAGCACGATGTCCACGTTGTTTGCCTCGGCGTACTCGACAGCGTCGTAGATCACCGCGGCCGGGTCCGAGCCCTGCTCGTGGGAGATGACCTTCTTGTCGAGGTTCCGCGCGTGCTGTTCGAGCTGTTCGTTCGCCCCGGCCCGGAACGTGTCACCGTTCGCCAGCACCGTCGAGAGCCCGCGCGCCTCGAAGTACCGCGCGAGCTTCGCGATGCTGGTGGTCTTGCCGACACCGTTGACACCGGTGAATATCATCACGACCGGTTTCTCCGCCGCCGCGACCCGGGCGTCGAAGTCGAACTGACCGACGTTGATGACGTCGTACAGCGCCTCCCTGAGCGCGTCCCTGACGATACTGCCGGTGCTCTCGAGGCGACCGCGCGGCTCGCCCAGCAGATTCTGCTCCACACCGTCCAGAATCTCCTGTGTCACCTCGTACTCGACGTCGCTCCCCAGCAGTGCGAACTCCAGTTCCTCAAGATGTGACTCGAGGTCGTCCTCGTCGATGAGTGTCTTGCCGGTCGCAAACAGCTTCGCCCGCTCTGTCAGACTCCGGCTCCGACCGTCGCCGGTCTCGTCCGGCGACTCACCGGTCTCGACCGCTCCGGACCTGCCGACGGCCCCGGCGTCGGCCGGCTCACCCCCGACCGCGCCGGTCTCCTGGCCGGCATCACTGCCCCCGGCGGACCCGGTGTCCACGCTCTGCTCCCGGGTGCCGCGCTCGTCCCGAACGGCGTCGGTCTGCTGTGACTCGACAGTGCCCACACCGCGTCCGGCGGTTGCTGTGCTATCCCCGGGGCTGTCGGCCTCTCCGAGCGACTCCCCTGCCGGGTCACCGGACGGCTGGGCGTCCTCGGCCACCGTCTCACTCTCCTCGGGTTCGACATCGACATCCTCTCCAGATTCGACATCGACATCCTCTCCAGATTCGACATCGACATCCTCTCCAGATTCGACGTCGACATCCTCTCCAGATTCGACATCGTCACCCTCTCCGGGTTCGACATCGACATCCTCCTCGGCGTCTTCGGTGAAACTGCTGAGCTTGTTCTTCAGTCCGTCGAACATCGGACTACTCGTTCTGTTGTTGCTGTTGGAACTGCTGCATCTGCTGTGCCTGTGCCTGCTCGATGCGCTGTTCGAGCTCCTCGGACTCGCTCTCTATCTCGGCGGCGTCCGAGCGGAGTTCGTCGATGCGGTCGTCGAGGGTGTCCTGCTTCGATTCGAGTGTGTCGATTGCACCCTCCTGTTCGCGTTCGGCCGCGTAGTCGGCCCCGAGGGTGACGGTTATCTCGTCGATGTCCTGCACCTCTGCGCGCACGAACGCGCCACCGCCCAGCGGTACCTGCACCGTCGCGCCGCTCTCGAGTTCGTCTATCGCCTCGATTGCCTCGTTTATCTCCTGTTTCTCGGACTGCAGGCGCTCGATCTCCGCCTCGATCGCCTCCTGATGTTCCTCGAGCTCCTCGAGCTGTGCGGCGAGCTCCTGCATCTGCCCGCCACCGCCACCACCGAGACTCATTCTGCCACCTCCTGGATCTCGATCTGCCTGCGCGTGAGCCCGTGTCGCGAGCCGAACTCGGCGTACGTGTGCTCGACGGCCACGCTCTCGTTCTCGGCATCGAGCTCCGTCTCGAAGCGCTGCCATCCGTCCGGCGTCTCCCAGCGACCAGTTACTCTGTAGTTGGTCATATCTACATTGTGGGGTATCGCCGCTGAAGTATCTTCCCATGCTGGGCTAGCTGTGGTGAACGCCTGAGAGAGCGGGGTGGGCGCGTCCTGTGGGAGGAATGGGAGTCTTCGAAACGAGGGTGGTAGTCCGCGCCCACCTGTAGCTGTCACCGGAGGAACTTAAACACCCGTCAGACGGGTGTGTGACGGGTGTCAGAGGGTTTTTGCGTGGCCTCGCCCACCATCTGATATGGACTGGGAGACGCTGTTCGACCGCGTGGAGCGGGAACCGACTGTCGCGGAGATACGCGAGGCGCTCGCGGCCCGGCGCGAGCAATGAGCACGGACGGGGAGGCGAACCCGGCACGGGTCGTCGCCGACGCCGACGTGCTGGCCGCCGACGTGCTCGTGGACGGCCCCGCCCGCGAGGCGCTGTGGCAGATCCGCCGCCACTCCTGGGTCGAACTGCTGGCGAGTGATGCGCTGCTCGCGGACGCCGCCGCGGTCATCGCCTCGCTCGCAACGGATTCTCTCGCCGAGGACTGGCGGGCGCTGGTCGAGACCGAGCGTGTCGCGGTCTCACACCCGCCAGGAGACCACCCCGGACTGGCCTCGGCATACCGCGGCGGTGCCGCACACCTGCTGACGTTCGACCCCGACCTCGCCACCGCGCGCACCAACCTCTCCGTCCAGCCCTACGCCGCGCTCAGCATCCGCCCGCCCGACGCGTTCGCCCGCCTGTTCGACCCCGCCAGCCTCTACGAGAGTCTCCACGACGACCCCTACCCCGGCCCCGACAGGACCGACTGACCCCGCCGGACGGCACGCTCGCCGCCTCCGACCGGACGGTGAACCGACCACCGACCGCCGACCCCGCGCGCCCGGAATCTGAGGCTTTTTGCCCTCGCCAGCCCAACGTGCGGGTATGAGTACAGTAGCGAAAACCGTCGCAGGAACGCTCGTGGTGTCACTGCTCCTGAGCGCCGCGCCGTTCGGCAACACACCTCTCACCTGATGTTCACCGACCACAGTCTCTCCGACCCCGTCGCCGCCGTCCACGAGGAACACGCCCCCGACGCGCTCGTTCTGGACGTCGAGCGTGACTTCGAGACGCTGCCGGCCGCACAGGCCGAGGAACTGGGGCTGCTCGTCGACTCGCTGGACCCGTTCTCCTGTCCGGACGGCTGGCTCCCACCGGACGCGCCGGCGGTGCTCGACCGCTACGCCGGTTCCGAGTTCACGATCGGGATGCCCGGCGACGGCAGTGTCGCCTGGACCCGTCAGACCGACCCGCCGGTCGTGCTCTGCAAGAACCGGCTCGGCGAGACCCCCGATACGTTCGCCGACTTCCTCCTCGCCGAGGCGCTCGTGCAGGTCGGAACGGGCGACCCCGAGCAGTTCATCGGCTTTTTCGGCGACCGGTACCCGGCGTTCGCGGCGGCGCTCGCCGACGTGCTCGACCCTGTCGAGACCTACCAGGTCGCGGCGGCCTGCTACGACGCCTACCTCGGACTGGAGACCCGCGACACGTTCGCCACCTGGGACGGCCCGCTGTTCGACGCCTGGCTCGACGCTGGTGAACGACTCGAGGGCCGACTCGCGGACCTTCCGGGCGCGCTCGCCCGCGGACAGACATCTGTCGGTGACGCCGCCGAACTGGCCTGCAGTGCCGTCAAACACGCCGGCGACCTGCCCGCACCGTTCGACGCCCTCGACGCCGAACTCTACCGCGAACACGGTGCCGCCTACGCCGTCGAGTGGGCCGACCGAACCGCCGAGACACTCGACTGACTGTGCCCCACTCTCACCTGGTGTCGAACCCCAGTTCCGGGAGTGTCGTCACCTCGCCGAACAGCCAGTCGGCGTGATCCAGCGCGTACTCGCGGTCGCTCTCCTCGATGTAGCCGATCGCGTCCTCGACGAGCATCGGCCGGTAGTCCCGCAAGCCCGCGCTCCCGGCGGTGTGTAGCACACAGACGTTCGCCAGCGTCCCGCAAAAGAGGAGCTCGTTCACCCCGTGGGCGTCGAGCCAGCCCTCGAGTTCGGTCCGGTGGAAGGCGTCGTACGTGTGTTTGACCACGACCAGCTCCCCCTCGCGCGGTGAGAGCCCCTCGACGAGTTCCGCCTCCCAGGAGCCCTCGACGACGTGCTCGCCCCAGCGGTCGAACTCGTCGTAGTAGTGGTTGTCCGCGAACTGCTCCGGCGGGTGGACGTCCCGGGTGAAGACGACACTCGCACCCGCCTCCCGGGCGCGGTCGACCAGCCGTGCACAGGGCTCGACTGCCGCCTCGCTCCCCGGCGCGTGGAGACTCCCGTCCGGGTGACAGAACCCGTTCTGCATGTCGACGACCACGACTGCGGTCTGCTCTGGGTCGAGTCTCATACCCGAGTTTACGCTTCAGCGATATAGAGTGTTACCCCTCCGAGCCGCGGCATCGTCCACGTGTTCGTCCGAAACCGAAACTGTTCTGTGTGACACTACCGAGGGGACTGCTGTGGAGTACGTCACAGACCGCCGGCGGAACCCGTTCGGACTCGACCCGGACTGTGAGCGGGCCGTCCCGGGCTATGGCGACGTGAACGCCCACTTCCACGCTGTCGGTGCACACCCCGGCATCCACGGCGGCACGGAGACCGGGGTTCCGTTCACCGGCCGACCCTGGTCGGATCGGTTCTTCGACGCGCTCGCCGACGGCGGTCTCGTGACCTCGTTCGACCCCGAGACGATGTCTCTCGACTGTCCCGGGACCTTCCTCTCGTATCTCTCGATGTGTCCACCCGACACCACCGACTGTGAACCCGCCACGGAGGCACTCTACGCGGAGATGGAGGCGTACTTCGACGCCGAACTCCGGGCTATCACTGCCCACGTGCTCCTCCCGGTCGGGGCAGACGCGACAGCGCACGTGCTCGAGACGTGTACCTCGCTCACCGCCGACCGGAGTGTCGAGCGTCTGCACGCGAACACGCTCGGCGGTGCCGGTTGGCTTGTTGTCCCAGTTCTGGAGCCGGCCGACTGGACCGACGACCACGCCCGCCGCCTCGCCGAGACGCTCGCCGACCTCCAGAGCCGGGACTATCGCCAACAGTCCGACCTCGGCCGCTTTTTCCCCGACGAGGAGCCGTATCTCGTCCGGTGACCCCCCGAACTGTACACGCACCACGGCACCCGGGCCGGGGCACGCCGGTTCGCGTACCGGGGTCACGAACCGACTCCGCGCGAGAGACGGGTGAGCAACGGGCCGAGCCAATCGGCCGGCGAGGGTAACACAGTCTGGCCCACATCGCACCGGTTCCGAGTCGAACGAGCAGAGTACTGTCACGAGTAGACAGAACTCTTGACCGGATGCGGGACAGTCGGACAGTCCGTCGAGAGAACGGTAATCGCACTCGACAGTCAGAAACGGGTCGCTGGCGGTTCAGGCGATGAGGTCCTTCTCGCCGCGCTCGACGCGGACGGTGCAGGGCGGGGAGATCTTGTTGTAGGCCCGTCGGTAGGCCTCCTTCACGGCATCGGCCTGGTCGAGGTCACAGTACGCGGTGAACAGTCGCTCGCCGGCGTGGACGCGCGCGGCAGTTCCGACAATCTTCCCGAACGACTGGCGCATCCCGTCCGAGACACGGTCCGCACCGGCCCCGGTCGCCTGCTTGTTCTCCCTGATGACCTGGTGCGGGAACTTCCGGAGGATCATCCGGTAGTTCCCCTCGCCGAGCTCTCTGATGAGGTGCCGGTTCGCCGACAGCCGCGCGGACTCCAGCGAACCGTGCCGAATCTGGACGCTCTCGTCGACCATCAGCGATATCTGCACCGGATACTCCTCGGGCTCCGTGTGCCGGTCACCCATTATATTCTGTGCGACCTTCGACCCCGGGATACCTGTGATGTACTCCCGGCGCGTGTACGCGGGCTTGTCGAGGTCCCGGTACATCGTGGCTGGCTTCTCGGACATTGCTGTTCTTGCAAAAAAGTAGCCAAGAGCGCGAATAAACCCTTCGAACTGCCCCCATACCGGCGAGACTGCCCGACTGAACGGCACCGGTCGCGTGGCCGGGACACGGAGCTACGAGTCCCGTCGAGTCGGTGCACTACCGGCTGTCTGGTGTGTCAACCGGGCACAGACGGGTATCCGGTATCAGCTATCAGCTATCCAGTATACAGTATCCGACACTCGGCCTCCGGTACCCGGTCTCCGATATCCGACAGACTACCGTGTCGGACCAGCGTTCACAGCTCGCTCTCGAAGTCCTCGAGCGCGTAGAAGGAGTCGGCACCGCGGTGGTCCAGCGTCTCGTTCGCGAGCAGCCAGTAGACCACCGACAGCGCCTTTCGGCCCTTGTTGTTCGTCGGGACCACGAGGTCGACGTTGCTCGTGGTGTTGTTCGAGTCACACATCGCGATAACGGGGATACCGACCGTGATGGCCTCTTTTACAGCCTGTGAGTCACCGATAGGGTCGGTCACCACCACCACGTCGGGTTCGATGTAGCCGTCGTAGGTGGGGTTGGTGAGGGTGCCGGGGATGAACCGGCCGGTACGGGCACGCGCGCCGACGGCGTCGGCGAACGTCTCGGCCGGGAACCGGCCGTACTGGCGCGAGGAGGCGACCAGAATCTGCTCGGGGTCGTAGCCCGCCAGGAAGTTCGCCGCCGTCCGGATGCGCTCGTCGGTCATCGACACGTCCAGCACGTACAGACCGTCGGTGCGGACACGGTGGATGAACCGGTCCATATCCTGTGTCTTCTGCTGGGTGCCGATGTGGACACCCGCGCCGAGGTAGTCCTCGACCGGGATGAGCAGGTCGGCCTCCTCGTCGGACATCACGTCCTCGTCGAGAGACGGCCCGCTGTCGTCCGTCTCCTCTGGGTCGGTGTCGTCCTCTGGGGCCGGGTCGAAGTCGACAGCCTCGGCGTCGACCCCCACCGGACCGGTGTCGTCTGCGCTCTGTTCGGCCTCGGCCGGGTCGGCCTCGGCGGGTTGTTCTGCCGTCGTCTCGGTCTCCGCGTCGTCGATGTCGGACGCGTCGAGACCGTTGTTCTCGTTTCCGCTCATGCGTTGTGTTCGATTCTGATTAGTTCGTTCAGTTTCGCCGTTCGCTCGCCGCCGACGATGCCCGTCTTTACGAAGGGTGCGTCGGTCGCCACGGCGAGGTGGGCGATGGTGGTGTCCTCGGTCTCTCCACTTCGGTGGGAGACGACCGGACTGTACCCGGCCGCGACGGCACGCTCGATTGCGTCGAACGCACCGGTCAGCGTTCCGGTCTGGTTCGGCTTGACCAGGATGCTGTTCGCCGCACCCTGCTCGATACCCCGCGTCAGTCGCTCGACGTTCGTCACGAACAGGTCGTCCCCGCAGACCAGGGTGCCCGTCTCACCGGCACCGGCCCTCGGCGAGGTGTGACCGCCGACCTGGTCGGTCAACGCCGCGAACCCCGCGAAGTCCGTCTCTGTCAGCGGGTCCTCGACGTAGACGAGACCGTGACGCTCGACCAGGTCGGCGATGTGTGCTATCTGCTCGTCGGGGTCCCGCGTCGTGTTGCTGTACCGGTAGACCCCATCATCGTACAGTTCCGCCGCGGCGACATCGAGACCGATTCGTATCTCGAATCCGACATCCTCCGAGACGAGGTCGACCGCCTCGGCGAGCACCGAGAGCGCCTCGCTGTCGTCGATTGGGGCTGCCCACGCGCCCTCGTCACCCTGTGCCGCGGCGACACCGCGGTCGGCGAGCAGGTCACCGACGGTCTCGTGGACCGCCGCGTTCGTGAACACCGCCTTCTCGACGGAGGGTGCCCCGACCGGGGCCGCCAGGAACTCCTGGATGTCGGTCGACTCGGCGGCGTGTTCGCCGCCGCCGATGACGTTCCCCAGCGGGACCGGGAACCCGTCACCCCGGAACGTCCCGCCGAGATGCTGGAACAGGGGTGCACCGAGCACGTCCGCGGCGGCGTGTGCGGCCGCCATCGAGAGCGCGACGGCGCTGTTCGCACCGATAGTCGAGAAGTCGTTGGTCCCGTCGGCGGCCCGGAGCGCGGCGTCGACCGAGCGCTGGTCACCGGCGTACACCTCGCCGACGAGACGGGGAACGGCCTGTTCCCGTGCCGCCGCAATCGCCTCCCGGGCGGGCCGTTCGACCGCCTCGAACGCGCCGGTGCTCGCACCCGATGGGGCACGTGCCCGACCGAACCCGCCGTTTTCGGTCCGGATGTCCGCCTCGACGGTCGGGTTCCCGCGGGAATCGAGCACCCGCCGCAGCGCGACATCCGTGACCAGCGTCACTGATGGCCACCCCGATGGACTGTGAACGGCAACACGTCCTGGTCGTACTCCTCGGCGGCGATGAGAATCGGCTCGGTCTGCTCTGTCTCCACGAGCACCGGCGCACCGTAGGCTACCTGCAGCGCCCGCGCGCCGATGATGCGAGCCCGCTCGTACCGGTTGTCTGTCCTGACCATTATTGATACGGGGCGACGATGTCGACGAGGTCCTTGTGCGAGACCAGCATCCGCCGACAGCAGTGCCGCTCGACACCCAGGTCGTCGAGCACCGCCTCGGGGTCCTCGGGGTTGTCTGCCTCCTTCGTGCGTTGCTTGAACTCCTCCCAGTGTTCGCCGACCACCTTCCCGCACGTGAAACAGCGGACTGGTACCATCATCTGTGGCTCACCTGTAGGATTTCTGGTAGCGGGCCCGGGCACCGGGACCGCCCCACTTTTTCGACTCGCGCTGGCGCACGTCGTTCACCAGCAGCGACCGGTCGAACTCCCGGTAGGCGTCGCGCAACTCCGCGTCGTTGCTGTGCTCGACGAGTCCGCGGGCGACTGCCGTCCGCACCGCGTCGGCCTGCCCGACCGTTCCGCCGCCCTCGACCGAGACGTCGATGTCGATGTCGTCCCGGACGTTCCGGTCGACGACGCGGAACGGCTCCAGCATCTTCAGCCGGGACAGCTCCGGTTCGACCAGTTCCACCGGCTGTGCGTTTATCCGTACCTTCCCGGTCCCGTCGCGGACCGTTGCGCGTGCGATTGCCGTCTTCTTCTTTCCAGATGTGTTCGTTACCATGTGATGTTCGCTCCGAGTGACTCGCTGATGTCGCCCAGCGACACAAAGCGGATGTTCGAGAGCCGGTCGAGCGAGGTGCCGTCGAGTCGCTCGGTCTCGTCGTACGGGTTGCCGACGTAGACGCGGACGTTCTCGAGTGCCTCGCGACCCCGCGGCCGCTTGTACGGCAGCATCCCTCGAATCGACCGCTTGAAGATGCGGTCGGGTCGCTTCGGGTAGTACGGCCCGCGGTCCGAGCCGTGTGCGCGCCGCTCCCTGAACTTCTCGGTGAGCTGGTCCTCGTCACCGGTGATGACGGTGTGCTCGGCGTTGACCACCGCGATTCGCTCGCCGTCGAGCGCGCGCTCGGCCACCTGCGAGGCGACCCGACCGAGGATGCAGTCCTGTGCGTCGACGACGACGTCGGCGTCGAACTCGGCGACACTCATCGTATCACCCGCACGTCTGTTCCCTCGGGGTTCTGTTCGAGTAGCTGTTCTAGTGACAGGGTCTCGCCGACCTGGTCGACCTTCGTCCGTGCCGTCTCGGAGAAATCGACAGCCGCGACGGTGACGTCCTTCGTCAGTACGCCGCTGCCGAGCACCTTGCCGGGAACGACGACAGTCTCTTGGGCCCGGGCGTAGCGCTCGATGCGCCCCAGATTCACCTCTGCGTGTGTGCGCCGCGGTGCCTCCAGGCGGTCGGCCACGTCCTGCCAGACGTCGCCCCCGCCGCTCCGGGCTGTCGATTTCAACTCGGCGATGAGACCCTCCAGTCGTGGGTTTGTCTTGCTCATGACGGTCCTCCTGAAAACTGCAGGGAGCAGGATTTGAACCTGCGGACCCCTACGGGACAGCGCCCTGAACGCTGCGCCGTTGACCTGACTTGGCTATCCCTGCGCGTCTTTACTGTTCGGCCTGTACCCCTCAAATCGGTTTCGGTCCGGGCTGCCCGACCGCTCTCCGGTCGACTGCCCGCTGTCTCTCGGTCCGGGCGAGACTCCGACGGCTGTCCGCTCGCGCGGCCGCCCACAGCCTGTCGGCACTCGGGGCCGTCCGTGACCCCCGCGTTCGGGACACGGACGGTCACTGTCCCCGTCTCGCCCGGACAGCCGCTCATAGCTGGACGGCCTCTCTGAGCTCCTGTCCGCGGGATTCGAGCGACCCGACGGCCTGCTCGACGAGCTGGTCTGCCGTCAGCGACCCGTCGGTCTCGACGTGGAAGACGAACGCGTCCTCGACGTCGGTCACCTCGACCCGCCGCCCGGGATACCGGTTCCGCAGGTCGTGGTCGAACGCCTCCGCCGCGACCAGGTCGCCCTCGCTCGCGTCACCCTCGGCGTGTTCGGGCGCGTGCTCCTCGATGACACCCCGCACGATGTGGGGGTCGTCGTCGAACTCGCCGCGCTCGCCGGCGTCGGTCACACGCTGGAGATGCCGGTAGCCGACGGCGACCCCGCCCTGGTGTTTGGCGTGCTCCCGGCCCACATCGAGCACCGCGTCGGCCTCGAACTGCAGGCGCTGGTCGACTTTCAGGTCGATTATCGGAACGTTCTGGTCGGCGGGTTCGACCATCGGGTCACTGCAGACGATATCACCCGAGTAGGCTGTCCGGGTCTCCTCGGGTGCCTCGCGCGACGGCCCCGAGACGTCCAGCGACAGCGTCACCTCGTCACCGTGCTCGAACTTGCCGGGTGGTGTCACCAGCGGCACCAGTCCGAGTCGCAGTCCGATCTGCTCGTCGAACATCACACTCGAGTTCTCGACGACCCGGACGGTGTCGATGCTGAACGTGGGCACGTCCGCGAGCATCGCCCGGCGGATACCGTTCGCGAACGCGGGCGTCATCGGCCGGGCGACGAACCGCGCGTCCCTGTCGCCGCGCTCGACGAACTGGACCTCGTACTCCATCGTCAGAAACCCGCGTTCTTCGGCGCCCGGGTGCCGTCGTGAGGGGTCGGTGTGACGTCCTCGATACGACCGATCTCCAGACCGGCCCGCGCCAGCGCCCGGATTGTTGCCTGTGCGCCCGGTCCGGGGTTCTGCTGCTGGTTGCCGCCGGGGCCGCGCACACGGACGTGCACACCGTCGATGCCCTGCGCGAGCACCTCCTCGGCGGCCTCCTCGGCCATCTGCATCGCCGCGTACGGCGAGGCCTCGTCCCGGTTCTGCTTGACGACGGTCCCGCCGCTCGATTTTGCCAGCGTCTCCGCACCCGTCTGGTCGGTTATCGTGATGATTGTGTTGTTGAACGATGCGTGCACGTGGGCGATTCCCCACTTGTCGGTGTCATCTGCCATGTGTCTCTCTCTGATTACTGGTCTGCCCGCTCGGGGTGGAGTTCGTCCGTCAGCGGTGACGAACTGTCGAAGTTGATCGTCGACTCCTCGGTGGTGCGCACGGTGTAGGAGGGGACCCGAACCTGTCGGCCCTCGACCGTTATGTGTCCGTGCGTGATGAACTGGCGTGCCTGCTCTGTCGTGTTGGCGTAGCCTTTCCGGTAGACCTGCGTCTGGAGTCGCCGCTCCAGGATGTCGGTCACCTCGAGTGCCAGCACGTCGTCGAGTGACTCCTCCTCGGCGAGGACGCCGATGCGGCGGAGTCGCTCGACGAACGCCCGACCCTCGCGCTCGGCGGTGCCGATGTCACCGCCCGCGCTCCCGATCAGGTCACGCGCCTCGCGGCGGTACTGGCGCAACTCCGACTCCGACCGCCAGAGCTCCTCCTTGTTCTTCAGGCCGTACGTGCTCACCAGCCCCGCCTCCTCGGCGATGCGCTCGCCCTGGTACGGGTGGTTCGGCGTCTCGTAGAACTTCGTGTTCGTTCCAAGCGCCATTACTCCTCCTCCTCGGCCTGTTCTTCCTTTATCGCCTCGACGTTCACGCCGATTGTGCCCTCGGAACGGCCCGTCGACTGGGTCCGCTGCCCGCGCACCTTCTGCCCGCGCTTGTGCCGGACACCCTTGTAGGAGTCGATCATCTTCATCCGGTTGATGTCCTGTCGGCGCGTGATCTCGAGGTCGTTGCCGATCCTGTGGGTCGTCTCACCGTCGAAGAAGTCGTTCCGGTGGTTGGCCATCCAGTCCGGGGCGTCGTCCCCGAACGCCTCGACGAGGTCGACGATCTCCTCGATCGCCTCGTCACCGAGCGCACCGAACGTCTCTCTCCGGTCGATACCCGCCCGCTCGGCGATGATGCGGGCTGTTCGCCGCCCGATACCGTTCAGGTCTGTCAGCGACCGCTCCACGGACTTCGTGCCGTCGAGGTCGGTCTGTCCGATGCGGACGAAATAACGGATATCCTCGTCCGTCTCCTCGTCCGCCTCTGGGTCTTCTGCACTCATGTGTGGTTGTTGTACACGTCGTGGCGGGGATTCGAACCCCGGAGGCAGTACGCCACATGGTTAGCAACCATGCGCCTTGGGCCGCTTGGCTACCACGACACGTGTGCTAATACTCGCGCCCTCCGCTGGACTCGGGGCTATCTGCCCCTGCACGATTCTACTCGTACATCTCCGGCGTGTATATTTAAACACAACGGTCCGGACCGGGTGTGTCCAACAGTGTCGTGACGACGGGCGCGAATCGTGCGCCGCTCACAGCGCCCGTTCGACAGCCGCCGCGACACTCCGGGCCTTTGTCGCCAGTTGCTCTCCGACGAGTCCAGCCTCGACGGCGTCGTCGAGTTCGTCGTCGTCGAGAGACCAACCTTTTTCACTCGGATGACGTCTCGTGTCGGAACCTATGGCCTGAGACTGTTAGCCGGTAGTTGATTCGACCAGTGATTTATATACAAGCATGGGCGACAGTAACACGTGCGTGAAATCGTCAGCGACGAGTCGGTACTCGGGGGCAACCCCCGACTCGGGGGCACCAGAATCGGTGTTCTTCACGTCTACCGGCAGTATCAACAGGGTGATTCGCCGGAGACAGTGGCAAGCAGGTACGACGGTGTCTCGGTCGCCGACGTACACAACGCTCTGGCATACGCGTTCGACAATCCGGAACTGCTCCGGAAACTCGACGCGGACGAACGGGACGTGGTCGAGCGTATCCGTCGCGAGCGTCCGGTCGACCCGGAGGAGTCCAGGCGGGAGGCCTGATGCGGATACTCGCTGACGAGAACGTCGTTCCCGCGCACGTCTCGGCGCTCGACTCCGCCGGGCACGACGTGAGACGGAGCGACGACCTGCTCGAGAAAGGCGCATCCGACAAGACAGTTCTCGCGGCGGCGGGACGTGAGGACCGGGTTCTGCTCACCTACGACCGGAAGGATTTCTCGGGACTCACCGACCACGCGGGAGTGTTCATTGCAACCGAGGGGATGCGTCCTCGCGGCCTCCGGAACGCAGTCGAACGAATCGACCGGGTGTATCCCGAACTGACTGACGTGGTCGAGTTCCTCTCCGACTGGGCCTGACCGACGGGACCACCACCGAGGTCACAGCACGGATTCTCTCCGATGAAAAACCCTGCATCGCAGAGACGGCGTTGAATGGGATGTCGACGAGGAGGTGGATACGAGAGCAGGTCGAGGCCCTCTTCGACGGACCACCGGTGTCTCTCATCACCGCGACCGACGACGAGTGGCCGATGCCCGACTGGACGGCCGTCTACGCAACGACCGAGCATCCGGGGTATCAGCACGCTAGACTCACAGCGCGCTCTCGACGGCCGCCGCGACACTCCGGGCCTTTGTCGCCAGTTGCTCTCCGACGAGTCCAGCCTCGACGGCGTCGTCGAGTTCGTCGTCGTCGACGCGCTCGACGGTGCCGTCTGCCTGCCTGATGACGTCCACGTGCAGGTCGACGTAGCGCACCTCGTCGGGAAAGACCTCCAGCGGCGTGCAGACGTTGACGTAGGTCCCCCGGCGCTCGCCGTCGGCCCCGCGGTACACCGTCGGATACCACCACCGCCCCTCGCGGAACTTCGTGGTTGCGACATCGCCCTCCTGCTTCGGAACACCGAGCGCGTCGTAGCTGCCGCCGCCGGAGAGTTCACGCTCGACGGTCACCGTCTCCCCGTCGATGTCGGTCACCTCACCCGGCCCGAGGTCGATGCGCCGGCCGTCCGGCTTGCCGTGACCGATCCCGACCGACTCCCCAACCGCCGGGCCGAACTGACCGACCACGGCCCCGAACGGGAACGCGTCCTCGCCGGTCCCTTCGTCATCGTTGCTCTCGCCGCCGGTCAGGTCCTCGCAGACAGCCTCGACGAAGTCGACGGCGGTACTCGCCGCGCCGGTCGCGGCTTTCGTCCGGTGGTGCCCCGGCATCGTCGGCACCACCGCCCGGCGGCGGTCGTCGAGCGCGAACCGCGCCTCCCGACCGAACCAGACCCACCGTGTCGCCGCCCCCTCCCAGTACGCCTGGGGCGCGGCCTCCTCCGGCGCGGGCGCGTCGGTGAACGCCGAATCGAGTGCCCTGGCGCGCGCACCCAGCGCTTCGAGCGCGTTACCGAGCGCGTCGAGACCCGCGTCGTCGGCGGCAGGTGCCCAGTCGACACCCCACCCCTCGGGCGGGTCGACCGGCAGTATCTCCGCGAGTTCCGGGCCGCTCCCGCCGCGGTACCCGCCACGGACCAGGTTCGCGAGACCACCCCGAACCCGCACCGTCGTGTCGAGCACCGGCCGTCTGTCCACCCAGGATGCCCGCGGTTCGCTCACCTGCACACGTAGCCGGTCGCCGTCGTCGACGTGCCCCGTCGTCTTCGAGTACGGGAGAAACCCCGTTCCCGGACCGCAGTCGACGAGCGCACCGCTCCCGAGTGTCTCTGTTACCTCGCCGGCGTAGACCCCGCCCCGCGGGAGGTCGGCCTGCCAGACGAACGTGTCCCGCGAGAGCCCCCCGAGTTCGTTGGCGACTGCCTCGACGGCCTCCGGGTCCCCGTGGACCCCGACCCCCTGCCGGTTGCCGGTCGTCTCGACGGACACCGCCGCCGGGTCGGCGGTGAATGTCTCGTCGAACCGCTCCCGTATCGCCGGCGACGCCTGCACGACAGTCTCGAAGGTCGCCGTCAGCGCCGTCGCGTAGATCCCCCTGACCCGGACCCGACTCATGCTACTTCGTGTGACCCCGACGGACAAAATCTCTCCGCATCGACGGCGGACCGTGACAACACCCGGGTGTTCAGCCGAGGACAGTCTCGAGCGCGTCGACGACCTCGTCGGCCTGTTCGCGGCCGATAGTCAGCGGCGGCAGCAGTCGCACGACGGTCCGCCCGGCCGGCAGGGCGAGCACACCGTGGTCGAGCGCCAGGTCACGCAGGACCCGGTTCGACCCGCGCCGCACCTCGATACCGACCATCAGCCCCTCGCCGCGGACCTCCCGGACCGAGTCACCGAGTCGCTCGGCCAGTTGCCCCTGCAGGTACTCCCCGACATCGCCGGCGTTGCCCGGCACGTCCCTCTCGACCAGTGTCGACACCGTCGCCTCTGCCGCCGCCGAGATGACCGGCCCGCCGCTGAACGTCGAGGCGTGGGAGCCGTAGTTCTCGGCGATCCAGTCCCGGCACAGCGTCGTCCCGACGGGGAACCCGTTGCCGAGCCCCTTCGCGCTGGTCAGCATATCCGGCACCACACCGGCCGTCTCACAGGCCCACATCGTCCCGGTCCGGCCCATCCCGGTCTGGACCTCGTCGAACACGAGTGCAGCCCCGGCGTCCGCGGTCGCCTCCCGCGCCCGCTCCAGAAACGCCCGGGAGGCGGGGTTGATACCCCCCTCGCCCTGTATCGGCTCGACGATGACCGCCGCCGTCTCCTCGTCGACTGCCGCCGCGAGCGCCTCTGGGTCGTCGTAGTCGACGAACTCCACGTTCCCCATCAGCGGCTCGTACGGCTTCTTGTACTTGTCCTTCCAGGTTGTCGCGAGCGACCCCATCGTGCGCCCGTGGAAGGCCAGTTTCGTGGCGATTATCTTCGAGTTGCCCGTCGCCGCGCGGGCGAACTTCAGCGCCGCCTCGTTCGCCTCCGTCCCCGAGTTACACAGCCAGACGTTGTCAAGATCCCCGGGTCCGACCCCGGCGAGTCGCTCGTACAGCCGCGTCCGCACCTCGACCGGGTACGACGCCTGGACGTAGGTCAACCGGTCGAACTGGTCGAGCACCGCCGACCTGACCGCCTCGTGACTGTGACCCAGCGGCACACAGGCGTAACTCGCACCCATATCCAGGTACTCCCGCCCGCTGTCGTCGTAGAGGTACGCTCCGTCACCCTCCACCATCTCGATTGGCTTCTCCGAGAACACGAACCCGCTCATACGTCTCTCCCTCCGGTTTCCTCGCGTTTGGTTCTATCGCTCGTGGCAACCGTTCCACCGTCTGTCTCGGTGTCGCCATCGCTGTGACCGAGTGCGCTCGCGTGGACGTGGGTACCGCCGCCGTCGAGTGCGGAGCGAACGGGCCGCTCGGCGTTTGCATCCGCCACGATTGCCCTCGGTGTCCCGTCCTCGAGTGCCGTCTCCACCGCCATCAGTTTCCGGCGCATGAACCCCTCGGCGGCGGCGGTCAGGCGCTCCCAGTCGGCGGGTGTCTCGACGCGCTCGAACAGCGTCGTCTCGTCGTCGGGCTCTGCGAGCACGCCCGGCACGTCGGTCAGGAGGAGGAGCGTCGCGCCGAGTTCGGCCGCGACGGCTGCCGCCGCACGGTCCGCGTCGACGTTGACCGGTGTGACCACCGCCTCGTCCTCGTCCTCGATACCGGCCATCGGCGGACTCACGACCGGGGTGTACCCCGACGAGAGCAGTGTCTCCAGCAGGGCACCGTCGACATCCCGGAGACTGCCCGAGTGGTCACCCCGGCGTATCTTGCGCTTGCCGTCCTCCAGTACGCGAACGGCGGACCGGCGCGGACCGGACAGCAGTCCGCCGTCGACACCCGACAGTCCGACGGCGTCGACACCCTCGCTCCGGAGCCCCGCGACCAGGTCCGTGTTCAGTCGACCCGGCAACACCATCTCGAACACCTCCATCGTCTCCCTGTCCGTGAACCGCCCGACCACACCCGACGGTGTCTCGACGTACTCGGGGTCGATGCCGAGTCGCTCCAGGGTCTCGTCGACCGCTGTCGACCCGCCGTGGGCCAGCACCACCTCGTACCCGCCGCCGTCGAGCAACTGTGCCACACCACCGAGCGCACCTGCCGGGTCGACGGCACGCGCACCGCCCACCTTCACGACGACTCGCTCGCTCTCGCTCCCACTTTCGCCGGTGGTCATGGTGCCCCCACGGGGTGGAGTCCGTCGAACCCGAGTCCGGTTGTCTCCTCGATACCGAGTGCGATGTTTGCGGCGTGAACCGCCTGCCCGGCGGAGCCTTTCATCATGTTGTCGATTGCGGCGAACACGACGACGCGCCCGCTGCCGGGGTCGCGCTCGAAGCCGACCTCGGCGCGGTTGGTGCCCGCGACGGCCTTTGGCTCGGGATAGCGGTACACCCCGCCGCCGCCCGCGACCACCTCGACGAACGGCTCATCGGCGTAGCTCCCCCGGTAGGCCCCCCAGAGCTCCGACGTCGAGACCGGACTGTCCGGGAAGACGTGGCAGGTCGCCGACGCACCGCGTGTCATCTCGACCGCGTGGGCGGTGAACGCCACCTCGGTGCCGAGGAACGCCTCAATCTCGGCCTCGTGACGGTGACCCGCGGGCGCGTACGGGCGAACGATACCCGACCGCTCGGGGTGTGACCCGGCGTCACCGCCACCCGCGCCACCCTCGCTGGAGCCGACCTTCACGTCGACGACAATCTGCTCCCCGCCGGTGAGCAGGTCGGCCTCGAACAGCGGGAGCAGCCCCAGTATCGTCGCGGTCGCGTTGCATCCGCCCGCGGCGATCAACTCCGCACCGGGGAGCCCCTCGCGGCCGAGTTCCGGCAGCGCGTACACCGCCTCCTCGAGCAACGCCGGCCGACTGTGCCCGTCGTACCACTCCTCGTACTGCGCCGCTGTCGACAGACGGAAATCGGCCGACAGGTCGACCACCGTGTCCGCGGCCGCGCGGTAGCGGTCGATTTCCTCCATCGCCACGCCGTGTGGGGCCGCCGAGAACAGCACGTCCACGCTCTCCAGCTCCGACGGACTCGAGAACCGCAGGTCCAGCCCCCTGAGATTGGGGTGGACGTGTCCGACGGTCTTCCGGGTCTTCGAGCGACTGGTCGCCTGGGCCACCTCGAACTCGGGGTGTCCCGCGAGCAGACGCAGCAGTTCCCCGCCGGTGAACCCGCTCCCGCCGACGACACTCGCCGTGTGACTCATCGCTTCACCTCCCGAGCGACACCCGTGTCCCCGTTTCGAGACCTCCCGGTGTCTCCGGTCACGCGACCACCCCGTCTCCGAACCGGAGCTCCAGCCAGTCCACGACACGGCCGGGCACGTCCACGCCGACGGCCTCGTTCAGCGCCTTGAACTCGACAGTGTGGTTCACCTCGTGGACGGTGTACTCGCCGCTCGCTGTGCCGCCGACCTCCATCAGGTCGACACCCAGCAACCCGCCGCCGACAGCCTCGCTCGCACGACCGACGAGTCGCCGCGCCTCGTCGTCGAGTTCGAACGCCGCGGTCTCGGCACCCTGTGCGGCGTTGGTCAGCCAGTGGTCGGATGCCCGTGTCATCGCCCCGACCGGTTCGCCGTCGACCGCGACAACCCGGATATCCCGCCCGGGCTTGTCGACGAACTCCTGGATGTAGAATATCTTGTGCTCGTAGTGACCGAGGGTCTCCTTGTGTTCGAGCACCGCCTCGGCGGCCGACCGCGAGTCGAGTTTCGCCATCAGCCGCCCCCACGAGCCCACGACCGGTTTCAGCACACAGGGGTAGCCAAACGACTCGACAATCTCCATGGCCGTGTCGGTCGTGAACGCCACCTCGGTCGCCGGTGTCGGCACCCCGGCCGCCGACAGCGCCAGGCTGGTTCGCACCTTGTTCGCACAGGCGGTCGCCGTCTCCGCGCTGTTGACCACCGGCACACCGTAGGCCTCCGCGAACTGTGTGATGTGGACACTCCGGCTGGTCGCCAGACAGCGGTCGACGAGCACGTCCACGCCCTCGATGGCTGCCGGCGGGTCCGTGAGGTCGAACCGCTGGCGGCGCACGTCGACCTTCGTGACCTCGTGACCCCGGTCGCGCAGCGTCTCGAGCAGGAGCTTCTCGTCTCTCCTGATGCGCGAGTAGAGGACGCCGACGTTCATCCCTCTCCCTCGGGTTCGCGCACCGGGTCTCGTGTCCGCGGCCGCGGGCCACACGCCTCCCCAGCCGACTGCGGTGCTCGCCGCGGAACCCCTCCCTCCGGTCGGGAGCCCGCGGCTGTGCTCCTCGTCCCTCGCACGATATCGGCTCGCGGCTCTGTCGAGCACGCGAGCCAGCACGCGCCCCCTGGACTGTGGGACCGTCTCGGCTCCGCCGAGCACGCGGGGCAGAGTGTGCCCCCTGGACCGTGCGAGAGTCGGGGAGCCGTCGCGTGGAAGAGTCGCGGTTCCATCGGGCGGGAGAGTCGGCGAGCCATCAGTTTCGGCGCCCTCGCGCCGTCGGTCATCACTCGCCCCAGTCCTCTTCGAGCTCGGGTGCCTCCGCCAGTGTCACGGGGTCGACCGAGATGACCTCGAGTTCGGCCCCGCTGATGGGGCTGTCGACAATCTCGCCAATCTCCACGTCTCCGGGCAGCTCTATCTCCTCCCCTGTCACGGGGTCCTCTGCTGTGAGTGTGTCGTCTGACATCGTGTCTCTGGATTGCCCTCGTACTGGCTTAAATCCGTCGAAACTATCACAGAGAATGAACGTACGGCGATTGCTCTCGCGGTCAGACAGGCAGGGGGCGAGCCGTCGCGTCGCGGTGTAGACGTAAGATATCTGTTATCTGGCCCGGACGGGCCGTGGTGGGTGTGGTGGCCGGGCCGGCCGTACCGGTGGTATCGTTACAGGGGCCGGTACTGACAGTTGTGACCCAGGCGCGTCTGCCGGTGACCCCGTCGCGCGGTTCCACGGGCAGGGGTCAGAGATAGCCCGACACCTCCTGGTCGAGTTGCTCCCGTGCGGCCGCGAGCGAGTCCCCGCGGTCTGTGAGCGCGGTCCGGTCTTCGGTGAGTCTATCCCGGGCACGGTCGAGGTGTGCGGTGACAGTCGCCGGCGCGGGTCCACCGCGGGAGTCACGCGAGGCGACACTCTCCGCGGGGTCGAGCGCGCGCTCGACGGCCTCGCGGTCGACGTGGTCCCAGAGTGACTCCCCGAGCACCTCGCGGGTGGCGGCCGCGAGCGCCGCCGTGTCGGGGCTGTCGGCCTCGCCCGCGAGTGCCACCACCTCGTGTGCCGTTCGAAAGGGGACCCCGGAGCGGGCAAGCAGGTCGGCGACACCCGTCGCGGTGGCGAACCCCGCCTCCGCCGCACTCGCCAGCGTCTCCGCCTCCCAGGTGGCGGTTGTCACCGCACCGACGGCCACCTCTGTCGAGGCTGTCACCGAGTCGATTGCGTCCCACGCGTGCCGACCCGCCCGCTGCAGGTCGCGATTGTACGCCCGCGGCAGCCCCGAGAGCGTGGTCAACAGCCCCGACAGCCCCGCCACCACGTCGCCGGTCCGTCCCCGGACCAGCTCCAGCGTGTCCGGGTTCTTCTTCTGTGGCATGATACTCGACGTGGAGGCGTAGTCGTCGTCGAGATCGAGAAAGCCACGGTGGGCGAAAAGCACCGCGTCCTCGGCGAGCCCCGAGAGTGTCAGCCCCAGTCCGGAGACGGCGGCCGTCGTCTCGACCAGGAAGTCACGGGTCGAGACAGCGTCCATCGCGTTCTCGACGGGACCGTCGAACCCGAGCAGCGCGGCCGTCCGCTCGCGGTCGATATCGAACGGTGTGCCGGCGAAGGCCGCCGCGCCGAGCGGCGAGCGGTTGACCCGGTCGTATGCGTCGAGCAGGCGGGCCGTGTCGCGGGCGAGTGCCGACTCGTAGGAGCACAGCCAGTGAGCAACTGTGGTGGGCTGTGCGGGCTGGAGATGTGTGTAGCCCGGCATCACCGTCCCGGTGTGCTCGGCCGCGCCGGCGAGCAGGCGGTCGCGACCCTCGACAAGCGTCGAGAGCAACACGAGCAGGTCCTCGCGGAGACGGTAGCGGATGCAGGTCGCCACCTCGTCGTTTCGCGAGCGGGCGGTGTGCATCCGGCCACCCGCGGCCCCGACGCGCTCGACGACGGCCGTCTCGACCGCCTCGTGAACATCCTCACCCGCCGGCAGCGCACCGTGACCCGCCGCCTCGATGTCGGCGAGCGCACCGAGGATGGCCGCCGCGTCCCCGTCGTCGAGGATGCCCTGCTCGGCCAGCATCACGACGTGTGCCCGGTCGACCGCGAGGTCGGCGGCGAAGATGCGCTCGTCGGCCGACAGGCTCGACAGGAACGCACGCGCCGGACCGCCGCTGAACCGCTCGCGCCTGACGACACCCTCCCCGCCGGCGTCACCACCGCCCCCGGTGTCTGTCTCGTCGGTGCCGCCGGTGTCACCGCTCTCGACGCCCGTCTCGTCGGTGTGCCCGGTGCCAACTCCGCTGGCGTCACCGCTCTCGGCGCTCGTCCCGTCCGTGCTCCTGGTGCCGGCTCCGCCGGCGTCCGTCGTGGTGTCGTCGTCGGTCATCTCGGTGTCTCACTCCGGGTCGTCACCAGTCTGGTCGCGGCCGCGCTCGATTGCGTCGTTGGCGAGCCGTGACTGGAAGCCGTGGTACTTCGCGACGCCGGTGGCGTCCGCCTGCGTGATGCCACCGCCGACGTCCTCCTCGTTGAACGAGGCGGCGCGCTCGCTGTACACAGCGTAGGCGCTCTCGCGGGCGACCGGCCGACAGCCCCCGCCCTCCAGTTTCACCGTCAC
>CAZFMN010000031.1:13902-27664 GCA_964520075.1 uncultured Halobacteriales archaeon | reverse complement strand
AGGGGCGGACGGTGAAAGCGCCCGACGACCACACCGAACAGCGCCACGGTGGGCACTTTCACTGTCCGGCGTGTGACTACGAGTGTGACCGGGACGTGGTGGGTGCGGTGAATGTCGGTCGGAAGTATCTCGACGGTGGCAAAATGGAGGAGGCGAACCCCGCCGCCTACACGGAGGCGGGGAATCACGCCAGTTTTCCATCATCGTCAGGTGCCCGTTCTGCTGGCGTTCAGTCCGCGACCGAGCAACAGGAGATGGCGAGCGGTCGTCAGACCCAGCTGTCTCAGTACTGTTCGTCGTCACTCACTGCGAAACGGCGAGAGACAGACACGGGTGGACTGCACAGAAATCACGGTAGTCACACCGGGCAGCAGTTGTCCAGCGGGAGTCTCACACAGTACGTCCTCGCCAGTACGACTGAATGTGGCTAAATACTCTCAACTACTACTGAAAATCAGAACGGTACGTCCGGACCGCAATCAGGATGGGGCTGTCCTCGCCGTCACTGTGTACGTATCTGGACCGGATGGGGTTCGACGTGTCCGCGTTCGAACCGCTGACCCGCGAGTTCGACACACACGGTGACCTGTCGCCCGAACGCACGCGGGAACTCCGGCTCGCGTTTGCCGACCGCCTGGCCGAGGAGGTCCGGGCCAACAGACCGGTCAGTGCCGACTGACCGCGGCCGGCCGTTCTCACCGCGACAGAAAAGACGGTTCTCGGTCAGTACGCCGGGCTCGACCGGCGTCAGGCCTGCACCTCGATCTCGGTGCCACGGGCGGTGGCTCCCGATATCACCGGCAGTCGAATCTCGAGGATGCCGTTGTTGTACTGGGCCACAATCTCGTCGTCGTCGACGCTCTTCGGGAACCGGAACCGCCGGTGGTAGGTCTTGCGCTCGCCCCGTGTCTCGTCCTCGCGCTCGGCGGCGATGTTGAGGACACCGTCGTCCCAGGCCACGTCGATCTCGCCGGGGTCGAACCCTGGCATCTCGACGCTCAGGACGAACTCGTCGTCCTCCTCGTACAGTTCGTAGTCGTTACTACCGGTTTCGAACAGTCGACTCGGGAATCCAGTGTTCTGTAGCCACGAACTTGCCATGGCTGATCACCCTGATTCCATCTGGATCTATGTTCGCGGTTCTATATAAACCTTTCTATGGGGATGGAGTTACCGAAGTTCGAGGAGAAAGCCTCGCGGTTCACGGGGGGGTGAATCCGACAACTCCGGCACAACCGGCAGAATTAATTCTGCTGACAGCGTATCAGTAGAGAAGCACAACAGGCAAAAACTGGCGGTTGGATTGGGGTCCGCCCGGACGACGAAGGTCACCACACCGTTCCCCAGAGGGCGTCTCCGGGGCCGTGGTGACACGGCAGGCAAAACGCGACCCTCGCCCGCTTGTGCCTGCCCACCGTGGCGCGAAGGGCAGGCAGGCCGATGGCACGGCCCGTGCCCGGATGCGGGGAGGATGTCGATGCGTCGTGCAAGAGACAACGAGTGGATTCAGCAGTCGGCCTTCGTTGGTCTCACACTGGTCTGGATGGATTAGACGGTCAGTAGTCCTACCACCGCCGTCTGTCGCGGAATCGACAGTCAGCGCTGTGACAGCAGACTGAACAGTCCCTGCACGTCGAAGATATTCACCTCCTGCGGATTCTCGGCCCCGTTGAAGTTGAACGCTGCCGGATTTTTCTGTGCGGCGTCGCTCTCGAAGTTGAGGAAAAACGCCTGTACATCGAAGATTGTGAACTCCCCGTTCCCATTGATATCCTCGTAGCGGCCGTCGTCGTCGAGATCCAGTGGCGAATTCTCTACCAGCGGACAGGGGAAGTCGTCGGGGACACCGTCCGAATCCCTACAACCGTCGAAATCCTCGGGTTCGTTTGGCGCCTCGTCGATCACATCCGGAATTGTATCACCGTCGCTATCGTTGTTCGACCGATTGCTCGTTAGCGTGTACGCTGTCGTCTTCTGGTTGCTCGTGCCCGCGACCTCGATGTAGTATGTCCCCGTCTCCGGCACATCTGCTGTCAGCGGTCCAGGCACACCGCAGCAACTGGACTGGCCCGCTATCTCCTCCTGGTCGCTGTTGTACACACGTAGTGCGAGGTCGTTTCCGGCAGCGTCGTTGATGTCCACCTCGATTGTCCCGTTTGCAGTCAGCACGACGCGGTAGAAATCCGACTCGCCACCCCAGAGTTTGGCATCGCTGAACTGCTGTGTCAGGAGGCTGGCAGTAGTGAAGTTACTGTTGGGCGCGAACGGGTCGTTCTCTGTGGGCGTTATCTTGTCGTAATCGAGGGTGTAGGCTGTCGTCTTCTGGTTGCTCGTGCCCGCGACCTCGATGTAGTACGTACCGGTTTCGGGGAACTTCTTCGTCAGTGGTCCGGGGACAGCGCAGCAACTGGACTCCCCCGCTATCTCCTCCTGGTCGCTGTTGTACACACGCAGTGCCAGGTCGTTCGGGGTAGCGTTCTCGAGATTGACCTGAATCGCGTCGGTCGTGTTCGCCTGAATCTCGAAAAAGTCCGACTCACCACCCCAGAGTGTGGCGTCGTGGAACCCGTCCTCCAACTCGGCGGCGGCAGTGAAGTTGCTGTTGGGCGCGAACGGGTCGTTCTCTGTGGGCGTTATCTTGTCGTAATCGAGGGTGTAGGCTGTCGTCTTCTGGTTGCTCGTGCCCGCGACCTCGATGTAGTACGTACCGGTTTCGGGGAACTTCTTCGTCAGTGGTCCGGGGACAGCGCAGCAACTGGACTCCCCCGCTATCTCCTCCTGGTCGCTGTTGTACACACGCAGTGCCAGGTCGTTCGGGGTAGCGTTCTCGAGATTGACCTGAATCGCGTCGGTCGTGTTCGCCTGAATCTCGAAAAAGTCCGACTCACCACCCCAGAGTGTGGCGTCGTGGAACCCGTCCTCCAACTCGGCGGCGGCAGTGAAGTTGCTGTTGGGCGCGAACGGGTCGTTCTCTGTGGGCGTTATCTTGTCGTAATCGAGGGTGTAGGCTGTCGTCTTCTGGTTGCTCGTGCCCGCGACCTCGATGTAGTACGTACCGGTTTCGGGGAACTTCTTCGTCAGTGGTCCGGGGACAGCGCAGCAACTGGACTCCCCCGCTATCTCCTCCTGGTCGCTGTTGTACACACGCAGTGCCAGGTCGTTCGGGGTAGCGTTCTCGAGATTGACCTGAATCGCGTCGGTCGTGTTCGCCTGAATCTCGAAAAAGTCCGACTCGCCATCGACAATCTCACCTGAAACGTTGCCCTCCGAGATGGGTTGTGCAGTCTCGAAATCGTCGTTCGGTTCCTCCTCGTCCGTCGTCGCGCCGACTGTTCCGGTGAACGCCACGAGTCCGAGAATCAGCGCGAGAACCGATACGAGGAACAGTGCCTGTCGGCGGGTCATACCAGAAAATAATGCTCGATATGGATTTAAGTTTTATTGCTTTGAGTCTGAACGAGCCTTTGTGTTCGGTGGACCCATCTGAACGCCACCGGACCGGGTCGCTCTGGACGGTGAGAGAATACCTGCACGCAACGTGACTGAACTCCCCGTCACAGTCGGTCTCCTGAGACCGGCCGTCCCGGTGGCGCCCGTCACGAGCGTGACTCGATACTCAATCGACAGGTCACGGTGTCCCTCGGAGAGACCATTGTCCGATATCCACTGGGTCCGACTTGCGGATGTCGTGACCGGGTTGACCTCTTCCCCGCGCTAAAGGGCGAGGCTTTCGCCTTGCTCTCCGTAACGGGCACAGTTACCTCTGTGCTCTACTGAACTTTCGGATCCTGTCACGCATTCATACGGTCGAAGAACGGCCCGTCGTCGGTCTCTGACAGCGATGCCGTGAGTTCTCGGCTGGTCGTTGTCGACCGGGCGCGCGGTTCGGTCTGTGTGGCGGCTCGCCCGGTCGGACAGCACACTTCTCACAGCGGGTTGTCATCATAACTGCGGAGTAGGAACCCGGGATAGAGCTGATCTGAATCCCTTCTCGGAAAGCCTAGGCCGGAATTTGAATCCGGGGTCTCGTCCTTACCAAGGACGCGCTTTACCGCTAAGCTACCCAGGCGCACATCTGCGTAGCCGGGAACTCGTTGTGAACGTTTCGGTTTCCCCCGGCCGTCACCGGGGGCCGGCGACGCGGGCGTCGGCGGCGAGCGCGTCGAGTTGGTCGTCGACGGCGCCGACCTGGTCGGGGTCGGGGAGTGGATACTCGAGCAGTTCCCGCGCGATGGCACCGCTGTGGGCGCGGACGGACGACGACACGCCGTCCATCGTCAGGTCCGCGCCGGCGTTGACCGCGAGTTCGAGCACGTCCACCTCCAGCGGCTCCTCGTCGTGGCGGTGCCCGAGGTCATCGAGTGCGGTCTGTGTTCGCCCGAACCGCTGGACGATTCCGACCGCGTCGGTCACGACACCGGTCTCGGCGAGCAGATTGAACCCCTGCGCGACGAGCACCTCCGCGACGAGCAGGTCCTGGTGGTAGGTCTCCGTGTCGTCGGGGTCCTCCCAGGGTTCGGTCCGGAGCACGGAGCGGGTGAGTTCGAGACCCTCGTAGCACATCTGGACGCCGGCGCCCCGGGCGGCCGCGGCCTGTACGTCGACGGTGGTGTCGATTCTGCGGGCCACCCTGACGGTGAGCACCCCCGGGAGGAGCGGCCGTTCACCGACCGCTCCGAGGACACGGCTCCGGAACTGCGGCGGCTCCAGCTCCGCGAGCGACCCCTCCAGCGCCTCTGTGAGGGCCCCGACTGCTTCCATCGTGTTCTACTCGGGAAAGGATAACAAAAGCCCTTTGGAAACTCACGGCCCCGAGTCGCGTCCGGCCCCGCAGTACGCCGGCGCATCGGCGATGAGACCGTCGACGCCGGCGCTTGTCAGGTCTGTCGCGACAGTCTGCTCGGTCACCGTCCAGGCACGGACCGCGAGGTCGCGCTCGCGGGCGGCGGCCAGAAACGGCTCCGTGCAGAGCTGCCAGTGGGGGTGGACCGCGGTACAGGCCAGGTCGGCCGCCACCCGGAGGTTCCGCTCCGGTTCGTCGTGGAAGACGTACCCCCGGGGGACGTCCTCGACCTCGGCCAGCGCGGCCGTCGACTGTGAGGAGAGAATCGGCTCGTGGCCGTGCTGGCGGGCAGTCTCGACAGTCTCGGCCGCGATGCCGCGCTCTTTCAGTTCGAGGTTCAGGCGAACGTCCGGCGGTGTCGCCCGACAGACGGCACCGAGTCGGGGCACGCCCTCGCCGGAGTCGAGCACCGAGAGGTCCTGGAGTGTCGCCGCCGAGAGCTCCGACACCGCGCCGGACGCGCCGGTCACGCGGTCGACGGTCTCGTCGTGGACCACGACCAGGTCATCCGACCCGCACCGGCGGATGTCCAGTTCGATTGTGTCTGCGCCGGCCGCAACCGCGCTCTCGACGGCTGCGAGCGTGTTCTCCGGGTTGACCGCGCCGAACCCACGGTGGGCGATACAGTCCATCACCGGCATATCGCGGTGGGCCGAGATAAACGCTGTCGAATCACGCGACCCCCGCCCGCAGAGACGCCGCGGTCGACGCGAGCGTTCCGGGAGCGACTAAACCCGTGGGCACGAAGAGGAGGTATGTTCGAGACACGGCCCGACAGGGGCGCGGAGATCGTCCTCGCGGGGCGGTCGAACGTCGGCAAGTCAACCCTGATGCGCGAGATAACGGGTCACGACTTCACGACGGGCCAGCGCCCCGGTGTCACACAGGAGCCGAACCACTACGACTGGGTCGGACCCGACTTCGTCGTAACGGACCTGCCGGGGTTCGGGTTCATGAAAGGCGTCCCCGAGGATGTCCGCGAGCAGATAAAGACCGATATCGTCCGGTACATCGAGACACACGCAGCGCAGATACTCGCGGGGGTGGTCGTGCTCGACGGGTCGGCGGCTGTCGAGATAATCGACCGGCACAGCGGTCCCGAGTCGGTCCCACACACCGTCGAACTGTTCGGGTTCCTGCAAGAGGTCGGTGTTCCGCCGGTGCTCGCGGTCAACAAGATGGACAAGGTCGACGACCGCGACGAGCGACTCGACGCAATCGCCGACCGGTTCGGGATGTTCCCGCCCTGGAGACAGTGGCAGGAGACCATCGCACCGGTCACCGCCAGACGCGGGAACATCGCGGCGCTGAACGAGGCTGTCCGCGAGCACCTCCACGAGGCAGACCGGGACGACCTGTTCCAGTTCTTCTGACCGTCTGTCGGTCACCCGCGGTCGTCGGACTCGTCGTCACTACCGTCGCCGGTCGAGCCATCGCCGTTCCCGCCGGCGCCGGACTGGTCGTCGAGGTCGTCTTTCAGCGCCCGGAGTTCGGCCTCGACATCGATGTCGACCTCGTCGGCATCCTCGACACTCTCGCCGTCGGTTTCGAACTCGTCCTGTATCTGCTGGCGGATGTTGCGGGCCTCCTCGATGAGCTGGACGCTCCGCTCGCTGTCCGGCCGTTCCTCGACGGCGCCCTGCAGCTCCGAGAGCACGTCGTCGAGCCGGGCCAGCGTTACCTCGCCGAGCTGTTCGGCCCGCTCGCGCATCTCACCGGTCTCCCGGCCCTGCCGCGGGCTCCGCCCGTCCGCGATGCGGATTGCCCGCCGGAGCAGCTGTAGCACCTGGATGTTGGTCTTCAACAGGAGGATGAGCCCCGGAATCGCCACCTCGCTGGTGAGGCGGGCAAGGTCCCGCCGCAAGGACCGGTCCCCGTCGGGCTCGACCTCCTGCTGGAGGCTGCGCAGCTCCCGCGTGAGATCCGCAAGCAGCTCCGTGACGTCTGGGTCCGGGCTCGCGTCGCTCATACACGCTGTAGTGGTGCAACGCACTAAAACGTGGGCTGTTACCCGCGCCGACCGAAACGGTTTTACTTTTAGGTCGACCTAGAGGAGGTATGTCAACACCAGACCGGCGACCGACCGCCGGGGACGGACGGGAGGACAGCGAGCGACGGGCCGTGACGGCTCACCGGTGTTCCGAGGACCGCGTCGTGTTCGTCGAACAGGACAACTCCGACGCCTGGATCGCGACCGACACGACCGTCGACCTGCTCGACTGACAGTCCGGCCCGGACAGCGGGTCGGTCCGGCAAACACTCTTGTACCCACACAGATAACAGCGAGTATGGGTCAGTCGGACGAGATTCAGTTCCGGCAGGCCGTACCCGAGGACGCGCCGGACGTGCTGGCGATAAAGCAGGCCGCGATCGAGAACACCGCCGACACATACAGCGAGACACAGGTCCAGGCGTGGCGGCCGACCGACGAGGCGCTCCCGGCGTTCAAGCAGGCGATGGTGAGCGACCAGTTCGTCGTCCTGCTGGCCGAGACCGCCGACGGGCCGGCGGGGTACGGCGTTCTCAACGTCGACGAGGCCCGGATCGACGCGGTGTTCGTCGACCCCGAACACGCCGGCGAGGGGCTCGGGTCGTCGCTCGTTGGACAGCTCGAGACCCGCGGCCAGATGATGGGGCTGTCGGAGTTGACCGTCGTCTCGTCGCTGAACGCACAGCCGTTCTACGAGTCGCTCGGCTACGAGCCGTTCGAGTCCCGGACCCGCAGTATCGACGACACCGACCTCGAGTTCGTCGCCGTGAGAAAGACACTCGAGGACTGACCGTCGCCCCCCGACACCGGAACTGGCGCCCGCGGGGTGGACAGAACAGGGAAGACCGGCGAGACAGGACACAGCAGACCTGAGCGGCCCGGTGGGCTTTTGTCTCTGCTTCTCCGAGTCTGCACGTGGCGAGCATCAGCGACACGTACATCGAGAACCGCGAGCGGGTACAGCCCGGCAACACGAACAACTACGGCAACGCACACGGCGGCATCGTGGTGAAGTGGATGGACGAGATTGGGGCGATGTCGGCGATGCGTCACGCCGGGGAGAACTGTGTCACCGCCCGCATCAACGAACTCAATTTCACGCGCCCCGTCCCCCGCGGGGACGCCTGTGTCATCGAGTCCTACGCCTACGCGACCGGGACGACGAGCATCCGCGTGCGACTCACCGCCTTCCGCGAGGACCCCCGAACCGGCGAGCGCGAGGAGACGACCGACTCGTACTTTATCTTCGTTGCCGTCGACGACGACAACAACCCGGTACCGGTCCCCGACCTGACCGCCAACAGCGAGCGCTGCCGGCGTCTCCGCGACAAGGCGCTCGAGGGCGAGCGACTCGACGACGACTAACCGCCGTGGCCGTCACGAGTCGCAGACCGGGGCTCTACTCCTGCGCCGGATAGAACACGAGCACCCGCTCCTCGCGTGTCTCCGAGCGCTCCACGCCGAGCGTGACCGCCTGTCCAATCTCGACATCCTCGGGTGGTATCTCCCGCAGTTGACCGGTGATATCGGCCGGCCCGAACGAGGCGACGGCGGTGACGTAGGGGGTGTCGTCCTCGAACTGCGGTGCGGCGATGTGTGTCGTCGTGTGGGTCAGAATATCGCCGGGTTCGGGGACCGGCCGCTCGGTCAGCCCCGCCTCGCCGGTCACGGGGTCGTGGGGCATCGGCGGGAGGTGTGTCCCGCCGTCGTCATCGACCAGATAGTACGGGTCGCCCGCCTCGACGGCATCGAGGAAGTCGTCGAACCCCGCGTCGCGTGTCATCGGTCCACCTCGAGCACGTGGACGACACAGCTGGCGACGGTGCCACCGGCGTTGTGTGTCACACCGACCTCGGCGTCCGGAACCGCGTCGCTGTTGACGTGGTCGCCCCGTAGCAGTTTCGTCAGTTCCGATATCTGTGCACAGCCGGTGGCCCCGACCGGGTGGCCCTTTGCCTTCAGTCCACCCGAGAGGTTCACGGGCAGATGACCGTCGATGGTGGTCTCACCCCGGCGGGCCGCCCCGATTGCCTCGCCGGGGTCGTAGAACCCGAGCGCCTCCAGCGCGAGCACCTCCGCGACGGTGAAACAGTCGTGCACCTCGGCGACGTCAACGTCGCCGGGACCGATGCCAGCCTCGGCGAACGCCGCCTCGCCGGCCCGCTCCGCGGCGGGTGTCCGCACCATCGACTCGCGGTCCTGCAGTGCGAGCGTATCACCCCCCTGGCCCGTGCCGGTGATCCGCACCGGTGCGTCGAGGTCGTGTGCCGCCGCGAACGACTCGCTCACGAGCACCGCCGCGCTCGCCCCGTCGCTGATTGGCGAGCAGTCGTACAGACCGAACGGCGAACTGATAGTGGTCGCGTTCAGCACCTCCTCGACGGTGAGTGTGCGCTGGTACTGTGCGAGGTCGTTCTCGACGGCGTTCGCGTGATTTTTCACCGAGATGTGCGCGAGGTCCTCCCTGTCACCGCCGAACCGCTCGAAGTAGCGGTTCGCCATCAGCGAGTACGCCCCCGGGAAGGTGAGTCCGGCGCGGATTTCCCAGAGCGCGTCGGCGGCCGCGGCCAGCGCCTCCGTCGCGCCGGCCGTCGAGAGGTTGTTCATCCGCTCTGCGCCCCCGACCAGCACGACGTCGGCACCCGCGCGGATGCGCTCGACACCGTACCGGACCGCCGCCCCGCTCGAGGCACAGGCGCTGTCGAGTCGTGTCGCCGGCGCCTGGACACCCGCAACCTCCGCCGCGAGCGGACCCTGGTGGCCCTGGGTCTCGGCGAACTCGCCCATGAAGTTGCCGAAGAACACCTCCTCGACGGCCCCGCGGTCGACGCCGGCGTCGGTGAACGCCCGTGCGGTTGCCTCGGCGAACAGGTCACGGCCCGTCCGCTCCGTGTGCCGACCGAACGGTGTCATCCCGACACCCGCGACCCGGACGTCGGTCACCGCGTCACCCCGCCGATAGCCGGCACCTGTCCGGTCGCGTGACGTGCCCCCTCGCGCGGGGGTCCGAGCGCGGGTGTCCGCCTGGACCTGAACGCCCCGTCGGCGACCGACTCCCCCCTCGCCCGGGTCGTGCGCTCGAACCGCCCGACGGTGCCCCCCGTGCTGTCCGCGCACACCGCGACCGACCCGGACGGGTCGTGTCCGGTGTCGTACACCCCACAGACAGCGTCGATATCCGAGAGGTCTGCCCGTGCGAGATTCGCGTACCCGTCATCGATACCGTCGCGCATCGCCTGCCCGGTCGCCTCCGGTGACCGGTCGTCGACCGCGACACCGGCCCCGAACTCCCGGGTGATACCCCTGGACCATCCTGCCAGCAGACGACTCAGCCCCTCCGGTGACATTGGTTGCACTCTATCCTGGTCAGGTATAAACCTGCGCACGCGCGCACCAACGCCCGCCCCCGAATCCGGGTCGCCTCCGCGGCCCGCGTGACCCCCCGCGGCGCTCCCCCGCCGACCGCGGATATCAGCTGTCTGTCGTCCGGGTCCGGCCACCCGCCCGGCAATCCACCCGCGGTGTTGCAGTTCGTACCTCCTGTACACACAGTAGCAGTGTCTTTCCTCCCGGGACCCCACGTGCACGTGATACCGGGGGCCGGGGACTTATCCGTGATGGCGCGCCCAGAGCCGCGTGTGATCCGGTACGTGCTCGCGGCGGTGCTGGTGGTGGCGGTTCTCGGGCTGGCAGTCGCGGGAATCGACGAGGGCGAGACGGCGCGTGGCGAGACGGAGGCGACCGCCGTCGTCGAGCGGGTCGACGCGGCCGCGGTCGACCTCTACGAGAACGAGGCGCTGGCACTGGCCGGGACCCCACCCCCCCAGCGGGTGCTCGAGGTGACACTGCCGGGTGCAGGAGACACCAGTCGAGCGCCGACACACGTCACGTTCGAGCGGGCACCCGGTGAGGCGCTCACGCGGGTCAGCTACCGGTTCCCCGGTCGGGCCGGGCACAGCCGGTTCATCGAGGCTCCGCTCGTCCGCGACGGTGAGGGGGAGTTCCGTCTCGACGGTCACACCGGCGCGGTACAGCTCGTGTTGCGTCTCGTCCCCGACGAGAGCGGTCGACCGGTCGTGAGCCTCTCCGTGCGGCCGTGACCACCGTGACGGGGTCCCGGGTCTCCCGTGGCGTGACCGCCGCCGAGGGGTCCGGCGCCTCGACGCGGACGTGACCGCCGGGCTGTCGGCTCTCCGGCTGGTCGCCGGAGACGGGACCGAAACCTAAAACAGGCGCTCACCCGACTCTCCGTGTGAACATGAGTGTCGACGAGCGAACTCACGACAGGAAATTCGTGCGGACGTTTTTCACCTCGCCGACAGCGGTCGAGGGTGAGGACGACTCCGCGAAGATGCTCCGGAGCGCGGCGGGACTGCGGGGGATGCAGGCGCCGGACGTCTGGGTGCCAGACAACGAGGACGCGACCGCCCCCTCGATGCGCGACGAGGGTGCGGCGAACATCGTCGATGTGGTCGCCGAACACGGCGCCGGGTTCCCCGGCGAGATCCACCCGCGCGTGGTCTGGCACCGCGACAGCCCCGGCACCCGGTACCAGGGGTTCGAGCACATGCGCCAGATTGCCGACCCCGAGAACGGCGCGGTCGAGCAGATCGACGGGTTCGTTATCCCCGAGGTCGGCGGTATCGACGACTGGAAGAAAGCCGACGAGTTCATCACCATCGTCGAGCACGAGCACGGGCTCGAGACGGGCAGTCTCGCGATGTCGGTGATAATCGAGAGCGGCGCCGCCGAACTGGCGATGGGGAGGCTCCGCGAGGAGATGGGCAAACCCTCGAACAACCTCGAGCGACTGTTCCTGCTCGTCGACGGCGAGGTCGACTACACAAAGGACCTGCGTGCGATCACACCCACGGGTGAACTGCCCTCGTGGCCGGAACTGCGACACAACACCTCGCGCGCGGCCAGCGCGGCCGGTCTCATCGCGGTCGACGGCCCATACGACGATATCCGCGACGTCGACGGCTACCACGCACGGATGACCGACAACCAGGCAAAGGGGATGCTCGGCATCTGGTCGCTCACCCCCGGACAGGTCGTCGAGGCGAACACGGGTCCGTTGCCGCCCGAGACGGGCTCCTGGCTGCTCTCGGCCGGCGGCCGCGAGGTCGAACTCGACGAGGTGGACGGCGTGCAGGTGTACAGCGGCGACCGCGTCTCGCTCGCCGAGACCGACGCCGGCTACGAGCTGACCGTCGCCGGTGACACGCTCGTCCTCGACGAGTCCGAGCTCCGCGAGGAGCTGCTCGATATCCTCGACTACGTGCCGAGTCTCGACGACATCGTCGACTCGATGGAGGAGTTCGAGGCCGCGAAGGCGGCCGGAAAGGGGGCAATCGCGATGAGCCGGACCGCGACGGTCCGCATCGACGGCATCGACGTCGACATCAGCTCCGACCGCATGTGGGACGAGGCAACCTACCAGGCGCTGCAGACCCCTATCACACTGTTCCAGGACGTCTACGAGAACCGCCCCGACCAGCACGAGGACCTCGCCGAGCTCTACGGCGAGGCGGTCGTCGAGCGGGCGATGAACGTCGGCTGATACTGCCGGACAGACGCACGTGGAGAGTCGCTCCGACGACCCCCTCCCCCGGCGTCGGGTGACGCGATATCCGCACAGTCCGACACCGTGACGTACCAACACCCGAGCCGTCGGGTGTCGTGAGCACCCGTGGTCCGTGCGGGCAGGAACCGCCACAGGTGACGATGGTCGACCGCAAAGATTTAATTGAGTCTATGCTGGCATATGTAACAATGGTCTCACCACTGCAGATTGTCGGTGTGTTCGTCGTACTGGTCCTCATCGCGCTGGTCGTCGGCTACACCATCAGCGTGTACAACCAGCTGGTCAGGCTGCGCAAGCGGGTCGACCAGTCGAAACAGAACATCGACGTGTTACTCAAACAGCGCCAGGACGAGCTCACGAAGCTGATAGACGCCGCCCAGGAGATGATGGAGTACGAGGAGGAGGTGCTCACCCAGCTCACCGAGGCGCGCGAGCAGGCCGCCCAGGCGGAGACCCCACAGGAGCAGGCCGAGGCAGACGTACAGGTCCGCGAGGCGATGACGGCGTTCGAGGCCCGCGTCGAGGAGTACCCCGAACTCAGCGCACAGGAGAACATGCAGCAGTTCCAGGAGCGCATCACCGATATCGAGTCCCAGCTCGCCGACAGGCGGGAGTTCTACAACGAGTCGACGACCCGGTACAACACCCGCATCTCGCAGTTCCCGTACCTGATATTCGCCCGGCAGTTCGGCTTCGGCGAGCGCGAGCTGTTCGAGGCAACCGAGGCGGAGAAACAGGATGTCGACGTCGGCGCGGCCTTTGGCTCGTGACACGGCTGCACGGCACACACCAGCACGGGGGACTTTTGTACTGTCGGGCCGCTACTGGTATCTGTGGCTGAACGAACAGAGGAGGAGACCCGCTCCGTCGACACGGACGAGTCCGAGGGCGAGGACGCCAGCGGTGAGACCGAGACTGTCGAGCGGGCCGGGGACGGGGCCGCCGAGCGGTTTCTGGCGCTCGAGTCCGAACTCGCCGCCGGGTCGGACGCGACACTGCCCGACGGGACCGTCCGCCCGGGTCGGCTGGTCGACGCGGCGCTGGTCCCCGCTGCCGACGTGCCGGACGCGTACCCGCTGGACCCGGGCGAGAGCCGGGCGCTCGCGGTCACGCTCGAACTCGACGGTGGCCGCAACGTGCCGGCGTATCTCGACTGGCCAGAGGACGGCGACCCCGCCGAGGAGTCGACACTCGGCCGGTTGCTCGCGGGGCTCGAGGTCGCCCCGGAGCAGCTCGCCGAGCTGTACGGCCGACAGGTGCTCGTCGAGGTGGTCGACGGCCGCTACACGCTGTACCTTCCCGACGAACCACCCCGCGGGACCGGCCGTGACCGCTACGGTGT
>CAZFMN010000031.1:0-13802 GCA_964520075.1 uncultured Halobacteriales archaeon | reverse complement strand
CGGCGTGTCGGTGCCGGCGGTGTACTCGTCGGGTCACCCGTCTCCCGGGGTCGGGGCCGACTCCGTGATGGTCTGGACGGTGCCGCGGACGCGGACGACCCCGCTGTCTGTGAGCTGTGGCTCGCCGCGGACCCGCACCTGTCGGCTGTTGCCGGACTGTGTCATCAGTCGCACCTCGACACGGTAGGGCTGGCCGTCCTCGACAGCGGTCCGGCGGGCCTCCCGGAGTGTCGCCCGGTCCTCGGGGTGGAGTGCGTCGAGCACGCGCCCCCGGCCCGGTTCGAGGTCGGCCGACAGGCCGTAGACCCGGTAGACGCCGTCGGTCCAGTGTGTCTCGCCGGTCCGAACGTCGTACTCCCAGGCGCCGACCCCGGCGGTTCCCTCCAGTCGCCCGGCCAGGTCAGTCAGGCGCTCGCGTTCGAGTACGTCACCGGCGACCCTGCCCAGCAGACCCATTGCGGCCCTGTCGAGGTCGGTGAACCGCTCGCCCCGTGGCTCGCCCGCGCCGAACCAGACCAGCCCGTCGGGACCCCCGTCGACAGCCACCCTCGCACCGATGTACCACCCCGGGGAGCCGCGTGTCAGGTCACCGCCCATCCCGGCGGCGTCGGCGACAACCGGAGGGCCGTCCCCGTCGAGGAGCTGTCGACAGCACGCGTCGGGCAGCGACGGTTCGAGGCTTCCCTCACCCACAGAGGCGACGGTCCGGAACGCCAGGTCGTCGCTGTCGGCGACACGTGCGAGCACCCCCTGGTCCGCCCCGAACCGGTCCCGCCCCCGCTCCAGCAGCCGTTCGAGCGCCCTGTCGGTGTCGGACGCCGCGCTCAGGTCGGCGATATCACCGAGCAGTGCCGCCGTCTCGACGCGGTTCGCCCTGTCGAGTTCCCGGTCGAGTACACCGACGAGGTACTCGACGTCGCCGTCGACGACCACCGGGACGACGTGGGCAGTCCCGTCGATTGGGTTCCCGGTCAGCGGGGAGACGCCGTCGAACGTGCGTGACTCGCGTGTCCGAACGCAGTCCCGCAGCTCCGACGCCTGTGACGCGGCGAGCACCGGCCCCTCGCTGTCGCCGGGTGCCGTTAGTTCACCGCTGTGCAGGTCCGCCACGTCGCCCGCGGTGTCCTCGTGGCTGGTGTCGACGTGCCGGAGCCGGAGCTGCTCGTCCACGTCGACCAGGAACAGCGGCTCGGACCCGGGACCGTCGAGCAATTCGAACGCGTCCTCACCCGGTGTCTGCCGGTCCCGACCGGTCACCTCCCGGACGACACCGTCGACGTAGCGCCCGTCGGCCCCGTCGACGAGACTGAGTGACAGCTCCACCCACAGCGTCTCGCCGCTGACCGTCTCCATCCGGAGGAGCTTGTCCTCGACGGTGCCATGCTCCTCGAGCTGGTCGAGTAACAGCCCCCAGTGTGAGGGCTCCGCGGTGAGCGTCCTGGGGCCGACCGAGCAGAGCGTCGCCCTCGAACCGGCGTCGTAGAGCGACACCATCGCCTCGTTGACAGAGACGAACTCGCCGTCGGTGGTCGCACGGAACACCCCGACCGGGAGCCCCTCGACGAGCCCCTCGTGCCGGGCGTCGCCCCCGGCCGACAGCTCGCGTTTCAGCCCGACGAGTGCGACCACCCGCCCCTCCCTGATGACCGGTGCGAGCTTCGTCTCCAGCAGGCGCGTCTCGCCGTCGACGGGCCGGCGCTCGGTGTACTCCACCGGGGCTGCCTGCTCGATACAGCTCCGGTACTGGGCCGCGATGCGCTCGCCGAGCCTGTCGTCGAACACCGCCGTCGGTTGCCGACCACAGACCCTGTCGGCGTCGAGACCGGTCAGTGCCTCGTAGGCCGGGTTGACGCGCTCGATGTGAAACTCGGTGTTGCTCGTGACGTCCACGAGCACCGCGGGGTCCGGCGCGTGTGTGACGATCATCTCCGCGAGCTCCGGCTGCTCGCCGCCCGTGGCCCGCTCGCGGCCGACACACGCGAGCCCGACCGGCTCACCCGCGCTGTCTGTCAGCCGAGAGCCGGTGAGCTCGTACGGCACCCGCTCGCCGTCCGCAGTTGCTATCTCGGCCACGATGGTCGCCCGACCGGTCGTGAGCGTGTCGCTGATACCGCGCTCGACGCGCTCGCGGTCGGCGTCGACGAACAGGTCGGTGGCCGTCATCGCCGCGAGTTCCCCGTCGCCGTGGCCGGTCACCTCGCGGAGCCTGCTGTTCCACCGGCGCAGTCTGCCGTTGGTTCCGACCACGTAGAACAGCGCCTCGAGCGCGTCCAGCGCCTGCCGGACGAACACCTGCTCCTCGCGGAGCCGGGTCTCCTGCTCGCGCTGCTCGGTGATGTCGTGTATCGCACCCCGGAGCGCGACGACCCGACCGTTCTCCTCGACCGGGCAGATGGTCGCCTCGACGAGGCGCTGGTCGCCGTCCGCGGTCTGTATCCGCCACTCGCCCGCGGCCTGTTCGCCGGTCGCCCGCGCACGCTCGACCGCCCGCCGCACCGCCGACCTGTCCTCGGGATGATACCACCCGATCGCGTCCTCGACGGTCGTCGGCCCCTCCCCCGCCTCGACGCCGAGGATCCGCTCTGTCCCGACCGTGCAGTGTACCGCCCCCGTCGCCGTGTCGACCTCCCACCCGCCGGTCTCGCCGATCAGCTCCGCGTGTCGACTCAACTCCTCCCGCAGCGCCGCCCGCTCGGCGGTCCGGTGTGCCTGTACCGCGTTCTCGATGCGGTTGGCCAGCAGCGCGTACTGCTCGCTGCCGCCCCCCTTCTGCAGGTAGTCGGTCACCCCCGCGGAGATTGCCTCGCTCGCGACCTCCTCGCTCCCCTTCCCGGTGAACAGCACGAACGGCAGGTCCGGGTACGTCTCCCGAACCGTCTCCAGCAGTTCGATCCCCGACACCCCCGGCATGTCGTAGTCCGAGACGATACAGTCGTACGCCGTCTCGCGGAGCATCTCCAACCCCCCTACCGCGTCCTCCGCGATGTCGACACTGAACGACTCCCGCTCGCGCTCGAGAAACGTCGCCGCCAACTCCGCGAACTCCGGGTTGTCGTCCACGTGCAAAATGTGTACCCGCTCGGTCATACTCGACTGTTCTGTACGAGCGTATAAATACCCACAGCACTAATTTTCAGTACTGATAGACGAGACGCACGCGAACCCGGGCGCTCTGATTGCGACGGTCAGGGTCCAGTACTGTGTCCAGATTCTTCGGCCGCCCAGCACCCGCCTCGTGTGACACCGGTCGGGCCGCGGTTCTCGCATACGATACCGTGGCGGAACCGCCCGGACACGGTAGGCCGGGTGTCGCGGCGGCGGGTCACTCGCGGCCGGTGACCGTCCGGATGCAGGAGGGGCCGAAGGGGCCGTGTTCCCCGGCGTCGAACTGGACGAAGTGTCCGGTCGACAGCGACGCGCCACACCGTCGACAGGTGAACTCCCCCTCGCGGCGGACGACATCGCGCTCGAAGCTGACGAACGACCCCGACCGGGGCCGCACGAGACCGTCCTCGCGGTCGATGACGCCGCGCAACTCGGCGGTGTCGAGTATCTCCCGGGTGAGCGCCGGGTCCGTCGTGACCGTCTCGATACGGTCGACCGCGTCCGCGAGGGAGAGTTCGGCGTCCTCGAGGTGCGCGAGCAGGGCCACACCGACCTCGATTGTCTCCGCGGCCTCGCCGGCCGGTGTCGTGCCCGCCGCGTCGCTCCCGGCCCCCGGTTCGGGGCCCGCTGTCCCGGGGTCTGTGCCGTCAGTCGAGTCACCGGTGTCGGCGAGTTCGTCGAGTCGGGTCTGTTCGCTCTCGTCTGTCACACGGGTGATGTTGGGTCGCCACCACAAAGTGTTTGCCGGCGTGGGTCACACAGCCCACACATGCACCCAGCGACCCGACGACAGGCGGTGGCGGTCGCCGGACTGCTCTGTGTCGGGGGGCTGGCGACGCTCGCGGTCTCGCCGGCGGCGCTGCTGGCGGAGTTCGAGGCGCTCGCGGACACGCCGCTCGTGCTCGCCGGTGTACTCGTCGCGGTGTATCTTGTCCGGCCGTTCCTGCTGTGGCCGGTGTCGCTGGTCGCGGTGGTGCTCGGCTACCTGTACGGGCCGGCGGTGGCGCTCCCGGTGGGGCTGGCCGGGGCGGCCCTGACCGCGACACCGCCGTACCTGCTGGGCCGGTACGCCCGCACCGACATGGGCCTGTTCGGGACCGTCAGTAGCTCCGGTGAGCAGCTTGTC
The DNA here is from genome assembly GCA_964520075.1 of uncultured Halobacteriales archaeon. Classification (GTDB taxonomy): domain Archaea; phylum Halobacteriota; class Halobacteria; order Halobacteriales; family Haloarculaceae; genus Halovenus. Next base: position 9,571 of record CAZFMN010000031.1, on the reverse strand, counting down.
GGCGCCGTCGGCGAGACCCGTGGCGTGCTCGCGGCCCGCCTCTCGCCGGTGCCCGGCGACCCGGTCTCCTACGGCGCGGGGATGGCCGGCGTCTCGGCGCGCCCGTTCTACCTCGGCACCCTCGTCGGTGAGGTGCCGTGGGCGGTGGTGGCCGTGCTCACCGGCGCGTCGATGCGCTCGCTCTCGCCCGCCGAGTTCGCCGTCAGCCCCGAACTCGTGGTGGTGCTCGCCGGACTGGCGCTGCTCGTCCTCTCCGGACCGCTGTACAACCACACCCGCGACTCACAGCTGCGGTGACCGACCCCCTGGTGGACGACAGCGTCACCCGGTATCATGTTCAATAACTAAACCAGCAGGATTATCTGTCCGATACCGCAACCTGCGTGTATGGACAGTCGAGGGATCAGCCCGACAGTCGGCGTCGTGTTGCTCGTCGCAATCGGGGTGACGATGGCGACGATTGCCGCGGTTGCTATCCTCGACATCTCACAGGAGCGCGAACCGCGACCCAGTGTCACGCTCGACCTCGAGGTGACGGAGGACGGGGCGACCCACGTCCTCGTCCACGAGGCCGGCGAGGCTCTCGACGGTGACAAGACGACGATTCGGGGAGGGATTTTCGGTACTGATACCGCGGGTCAGCGGTTCGGTGTCCACGACGAGATACGGCTCTATCCCGTCGAGAACAACGTCTCTCTCGTCTACACCGGCGAGCACGGGACGACGTACGTGCTCAACACTTTCGAGGCGGAGACGACCGTTCCGGAGCCGGATGTGGGCTGTGACTGGGTGGCAGACCAGACAGACGACGGGAGCAGCGGTATCACCGTCGACCGGGTGGTCGACTGCGATATCGACACCGGCGGGCAGGTCACCGTCCAGAGCAACGGGGCGGTGTACGGGCAGGTCACGAGCAACGGGGACATCACCGTCCAGGGCGCGGTGTACGAGACGGTGACCGCCGGGGGGACGGTCGACCTCGACGGCGCCGACGTGTACGCCGACATCGACGCGTCCGACGACGTCACTGTCGAGGACTCCGTTGTCTCCGGCGGGATACAGACCGACGGCACCCTCGACTGCACGAACTCGACGGTCGACGGTGAGAGCTGTCGCGAGTACGGTTCGGGCGGTGGTACCGGCGCGACAGGCGGGGTCGCGTTCACACAGGACGGCGCTCTCACGACACTCGCATCGAACGGGAGCGCCCCCACCGACTGGGGTATCGGCGGTGTGCGGGCGGTCGGGCCGCAGACGGTCGACTTCGACGGGGACGGGGCGACCGACATCCCGTACCTGCCGAACGCGAGTTCGCTCATGCTGGTCGACAGTAACGACGGGAGCCCCCGCGAGACCGATATCGGGGGTGCACAGGCCGACACCCAGAAGACCGCGCTGGCGGTTGGTTCCTGGGACGGCTCGTCGACGTCAGTGTTCTACACCGGCGAGGACCACGACACCATCTACCGGGTCACCCCCGGAGGGAGCCCCGTCGCGATTGCCACACCCGACAACGGGGTCAACGTGGTGCTGGGTCCCGGCGACATCGACGGTGACGGGGCGGCGGAGCTGGCGTTCGCCGACGGCTCCCAGACGATACGGTACGTCCAGCCCGACGGCACGATAGACTCGACCGGTGAGACCGCCGGGTCGAGCAACAACATCGGCGCGTCGCGGCCCGTCGACCTCGACGGCGACGGCACGGCGACGGTGCCGATCGTCGACGGGAGCAACCAGATCCTCCTCGTCGACGCGGACGGCATCGACGAGACCATTATCACCGGGAGCGACGACGAACAGGCGGCGAAATCACACGTCGCGGTCGCCGACATCGACGACGACGGGGTGTCGGAGATTGTCTACCTCGAGAACAACGACTCCCCGGCGGACCTGCGGTACGTCGACGATGTCGGCGGGTCGAACACGTTCGAGAGCGTGTACGACGACAGCGGCGACCGGATACCCGGGGACAAGAAACGCGGCGTGACCACCTGACCCGGCCGGACCAGCGGTGACTGGATAGCTGGTCGGACGGACAGTGTGTGGTCGGTCGAACCGGCGACAGGGGTCCCGGGTTGTTCAGTCGACCCGCGGGAGGTGCTCTGTTGACTCGGAGGACGCCTGATACGCTGGTGTAGAATCACCGGGTCTCACGTTGTATGTCCCGACAGGAACAAGAAGTAAACTATTCATCAGTAAACAGCTACTTCTGAGCGGTTCTAAACAGCGTGCACTCGGTGTGCGACACTCTGCGCCCGTAACTCTCTGAGAGAGTAGCCAGAGCGACTATACGTTGTGAAAGGTTCTACGACACCCCGAAACGCGCTCTCTCGGGAGTCTTTGCCGTGCTGGGCGTTCTCGTCTGGACCGTCGAGAGCGGTGACCGAGAGCCGGAGACTCCAGTTTGCGGCCCTCGTCGGTGTCGGCGTGGTCGTCCCGACGCTGCTCGACGGGTGGCGCGGGTGATTATACTGTCGGACGAAGATCCGTGCGGATGTTCGCCGCCAGCATCAGTCCTCTGTGACGCTCGGATGCTGTGTCGGTTCGTCGGGATGTGGTTCGTCGAAGTACGCCCGCATGACCTGCATCGACTCGCGCTCGCGGCGCTGTCGCTCGGCCTCGTCGATCTCCTCACAGCCCGGCGGCACCTCGCGACCACGGTCGGTGAAGTAGCCCTCAGGGGTCACCCAGTCGTGGTAGAAGGGAATCTCCGAGTCGTGGATGACAGACAGTCCGACCTTCGCGCCGTGACCGGCCGAGACGGCCGTCTGGTGTGGCTCGCCCGCGATGCGACCGGCGGCGTAGAGCCCGTCGACCCCTGTCTCACCCCGGTCGTTCACGTCGATGTAGGTCTTGCTCCCACGTTTTACGAGTCCGACCTCGTCGAGGTCCAGGTACTCCGTGTCGGCCCAGGAGGTGCAGACGACGTAGTCGGCCCGGACGGTCCCGCCGTCGGTCTCGACAGCGAGGTGGTCACCGAACGAGTCGTCGACGGCGGTGACCCGCGTCTCACGGCGGTCACAGCCGTTGCGCCCGGCCTGGTCCTCGAGCATGTCGAGAAACAGCCGCGAGTTGACACCCGCCGGGAACCCGGGGACGTTCTCCAGGTGGGCGTTGCGCCGGAGGATGGACTCGCCGGTGTTCACCGCGAGCGTGTCCAGTCCCGCCCGGGCGGTGTACAGTCCGGCGGTCAGGCCGGCCGGGCCTGTCCCGACGATACAGACGTCGCGTGTCTCGGTCTGGTCTGTCATGTCCGTCTCTCGGTCGGCCCGAACAAAAAGCACACAGGTCCTCACTCCCGGTCGTCGCGGGCCTCCATGCGCGCCACGAGGTCGTAGGCGTTCTCGCCGCCCCGGATCCCCTCGAGCAGGGCGAAGGCGTCACCGGGCGAGAGGAAGTGTGTCGTCACCGCCCGGCCCAGCGGCGTCGGCTCCAGCCCGTCGACGAACTCGTACTCGAGTAGTTTGCCGAGTGCGTACTTCGTCGGGAGTTCACCGACCATCGTCTCGTTGAGCGCCTTCGCGTGGGCACCGCCGACAGTGACGTTCGCGAGCGTCTCCGCGACGGCTGCCCCCTCCTCGTAGCGGGTCTGGACCGGCTCCATCTCCCCCTTGAGGAGCTTGAACGCCACCTCGTCCTCGGTCCGCTCCTGGCTGCCGTGGTAGCTGCCGTCGGGTTCGACCAGCAGGTACACCGTCCCCGTGTCGTGGTAGTCGGGGCGACCGGCCCGGCCGAGCATCTGCGAGAACTCCTGGACGCTGAGCCACTCGATACCCATCGCCAGCGAGTCGAACACCACCTGCGAGGCCGGGAAGTCGACCCCCGCCGCGAGCGCCGCGGTCGTGACCACCGCCGCGAGCTCCTGGTCGGCGAACTGCTCCTCGACGCGCTTGCGACGGCTGTTGTCCAGCCCCGCGTGGTAGGGCGCCGAGGAGTACTCCAGTCGCCGGGATATCTCGTGACACCGGCGCCGCGAGTTGGTGAACACGATCGTCTGGCCGCGGTACCCTTTGCTGGATTTACTGTCGAAGGCCCGCGTGACGAGCCTGTTCTCGATGTCGACCTTGTCGTACTCGTCGGCGAAGGTGAGATGCCGCTCGATTGGGATGGGTCGCTCCTCGAACTCGATGAGGGTGGCCTCGAGCGCTTGCGCGAGCGGTCCCGGGTTGCCCACCGTCGCCGAGAGGTAGAGCCACTGCGTGTCGCCCGTATCGTCGGTCGTCTGCTCGCAGACGTACTTCAGCCGGGAGATAAGCCCGTCGAGACGGTGCCCACGGCCCTGTTCACCGATCGTGTGGACCTCGTCGATGACGACTGTCCCGACGGAGCCGAGGTCCTTTCCGGTGCGGAGCGCGTGGTCGATACCCTCGTAGGTGCCGACCATGACGTCCGCCGAGGGGTCGAACCGCCCGCCGGTGTCGTTTATCCGGCTCGCACCGACCCGGAGGGTGATGTCGACGAGGTGGCCGTAGTCGTCCTGGAAGTCGCGGTACTTCTGGTTCGCGAGCGCGACCAGCGGCACCAGAAACAGGAACGTCCCCTCTCCGGAGAGCGCGCGGTGGATACCGGCCATCTCACCGATGAGCGTCTTGCCGGTCGCGGTGGCACTCACGACGAGCTGGTCGCGCCCGTCGAGCAGGCCGTTCTCGACGGCGAGACTCTGGACCGGCAACAGCGTCTCGAAGCGCCCCTCGAGGACCCCCTGTAACCCGGGGTGGAGCGACAGCGAGTCCACCGGCACGGGGTCGACATCCTCGACGGTCGGGCTTATCTCGTCGAACTTCGTCAGTTCGGGGTCGAGACGGCCCTTCAGGAGGTTGGTGATGCGTTCGAGGTCCTGCACGTCGAGCAGCAGGTCCTCCAGCCGGTCGCGGGCGGCCCCGGAGATATCGCCCCGGTAGGCCAGCTGGCGGTCGAGCTCCTCGCTGGCACAGTCCGGACAGATATCGCCCGGTTCGGCCTCGATCGCTGTCTCGCCGGTGATGGGTGTGTACCGGCCGGCCGAGGCACAGAACCCGCAGGTCCGGACGACCTTCGCGTCGAGCTGGTAGCCGTCGAGCATCGCCCGCAGCTCGCGGCGGCCGGACCGCGAGCTCTGCTCCGTGACCCGGATGCGGCCGGCCCGGCGCGCGATATCGAGGAACTCGTCGGGGCTGCGCAGGTCCTCGTCGGCTCCGTCGGTCACGCGCAGACGGGCGGGGCGTGGGCCGGCCTCGGTCTGCTTGAGTTCGAGCCGGCCCCGGAACAGCCGCTCGCCGTCGCGCTCGACGATGACGTGGTAATCGTCGCCCTCCTCGTGGAGCGCGAGCGTATCGACACGGGTGGCCTGTCGTGACACGAGCACCTGTACGGGCGGCCCGCACTTCAGTCGTGCGAACCGTCGCCCCCCGAGGACCCCCAGGCACCGACCACGGTGTCCCGACAGCGGACTCCGGATGCCGAACGACAGCATCCCGACTCCCCGCCACGGCACGGCGGCCCCTCTGCCGGCCCGAACACGGCAGTCGTCGCGGCTCCGGTCGTGTGTGAGCGTCACCCAAACTCTTTAATCGACTGGACAACGTAGTTCGAGCCATGTCATCCATAGAGCTGACGACGAGTCAGCGGGCTATTCTCCAGGAGCTGGTCAATCTCTACGGTGAGTCCGACAGCGCTGTAAAGGGGGAAGAGATCGCCGACGAGGTGAACCGGAACCCGGGAACGATCCGCAACCAGATGCAGAGTCTCAAGGCACTCCAGCTCGTCGAAGGTGTTCCCGGGCCGAAAGGCGGCTACAGACCGACCGCGACAGCGTACGACGCGCTCCAGATGGAGCAGATGGACCAGGCCGCCGACGTTCCCCTGTCACACAACGGTGACCTGGTACCGGAGGCGAACGTCGAGCAGATCGACCTGACGAGCGTCCACCACCCCGAGGAGTGCCGCGCGAAGGTGCGTCTCCGGGGCTCCATCTCCGGGTTCTCCGAGTCCGACTCGGTCACCGTCGGCCCGACACCGCTGTCGAAACTCCGCATCGACGGCACCGTCGAGGGGAAAGACGACACCAACAACTCGCTCATCCTCACCATCGACGACATGCAGGCACCCGTCGAAGAAACCGACCACTGACCGGGACCACACTCACCGTCGACCCGGTCGCTGTCCTGTCTCGTTCCGTCCTGTTCTGTCCCGTTTCGTTTCGTCCTGTCCTGTTCCGTTTCGCCCCGTTTCGTTCCCGTGTCTCCACCGCGTGTCGTGTCCGCGACGGTATCCCGGGACCGCCACACAGGTCGACTGTCTCGGACGGGTGTCACTCCCCGGAGAGCGCACGCCGGGACCGGAACACGGGGCGGTACTCGCGGGGCGGCGCCAACTGCAAAGTTTTTGTATGGACCACGACTGAGTAGCAATCATGACCGAAAAGGTGGTTGTGCTCGGGTCGGGGTACGCGGGTGCGGGGGCCGTTCAGAGTCTCCAGCGCTCGCTCGACGGCGACCAGGCGGCGGTGACGTGGGTGTCCGACGTCGACTACCATCTCGTGTTGCACGAGTCACACCGCTGTATCCGGGACCCGGATGTCAGAGAGCACGTCACGATTCCGGTCGACGATATAAAATCGCCGGACGTGGAGTTCGTACAGGCGAAAGTAACAGGTATCGACTGTGACCGTCGGGTCGTCGAACTCGAGGACGGCGAGCTGGATTACGACTACGTGCTGGTCGGTCTCGGCTCGCAGACGGCGTTTTTCGACATCGAGGGGCTGGAGGAGCACGCACACACCCTGAAATGTCTCGACGACGCGCTCACGATTCACGACGACCTGGAGCGGGCGCTCGAGGATGCGACACCGGCGGACCCGGCGCGGGTCATCGTCGGGGGTGCGGGGTTGAGCGGCATCCAGGTGGCCGGCGAGGTCGCCGACTTCCGCGACGAGCGGGACGCGCCGGTCGAGATACGGCTCGTCGAGGGGCTGGACCAGATCTTCCCCGGGAACGACGAGAGCGTCCAGTCGGCGCTGCGGTCGCTGCTGGAGAAGCGCGACGTGACCATCACGACCGGCGAGTTCATCGACGGTGTCGACGAGGAGACGGTCACGACTGCCGAGAACGGCGCGTACGACTACGACGTGCTCGTCTGGACGGGGGGTATCGCCGCACACGAGGAGATGCACGACGCCAAACTGGAGCAAGACGAGCGCGACCTCCGGTTCGAGACCGACGACCGGTTCCAGACCTCCAGCGAGCGGGTGTTCGCCGTCGGTGACGCCGCGCTCGTCGAGCAGGGCGAGGACGAGCACGCGCCGCCGACCGCACAGGCCGCCTGGCAGGCCGCGACCGTGGCCGGCAGGAACGTCGCCCGCGCCATCGAGGACAGACCGCTGAAGGAGTGGACCCACAAGGACAAGGGCACGGTCATCTCGGTCGGCGAGGACGCGGTCGCACACGACGTCTACATCGTCCCGTTCGTCTCGACATTCGGTGGTCTGCCCGCGCGGATACTGAAAAAGATGATCGCCGTCCGCTGGATACGGGACCTCACCGACACGCCGACGGCGCTGTCTGCCTGGTCGAAGATGTGACAGAGTGCGGGGCACCGTGCCCCCGGCGAGCGCGGCTGTCGCGGGCACACCCGACCGGCCGGATTCGGACCGTTCGGCGGGTCCGTGCGACGTGCTTTTTTTCCGTGGCGCCCAACTCCGGTCGTGAACAGCCTCGAGACAGACCTCGAACGCGCACGGGACCTCGACGTGGCGGCACTCGCCGACGCTATCGAGTCCATCGGGTTCGAGTGCACAGACTGTGGCGCCTGCTGCAGGGCAGCAGACGCCGGCTGTGGGGACGGGGAGGACTCCGGGCACGGTGAGCGCGAGCAGGAACAGGCCCAGACGGCGGAGCCACACACGGCGACGGTGTTCCCCGACGAGGTGCGGAGACTGCAGGCCGCCGGAGGGTACGACTGGCGAGACATCGCCCGGCCGGTCCCGTACGGGCTGTCGGACGGCCCGGAGGGGCCGACCGGGGAGACCTTCGAGTGGGCGCTCCAGACCGACGGCTGTGGTGACTGCCGGTTCCACGAGGGTGGCGAGGGCGGTGGCTGTACGGTCCACGAGGACCGGCCGCTCATCTGCCGGACCTACCCGTTCAGTGTCGCGCTCGGCGGGACGAGCCAGCCGATGGGCGAGGCTGTCGACGGTGAGGGGCTCGTTCGCGCCCACGAGTGCGAGGGGCTCGGGCGGGATATCGACCGCGAGGCCGCCGAGGAGCTCGCCCGTGCGCTGAAGGCCCGGGCGGTCCGTGAGCTCGAGGAGGCAATCGGCGTCCGGGAGTCGTACGAACCGGTCGACCCGGCGGAGACAGCCGAGGGTGTCGTCGTCCACGACTCCGAGGGGGCGAAGCGACCAGACGGGACGCGACTCGAGGACGGGGAGCCGTCGCGGTAGTCGGTATCCCGCGACACACCCCTCACAGGCGCGGTCCCCGCGCCGGGGTATCCGGCCACCGACGAGACCACCCACGCGGGGTCCGGGGGACCACCCGGTCCGGGAGCCGGCGCAACATCTTTGCCCGGTGGGTCCGTTCACCAGGTAGAGGTTTGATCACTCTTGGAGTCCCCTGACGAACTGCTCTGTCTGTTCAGCGCCGGTCTCTCGGAATCGAAGGACGGCTACGTCGTCGAGGTGCCCCGACGTGAGCTGGAGACGGGGTCGGTCGAGACCGGCGAGCGCTACCGGATAGCCCTCGTCCGCGGCGAGACGTCCGGGTCGACCGCCGGTGCGGACGGGGTGACGACCGGACAGCCACAGCCACCCGTCGAACCCGGCGAGATACGCTACGTCGACATCGAGGACCTCGGCAAACAGGGTGACGGTATCGCCCGCGTCGAGCGTGGGTACGTCATCATCGTTCCCGGAACGGACGTCGGTGACCGCGTCAAGATCGAGATAACCGACGTCGAACCGAACTTCGCCGTCGGCGAGGTCCTCGAGTCGACCTGACCCCCGCGGAGTCGGTTCGGCACCCCCCGCGGAGGCGAGCATCCAGACCCGTCCACCACCGACAGGTCGACCAGCCGCGGTGCTGGGCGTCGACACCGCGGCTCTTTCCCGGTCGTACCATCCGTTGTCGATGTGTGTCGTTCGCGGGGTGGTCACACGCGGAGAATCGCAAGCAAGCGAGGCGTTAACCGTTTGTACCAAACGCTATATGTACCGGAGTCACGTCTGTCTGTGTGTGAGCGCAGCCACATCCGCACCCGGGTTGTCGGAGAAACAGCGTCGCATCCTCGAGTACCTCCGCGAGCACGCCGACGAGCGGACCTACTTCAAGTCCAGACTCATCGCCGAGGACCTGGGTCTGTCGGCAAAGGAGGTCGGCACCAACATGACCGCCATCACCGACGGCGAGTTCGACATCGAGGTGGAGAAGTGGGGATACTCCTCGGGGACGACTTGGATGGTCACCCGGTGAGGGTCGCACCGACGAGTCTGCGGTGGCCGCGCCGGAGTCGCGAGGAGTCAGGTGATACCGAGGTCGGCCGCACCGTTCCTATTTTCAGCAGTGTTCAGCAGTGACCCGTTGGAATTGGGTGTACT
>CAZFMN010000030.1:9028-28124 GCA_964520075.1 uncultured Halobacteriales archaeon | reverse complement strand
CGGCCACCCGCCGCTCATCACCGGACTGCAGTCCGGTTCTTCGCGGCTCTATCCAGTTCGTCGGACCAACTCTCCACGTACCTCTGTTCGGCAGTATGAGCGTCACGCGCGACGCCGGTTCTGGTGTCGAGTCCTGTCCTGTCCGGTTCGGGTCGCCTGAACCGTCCACCACGGCCACCGGATCGTTTTACGCCGTCAGGACCGAGGGTCGGGTATGCACCTCACGGAGTCGACCTGGACAGACGCCGACGCGATGGAGACCAGTCTGGCGGTGTTGCCGGTCGGGAGCACAGAGCAACACGGCCCACACGCCCCGCTCGGGACCGACGCGCTCACAGCGGAGGCAATCGCCGCCGGAGGTGTCGAGCGGGTCAACCGCGAGGTCGCCGTCGCACCAACGGTACCGGTCGGTGTCGCGGCGGAGCACCGGCAGTTCACCGGCACGCTCTGGGTCTCGCCGGACAGTTTCCGCTCGTACGTCCGCGAGACCGCCGAGAGTCTCGCCCACCACGGCTGGGACCGGGTGGTGATGGTAAACGGTCACGGCGGCAACGTCGCCCCCCTGCGGGAGGTCTGTGCCCGACTCGGCCGCGAGGGGACCGCCTACGCGGTCCCGTTCACCTGGTTCGACGCAATCGACCCCGCCGAGGTCGGGTTCTCGGGCGCGATGGGGCACGGCGGCCCGGTCGAGACGAGTCTCGTGTCGCATCTCCGCCCGGACCTCGTCGACGAGACGGCGTTCGCGGCGGCCGCCGAGGATGGGGCCGACGGCTGGGGCGAGTGGGAACACGGCGTGAACCTCGCACACGACAGCGCCGAGTTCACCGACAGCGGCGCGGTCGGTGACCCCGGCGAGGGGTCGGCCGACCTCGGCGAGCGACTGCACGACCTGGCGAGTGACCGCCTCGCCGGTCTGCTCGACACTGTCGCGACCCGCGACACCCGAGAGCGGTGACTCGCGGTGGTCACCCGAGAAAGAAAGGGGACAGACAGGTGGCGCCAGTCGGAGGATGGCGCGCGCCCGTGACCGGACTACTGGGGGTGGGGAATGGGGGGTGGGGAGCCAGACGGCCCGACACGGGTTCCCGGCACACCGGGCCTCACGAACCCGGCACTCACACGTTGGGTCGAGAGGCCGATGAGCACAGTCCCGCTATACGACGGTCCACGCCCCCAGCAACCGGACCGTGGCCCCGTGCGTCCTGTGAGTATCAGCGGTGAGACCTGGCGGAAAGCATTTATAAAACCTGACGGACGAGATACAGGAAATGCGGAGCCCAGGCCGAAGGGGGCGCGGCATCTCGCCACAGGTGGGTGCGGTTCTGATGCTGGGGATAGTCATCCTGCTCGTGCTGGCGTTCGTGGGTCTTCCGATGGGAATCGGCGAGCGGCTCAACGACCCCGCGCTCACGTACGACGAGGGGGCCTGTCCCGGATTCCAGGAGAAGGAGTTCGCCCAGAGCGGCGAGGACTTCGATGTGTTGCTCGACGAGCTGCGGTCGAACAACTGCGCGCTCTGGCTACAGGGGGGCAACTACGAAAGCGCCGGCGGGAACGCGAGCCGGTGGCTCGACCGGGGGCCGAACGAGTTCCACGCCACCCAGTCGGAGCCGGACAGTCGACCCGAGGTCGTGTTCGACAGCGACCTCGGGATAGAGGTCCTCGAGTTCGACGCGGACCACAGCGCACTCGCCGCGTACGACGACCAGTCCGACCAGCCGGAGGCCGGTATCACGGACGGTGACTATCTCGACATCAACCGCAACGTGGACGCACTCGGTGTAGACGAGAGCTCCGGGTTCGCCATCAACGCCGTGTTGAAGGTCTCGTCGTTCGACCGCGGTGGGACCTGGACGGTCGGTGACCCCGGCGAGGACGGCCGGGAGTTCTCGATGCGGACCTGCAGTGACTACGCGTTCGACGGCTGTCAGCACAGCGACCCCGCCGGCAAGTGGCGCGGTCAGCACTGGGGGACGAGCGATATCGATTTCGACTCCGGCAGTGCGAGCACCGGCGAGTGGATAGTGCTCACGCACGCGTACGACGGCCAGACCGGTGAGGCGTTCATCAGGGTGAACGGTCAGGAGGTCGCGCGGGAGGCGATCGACCTCGATCTGAGCACGAACCGAGACATCCAGCTGGGTCGCTGGGTCCGTCTCGACGACGACCCGCACTACTACTTCGACGGCCGGATGGCCGAGGTGACCATCTTCGACCGCACGCTCACGACCGGGGAGGTCGACACGGTCGAGGAGTACATGAGCAGCGAGTACGGCATCCCTCTCGACGGGCCGGTGAACTAACAGTCGTGCGAACGGTCGCTGACCCGACCAGTTCAGAGCGCGTCGAGCCGGAACTCGAAGGCCGCCACCGGCAGTTCGAGGTCGTGCCCGACGAGCACCTCGGGGTGGAGTTCGCCGACCACACCGACAGACTCGCCGTCAACGACGACCGATGCGCTCCGGCCATCGATGAACGTCGGGTGGTCCGTCGGTGGGGTCTCCAGCCGTGCACCGAACGCCCGGGTCAGCGCCTGCAGGCGTGTCCGGGCGTCCTCGTAGCCGGCCTCCGGGTCCGCGAGCACGGCCGCGACCGTCCGGTACTCGGCGACACCGGTGTTCTCGGAGTCGTCACAGACCGCCACGAGGCCCACCTCCGAGAGGTGCTGTGGGTACGGTCGGTGGGTGTTGTTCTCGAGCACCTGGAGCAGTGAGGGGAGCGCCCACGTCCGCAGGATGGTGTACTCGCCGCTGTACGGCTCCCGGATCGTGACCGGCCGGCCGGCCCCGAACGCGTCGTCCCCGGGGTCGAGGTTCGTCCGCTCGAACACCTCCCGCTCGCTGGTCATGTGGAAGTTCAGCAGGTCCTCGAACCCGAGACCGACGAGCGTCTCCCGGGTCGCATCCTCGAGTCGGGAGCGCTCGTGGCGACCCCCGACCGTCGAGACGTCGGGGTACCGCGGCTGGAGGTCGTTGAACCCGTAGGCCCGGCCGATGTCGTCGACCACGTCGATGGGGTGCAGGACGTCGACCCGGTAGGGCGGAATCTCGACCTCGTAGCTGCCAGCCCCGTCCTCGGCATCGTGGGTGGCCGCCAGCCCCGAGCGCTCGAGACAGTCGAGCACCGTCTCGGTGTCGAACGACCGGCCGAGCACCGACTCGATACGGTCGTGGGGGAGTGACTTCCGCCTGACCGCGAGGTCGGGCCGGTCGAGTCGGTCGCCGGCCTGTTCACCCGGTGCATCCGCCGCGTACTGCACGTCGACGCGCTCTATCTGTCCGCCCCGGGCCGAGAGGGCGTAACAGACGATGCTGAGCATCCGGTCTATCGTCCACTGGTCCGTGCCGGTCATCTCGACGAGCAGGTCACGCGAGTCCGCCGTCACCTCTGTTCGGCGCCCGTTCACCACCGGCGGGAACGAGAACAGACCGATGTCGTCGTAGATTGCCGGGTACCGCTCCAGGTCGGCCACGAGGTCCGCGTACTCCGTGCCGATGTGGTGGCGCTCTGTCACCGCCCGGGGGCTCATCTCCTCGGTGCCCTCGAGGGGGACGAACCGCTCGTCGTCGGGGTCCATCGAGGTGTAGGTGAGTGACTTGCCCCGCGCCCGACCCCCGCTCGCCCCGGCATCCGGACCGTCCCCGGGTGTGTCCGCGGTGGTCGTCGCGGGGGCACCTTTCAGCATCGTGAGGTCGTGGACACCGATTGCGCCCTTCGAGCGGCCGCGCCCCATCGTGGCGTGGAGCTTCTCCTGGAGCTGGATGAGCGACGCCAGCGAGTCGGTGTCGAGGTCGAGCCCCCTGACGACCGCGGCCGTGACGTACGGTCGCTCCGGCGGTGTGTCCCGCACCTCGACCGTCCACTCGGGGTCGTTCGCGTCGGGCACGTAGACACCGCGAGCCTCGCCGTAGTGGTACCGGAGCGCGCGGGCCAGCCCCTCGACCGAGAGCCAGTCCAGGCGGTCCGGCTCGAACTCCAGCCTGAACCCGCCATCGTCGGTCTCGCCCTCGTACTCGATACCGAGACCGAACAGGTCCGCGAGCAGTGTCTCGTCGTCGACCCGCACACCGGTCAGCTCCCGCAGTTCGTCGGGGTCGACCTCGATAACGGGCATCAGTAGGTCACCTCCTCGGTCCGCAGGTACTCGAGGTCGACCAGTGTCCCGTGGACGTCGCGGATATCCTCCGCGCCGGTGGCGAGCATCTGCAGTCGCTCCAGGGCGAGCCCCCAGGCCATCACGTCGGCCTCGACACCGAGCGGGTCGAGCATCTCCGGCCGGAACAGCCCCGAGTTGCCGATCTCGATCAGTTCGTCGGTCTCGGGGTGGCGACCGAACAGCTCGAAACTCGGCTCCGTGTACGGGTTGTAGGTGGGCTTGAACTCCAGGTCGGTGATGCCGAACTGCCGGTAGAACTCGGTGAACGTGCCCATCAGGTCACGCACGGAGAGCTCCTCGGCCATCACCCAGCCCTCGATCTGGTAGAACTCGAGCAGGTGGGTGTCGTCGAGTTCGTCGTTGCGGTAGGCCTTCTCGACACTGAACCACCGCTGTGGCGGCTCCAGTTCGCCCAGTGCCTCGCCCGCGAGGTGACGGGCTGTCAGCGATGTGGTGTGCCCACGGAGCGCGAGCTTGCGCGCAAAGGCCTCCTCCCAGGGCGAGTGGAACCCCTCGCCGTCCGGACCGACACCCTCACTGTGAGCGGTCCGGACGCGCTCGACCAGGTCAGCGGGGAGCTCGTCGATCCGCTCGGGCTGTGAGAGCTCGAACCGGTCCCAGTGTGTGCGCGCCGGGTGGTCCTGTGGCATGAACAGGCAGTCGTGAATCCAGAAGTCGGCGTCGGCGGTCGGCCCCTGCATCTCCTCGAACCCCATCCCGACGAACACGCTCTTCACCCGGTCGGCCATCTGCCGGAGCGGGTGTTTGCGGCCCGGCCGCACGTCCGGTGCCTCGGCGGTGACGTCGTACTCGGCGAACTCGGCGTCGCGCCACTCACCGCTCGTGAGCAGCTCCGGCGTGAGCTGGTCGACCTGTCCGGCGACCTCGACCCCCGCCATCAGCTCGGTCACACCTGCCTGTGTGAGCCCAACCAGCCGGCGGGTGTCCTCGGTGCGCTCGACGAGACCGCGCTCGACGAGACGGTCGACCGGCCCCACCGGGTCCTCGCCCGCCGCGAGCGCGGCGAGCGCCGCCGCGGCACTGTCGTCGCCGGGGTCGGCATCGGGGTCGACGCGCAGTTCGCCGCGCTCGATGTCGCCGTACCCCTTTCGCGCGAAGTTCGCCAGCGCGATGTCGACCGTCTCGCCCTCGAGGCCGGCGGCGTCGAGCACCTCACCCAGCGGGAGCCCCGCTGCCGCCCGGCCCGCCTCGCGTGCGGCCTCGTACAGTCGGACCTCCGGCAGACCGTCCGCGACGTACTGCCGGCCCTCGTCGGTGAGTGAGAGCGTCTCCGTGTGCTGTTCGGTCACCGAGAGCAGGCCCTCCTCGTCGAGGGCAAAGGCCGCGCCCGTCGCCGTCGCCGGTTGCAGCCCTGCCTCGTCGGCGATCTCGGTTATCGGTCTGTCCTCCTGTGCGTCGGCGGCCCGGAGGACCGCCACCTGTGCTTCGGGGAGTTGCATTCGTTGATGATACAACGGCCGGTTGTTCAGTTAACGGTTCTCACTCGCCGGCGAGGCGCGTGCGGACGCGATAGCACGCGCGGCCCCACGAGCGCGAGGGTGTACACTGCCGCGTGCGAGGTCCTCGACAGACCCGCGGTGTGAGGGTTTCGCCGTCCCGACCCGGTGTGGGCGAGGACGGGTCCACTGCTCACCGCGGAAGAAAGAAGCCGAACCCTGATACCGATGGCTGGCGAGCAGTGCCTCGCGTGGTGGGTTCGGACGACATACACGGTCTATCGACGCGAGTCGAAAAAACGTTGTGCCCGCTGGGCCGTCCAGGTTCGGTCCCACGGCGTCGTACAGGGTCAGAGAGAGCCGACATCCCCAGCAGAGGAATAGTCGGAGGATGTCGACGACAGCAGACCCTGATGCCCGTGTGCCCCCGAGATATCGCCCGCGAGCGAACCGGCCGGGGACGTGAGTGGCTCGTCCACGTGACGCTGGCCTGCCTGTACAACCTGCCTGTACAGCCTGTCTGCACCGACCGGGGCCGTGCCCGCACGACACGGTCACCGCCGGTCGGAGCGAGCGGTTCCGTTCCCGTCCGGTCACCGCCGCTCGGGAGACCGGGAACAGCGACAGGACCGACACCTACATCCAGTCGGCGGGCGGAGAGAATGTATGTACGTCGGACGGTTCCTCGTGGTGGCACCGACAGTCGGCGCGTACCGGGTCTCCTCGCGCTCGTTCCCCAACCGGGAGGCACGTGACCGCGACGGACAGGTCACCGTCGGCCCGACCGCCGACGCGCCGGAGACCGACAACCCGTACATCGCGTACAACTGTCTCCGGCGCACCGACGGCGGTGCGGTGCTGGGCAACGGCTCGCACGTCGACCCCATCGCGGAGAAACTCGAACTCGGCTACCCGGCCCGCGACGCGCTCGTGACCGCACTGCTCGCGCTCGATTTCGAGAGAGACGACTACGACACACCCCGTATCGCCGGTGTGGTCGGGGCCGCCGAACCCGACGACGCGGCCGGTGACGACCAGTCCGGCGGGATGCGGGCGTTCGTGGGTATCGTCCGCCGTGACGCCCTGCTCGTCGAGGCGGTCACCGAACCGACGCTCGTGGCAACCTACGAGGCCGACAGTCCGGCGCCGTTCGACCTGGGAGCCGACGACGCCGGGGAGGCGGCCCGCGAACTGTACGACCACGAGTTCGAACACGCGGTGTGTGCCGCCGGGGTCTCGGTCGCCGAGGATGGGTTCGAAACCGCTATCGTGAACTGAGTGTCCGGCGTCGAGCGGGTTGAGCCGTCGTGCGCGACACGCAGTGTCATGCCCAGACAGTCGGGCGACACCGAAAAGTAGCTCCCGGGTCGCGTGTTTCGAAAGGGCCTTATGCGCGACCGGAGTAGTTCTGAGTGGACTAGGTCGGGCGGTTAGGCCCCGCTCCCAGCCCACATGTGGCCTTCAAGTGGGGACCAAACGCCGGGTGCGTCCGCACAGACGGGTGTGGGCCCCGCAAGCTAACGTCGAAGCCTCGTCCCGCGGGGATGGAGGTCCGGTCGACCCCGCCTGCAGGGGCGCGGTCGGCCGGTTAACCGGGGAGAGTCCGCCAGGCGCGGAAGCGAGCAGCGGAGCCCTGGACATCTGTCGCTCGTGGGGTCGCGGGGTGGAGGAGGCACGCGGGACTACCCGCACCCGAACGTCGGGCAACCCTGGCCCGTCCGTTTCTCCGTTCACTGATACCAGTAACCGGCCGTTCCGCCGTTCCACTCGTAAAGCGGGGCGAATATTTATATACCACAAGCACTTACGTGTAGTTAGTATGAGCCTGCAGCAGCAACTCGCGGCAAACGATATCGACTGGCGGCGAGACGAGTACGAGGACAGCGTGGCGTTCGTGTCGGACCTCGGCCCGCAGGGACAGTCGGCCGTCGACGTGGTCGAGGACACGGTGATCGTTGTCGCCGGCGACGAGCAGTACGAGTTCGACGCGGACCTCGGCGCGGACGCGCGAGCATTTATCAACAACGGCGTTCTCACCATCGAGGTAGACAGATGAGACTGACAGTAAAACCCCTAAAACAGAAGGACGCGGGCCGCGGACTGGCCGCGATAGACAGACAGGCGATGGCGGAGATGGGGCTGGAGAACGGCGACTACATCCTCGTCGAGGGGTCGAACGGGCGGACAGTCGCCCGGGTCTGGCCCGGCTACCCCGAGGACGAGGGCCGGGGAATCGTCCGCATCGACGGTCGTCTGCGTCGCGAGACCGGAACCGGCGTCGACGACACCGTCACGGTCGAGAAGGCGGATGTCAGGCCGGCCTCCCGGCTGACAATCGCGCTCCCGCAGAATCTCAGGGTGCGGGGCAACATCGCCCCGATGATCCGGCAGAACCTCAGCGGGCAGGCTGTCACGGAGAACCAGACGGTCCCGGTCTCGTTCGGTCTGGGGCCGCTGTCCTCGATGTCCGGTCAGAAGGTGCCGCTGAAGATAGCCGAGACAGAGCCCAGCGGGACCGTCGTCGTCACCGACTCGACGGAGATCGAGATCAGCGAGCGGCCGGCCGAGCAGTTCTCCGAGCAGGCCGCGGAGCAGACAGAGAGCCCGAACGTCACCTACGAGGACATCGGCGGGCTGGACTCGGAGCTCGAGCAGGTCCGGGAGATGATAGAGCTGCCGATGCGTCACCCGGAGCTGTTCCAGCAGCTCGGTATCGAGCCGCCGAAGGGTGTGCTCCTGCAGGGGCCGCCCGGCACCGGCAAGACGCTGATGGCCCGCGCGGTCGCGAACGAGATCGACGCTCACTTCACCGATATCTCCGGGCCGGAGATAATGTCGAAGTACTACGGCGAGTCCGAGGAGCAGCTCCGCGAGGTGTTCGAGGAGGCCGCCGAGAACGCACCCGCGGTGGTGTTCATCGACGAGATCGACTCCATCGCGCCGAAGCGTGACGACACCTCCGGTGACGTGGAGCGGCGGGTCGTCGCACAGCTGCTCTCCCTGATGGACGGTCTCGAGGAGCGAAACGAGGTCGTGGTCATCGGCGCGACGAACCGGGTGGACGCGCTCGACCCCGCACTGCGGCGCGGCGGCCGGTTCGACCGCGAGATAGAGGTCGGCGTTCCGGACAAGGAGGGTCGCACCGAGATCCTCCAGGTCCACACCCGCGGGATGCCCCTCGCCGACGGTATCGACATCGAGCAGTACGCCGAGAACACGCACGGCTTTGTCGGTGCCGACATCGAACAGCTCGCGAAGGAGGCGGCGATGAACGCGCTCCGGCGCATCCGGCCGGAGCTCAACCTCGAACAGGACGAGATCGACGCCGGGACGCTCGAACGGCTCGAGGTCACCCGCGAGGACTTCAAGCACGCGCTGAAAGGTATCGAACCCTCGGCGTTGCGGGAGGTGTTCGTCGAGGTGCCCGACACCACCTGGGACCAGGTCGGTGGTCTCGGGGACACGAAAGAGCGTCTCCAGGAGACGATCCAGTGGCCGCTGGAGTACCCGGAGGTGTTCGAGCAGATGGACATGCAGGCCGCGAAGGGTGTGCTGATGTACGGCCCGCCCGGCACCGGGAAGACGCTCCTCGCGAAGGCCATCGCGAACGAGGCACAGAGCAACTTCATCTCGATAAAGGGGCCGGAGCTGCTCAACAAGTACGTCGGCGAGTCCGAGAAGGGCGTCCGCGAGGTGTTCGAGAAGGCACGGTCGAACGCCCCGACGGTGGTCTTCTTCGACGAGATAGACTCCATCGCCGGCGAGCGGGGCCAGCAGGCCGGCGACGCGGGTGTCGGTGAACGCGTGGTCTCGCAGTTGCTGACCGAACTCGACGGTCTCGAGGAGCTCGAGGACGTGGTTGTCATCGCGACGACGAACCGGCCGGACCTGATCGACCCGGCGCTGATCCGCCCGGGGCGGCTCGACCGACACCTCCACGTGCCCGTTCCCGACGCGAACGCACGGGAGAAGATATTCGAGGTCCACACCCGCGAGAAACCCCTCGCAGACGACATCGACTTCGCCGACCTGGCCGACCGGACCGACGGTTACGTCGGCGCCGACATCGAGGCGGTCTGCCGCGAGGCCTCGATGGCCGCCTCGCGGGAGTTCATACACAGTGTCGAGCCCGGCGAGGTCGACGAGACTGTCGGCAATGTCCGTGTCACCGCCCAGCACTTCGAGCAGGCCCTCGACGAGGTTGGCCCGAGTGTCGACGCGGAACTGCGCGAGCGCTACGAGGAACTCGAAGAGCAGTTCGACCGCGCGGAGCCTGTCGACGACCAGACCCCCAGCCGGACCTTCCAGTGACCTGGCCGGTCCCGCTGGTGACTGTTTGATTCTCCGCTGATTCGGCCGGTCAGAAACGACCGTCGCGTCACTTCCCCCAGAACGGGTCGCGCTTGCGGTGGCGGTCGAGGTAGATCGACAGCGCCTCGCGCTCGTCGGCCGACAGCTCCCCGGTGAGTTCCTGCTCGAGGATCTTCGCGTGTTTCTCCGGGATCTCGACCCAGAGCTCCTCACCCTCCTCTATCTGGCGGCCGACGGTCGGGCCGTCGATGGAGACGGCCACGCGCTCACCGGTCCGGGCCTCGTCGACATCCTCGCCCTCGTCCTGGATGGATTTCAGGGTGCCGACACGCTCGGGCTCGCTGCCGGTGAACCGCACCACACGGGAGTTGCGACGGAGCAACCCGCCGCGGACCTCGACACCGACCACCGCGGGGTCCGACTGGCGGAACGTGTGGTCGGGCAGGATTTCGAAGCGGGCCGGTCGCGTTATCTTGTCGAGTATCTGTTCCTGCTGGGACTCCTCGATCGCCGCGACGTGTTCCTCGTAGGCCTCGACGAGCCTGTAGATGACGTCGTGCTCGAACAGGGTGACATCCTCCTGCTCGGCGAGGTCACGCGCGTCGTCGAGCACCTCGACGTTGAACGCGAGGATGACTTGGTGGCGCGGGTTGTTCGCCGCCGCCGCCATGCGGACATCACGCGGCGCGACGGCACCGACCTCTGCGTGCATCACCGGTATCTCCTCCTCCGCTTCCTGGTCACGGCGGCGCTGGTCCCGGCCCTGGCTCTGACTCCCGTCGTCGCCCTCGAGCGTGCTCGCGAGCGCCTCGAGACTGCCGAGCGTGTCGGCTTTCACCGAGATACCCTCCTCGACGGTCGAGACCTGAATCTCGGCGATCTCTGCCGCCACCTCGGCGAGGACCGCCTCGAGGTCGCGGTCGCGGACCACCCGGACGGGTGCACCGGCCATCGCGTCGTCCAGTTCCGGCGCGGCGACTTTCACACCCTCCGCGGCCGCGACCGACTCGACCCGCTCGAAACTGCTCTCACCACGAATCTCGGCGAGCGCCTTCGGCTGCAACAGCGCACGCACCGTCGTCACGATGGGGTCCGGGAGCCCGCCGACGACGAGTCTGTCGTCGGTGCGGACCGTCCCGTCGTAGATGACGGTGTCGATGGTGGTGCCGAACCCGCGGGTGTCTTTCACGTCGAGGACGGTCCCCACACCCGGACCGGTGGCGTCGATTGTCATCTCGTCACGGAGATACCGCTGGGAGAGCCCCATGAGCACCGTCAGCAGGTCCGGCACACCCTCGCCGGTCTCCGCCGAGACCGGCACCACACCGATGTTCGCCTGGAAGTCTGTCAGCCGCCAGTACATGTCCGCGGAGAACCCCTCGTCGGAGAGCTGTCCGATTATCTCGTAGAGCCGCTCGTTCAAATCCGACTGGACGCGGTCGCTCTGTGCCTCTATCGCCGGCTTCGACGGCCGACTGGGAACCGGGTTCCAGCCCGGAACCGTGTCGATCTTGTTCGCCGCGACGACAAAGGGGGTCGCCGTGCGCCGGAGGATATCGAGCGCCTCGTAGGTCTGTGGCTGGAACCCGTCGGTGACATCCACTACGAGCACCGCGATATCCGCGAGCGCGCCGCCACGCGACCGGAGTGTCGAGAACGAGTGATGTCCCGGCGTGTCGATGAACAGCAGCCCCGGCAGGTCGAAGTCGGTCGGGTCGACCAGTTCACCCGCGATCTCCGAGACGACCCCCAGCGGGACGGCCGTCGAGCCGATATGCTGTGTGATCGCGCCCGATTCGCCCTCGCTTATCGCCGACCCGCGGATCTCGTCGAGCAGGCTCGTCTTTCCGTGGTCGACGTGCCCGAGCACCGCGACTATCGGCGTTCTAACACCCGCCGAGGTCTCCTGTCCTGTCATCGCTGGTCACCCGAGAACTTGTTGTATACTACTGGCCGGCCGGTTTAAAAGCCTCGCCTCGCCACGCGCGGTCACCCCTACCCCCAGAGGGCGCGGGACGGCCCGTCCCGCCTGTTCCGGCAGTGTCGGTTCACTGTCACCCGAACCGGCGAGAATACAGACTTATACTCACGGCACAGAACCCTCCGGTAGTGGCATACAATCTCGAAAGCTTCGAACTGTTCGTCGTCTCGATTCCGCGGACCCGGCGGGTCGTCGGTTACATCCTCGGGGTGAGTGTGTTCGCCGGACTGCTGACCGCCGTGGCACTGCAGTTCGGGACAGCGCTCGGGTGGACAGTCGAGCTATCGGTGCTCGGGGAGACGGCCGTGCCGCGGGCGCTCGTTCTCGTCGCGGCGTTCGCCGTTGCGGCACTGGCCGGTGGCGAGGCAACACAGTTGCTGGTGCCGGCGTACCCGCGCAACTGGGGGTACTATCTGGCGCTGGTCTGTCTCGTGCTCGCGGGTGTGCTCGTCCCGGTTGGCGTGGTGCTCGGTGGGGCGACCGACAGCGCCGCGGCCCCGGTCTGGTTCGCGCTCGGGACCGCGTTTCTGTTCTCGTTTCAGGCGCTCGTCGTCTCCGACGACATCCCGGGGGTGTGGCGGCAGGGGCCGGCGTCCGCGGTCCAGCCGGCGGTGCTCTTTGCCGGGTTGACCGTCGTCACGCCGCTGTCACTGTCGCTGTCGGCACACGCACCCGAGATCACGGTGCTCGTGGGGGTGGGCGTGGGGCTGGTGCTCGTCTCCGGGTTCGTGGAACTGCTGATGCGGGGGAACGTCCCAGAGGTCCGGACGTTCGAGATCACCTCGAATCTGGTCCAGCGCACGCCGCTGCATCTCGACATGGGGTTCTCGATGGACCGGCCGGTGCAGACGTTCGCCGTCGAGACAGCGGGCGGACGGACCCGGATCACCACCCCCTGGGTCCACCCCGGCATCCTCGAGGGTATCGGCGGCGCCCGCCTCACCCCGAACGTGCTGGCCGCGCTCAACGGACAGGCAGACCGACACCCCGACGGTAGCGAGGACAACATCCCCTGGAGTAACAGCAGTACCGGCGACAGCCCCGGCGGTGACAGCACCGGGAGCGTCAGCACGGACGGCGGTGACGGCGAGCGGGGCTTTTTCTGGCACGTTCCCTGCACGCATCTCTCGGACTCGCCGGACCCGTACGTCCACGAGCCGGTGCTGGACGGGGTGGGCGACCCCGAGACGACCGGCGAGGCCTCCCGGCTGGTGTCCAGAACCTACGACGAGACCACCTTCCACGGGCGGCGCTACGGCGACACGCGCGTGGTCTTTTTCGAGTCCGACGAGTTCGCCGACATCGAGGTCGACATCTTCGGCGAGGTGATCGACCCCGAGCGGACGCTGGTCGTCGACCGACACGTCAGAGCCGAGGAGACCGGCCGCGGGGAGGTTCACGTCGACTCCCCCGAGACCGAGCGACTCCGGGGGTACCTGCGGGAGTTCCTGTCGGTGCTCGACGAGCAACCCCTCGCGGAGTACCGGGCGGGCGACGCGCGGGACCTCGACATCGACGGCATCTCGCTGTACGCGCTCGTCGAGGTGGTCGACGGCCAGCGGACCGCGTACGTGGTCGCCGACCGGAACGAGCGACCCCACGCGATGGCCGAGGCCCGCAAGCAACTCACGGAGGAGTTCGACGAGGTGTTGCTGTTCACCACGGACACCCACGCGAGCGTGACCGAGAACCGGTTCGACCCGCAGACACGACCGAATCAGATACGTGACCTCGTCGAGACTGCCGCCGCGGCGGTGACCGACGCCGCGGCCGGACTGACCGCCGAGTACACCGAGGTGGAACTCATGCGCGAGGACTACCAGCGCCTGATCTTCAGCCTCAATATCCTCGCCCGGGTGTACATCGTCTCGCTCGCTGGCCTGTATCTCCTCCTCGGGGTCGGACTGGCGCTCGCCTGACCGGTCTCGCCGGAGGGCGTTCGGTTACGTCCACGAATCGGGGCGTGTATCGCCTGCTGTCGTCCTCAACCGGGGTTTCGACAGTCCTAACTCAGCGTCGGCTGAAGTTCTGCCAGAGGACCAATGAAACTGCACGAGTACCAGGCAAAGGAGCTGTTCGCGGACGCGGGCATCCCGACGCCCGAGTCGACGCTGGTCCGGACAGTCGAGGCGGCGGTCACCGCGGCCGAGGAGATCGGCTATCCGGTCGTCATAAAGGCACAGGTACAGGTCGGCGGGCGCGGAAAGGCCGGGGGTATCGAACTCGTCGAGAGCAGGGAGGCCGCCCGCGCGGCCGCCGACCGCATCCTCGGGATGGACGTGAAAGGCTACCACGTCGACCGTGTGCTCGTTGAGGACGCCGTCGACGTCGTGAACGAGCTGTACGTGGGTGTCACGATGGACCGCGGGGTCGGTCGCCCGGTGGTGATGGTATCGACCCGCGGCGGCGTCGATATCGAGGCGGTCGCCGCCGAGGAGCCCGGTGCTATCGCCCGGGAGCACGTCGACCCGGCGTTCGGTCTGTTCGAGTTCCAGGCCCGCAAGGTGGTCCACGGCGCGGGGATCGACCGCGCGGTGGCCGGAGACGTCGCCGCGGTGCTGTCGACACTGTACGGGCTCTGGACGGAGCGAGACGGCGCTGACGCCGAGATAAACCCGCTGATGGTCACCGGCGACGGCGAGGTGGTCGCGGCCGACGCGGTGTTCAACGTTGACGGCGACGCGCTGTTCCGCCAGCCCGACCTCGCACAACTGGAGGAGGAGGATGCCGGGGACGAACTCGAGGCAAAGGCAAACACGTACGAGTTCGACTACGTCAGACTCGACGGCAACGTCGGTATCATCGGTAACGGTGCCGGTCTGGTGATGACGACACTCGACATGGTCGATTACTACGGCGGCACTCCGGCGAACTTCCTCGACATCGGGGGTGGTGCGGAGGCAGAGCGGGTCGCGAACGCGCTGGATATGGTCTTCTCCGACGAGAACGCCGAGGCGGTGGTGTTCAACATCTTCGGCGGTATCACCCGCGGCGACGAGGTGGCAACCGGTATCAACGAGGCGCTCGACCGGTTCGAGGAGCTACCGAAACCGGTCGTGGTCAGGCTTGCGGGCACGAAGGCGGCGGAGGGGATGGAGATTCTCGACACCGACCGCGTCCAGGTGGAGGAGACACTCGAGGCGGCTGTCCAGGCCGCCGTCGCCGCGGCCGGGGAGGTGAGGGCATGAGCGTGCTCGTCGACGAGGACACCCGGGTCGTCGTCCAGGGTATCACCGGCGGTGAGGGCCGGTTCCACACCGCGGAGATGCTCGAGTACAGCACGAACGTCGTCGCCGGCGCGGTGCCGGGAAAGGGTGGCGAGGCGGTGGCGGGTGTGCCCGTCTACGACACCGTCTCCGGGGCCGTCCGGGAGACGGGCGCGAACGCGTCGGTGGTGTTCGTGCCGCCGGCGTTCGCCGCCGACGCGCTGTTCGAGGCACTCGACGCGGATCTCGACGTGGTGGTCGCCATCACCGAAGGGGTCCCCGTACAGGATATGAGCCGGGTCTACTGGGCGCTCGGGGAGACCGACACCCACCTCGTCGGCCCGAACTGCCCCGGTGTCATCACACCCGGCGAGACACAGCTCGGTATCCTCCCCGACAGCATCTTCGAACCGGGGAGCGTCGGACTCGTCTCGCGCTCGGGCACGCTGACCTACCAGATCGTCGACAACCTCACGACACGCGGGTTCGGTCAGTCGACCGCAATCGGCATCGGTGGCGACCCCATCGTCGGGACGGACTTCGTCGACGCACTCCGCCTGTTCGAGGACGACCCCGAGACCGACGCGGTGGTGCTCTGTGGCGAGATCGGCGGCGAGGACGAGGAGGCGGCCGCCGCCTACATCGACGAGGGGATGGAGACGCCGGTGGCCGGGTTCATCGCCGGGCGGACGGCACCGCCGGGCAAGCGGATGGGCCACGCCGGCGCAATCGTCTCCGGGTCCGGCACCGGTACCGCACGGAGCAAGATCGAGGCGCTCGAGACCGCCGGCGTCCCCGTCGGTGACACCCCCGGGGAGGTGGTCGAGCACGTCGCCGACCTGCTCGGGTAGGTCAGAGCGCCCGGCGGACCAGTCCCCGGGTTTATATTCGAGGGCGCGACCACCCGACGTATGCGGACGTTGCGCACCGACGAGCGCGGTATCGAGGGGCTGCCGGTACGGCTGGTCGTCGCGGTCACCGTCGGCGTCGCCGCGCTCGGCATCATGCTGGGGATGCTCGCCGAGTTCGACGACCCCGGCACGACCGAGGTGACCGTCGAGGCGAGTGACGAACTCCTCGTGCCGGAGGGTGGTGGGTACGAGCCGGTGACACTCGAGGTCGTCACCGAGGACGGCCAGCCCGTCGAGGGCGCACAGTTGCTCGTCACGGAGGGGTCACTCCCGCTCGCGGGCGGGCCGGTCGCGCTCCGGACGGGGTCGGACTCACACGAGGTGACACTCGGAATCGGCACCACCGCCGGCGTGGACGGGAGCGTGACACCGGCGTTCCGGGACGGGCAGAGCCGGGGGACAGTCGAGATCGAGGTTATTCCGCCCTCGGGGGCCGACCTCCGTGACGAGCGGGGGAACCCCGAACTGGTGGTGGTGAGCGGGTGAGCCGGCGGTTCACAGCCCCTCGACAGCGCGGAGTTTCTCGGCGACGCCGGCGGGTGCGCTCCCGGCCGCGCCACGCACCCGGTGGGTCGGGATGAAAAGCGGGGCCGGGTTGGCAGCAACAGCCTGACGTATCTCGGAGGTGTGGTCACCGTCCGGGTCGAGACCGGGCGTCATCCGTTCGAGCTGGTCGACGGTCACCGTCTCACCGTAGGGGACGGTCTGGACAGTCTCGAGCACCTGCCGCTGGTCGGTCGGCACCGTTAGTGCGACCCGGACATCGTCGAACTCGTCGGGGTCACCGGCGAGATACGCCTCGACCCGGTCGAGCAGGTCGTGCTCGCGTCCGGCCCCAGACTCGGGCTCTGCCGGGAACGATGCCGAGATGAGTCGCCCCTGTGCGAGCGCCACCTGGACGTGCCTGTCGAGAAAGCTCGACTCGCGTGCGTAGATACCGTCCATCGGACCTGTGTTGGGGTGGCACAGGTTTGGGTGCTTCGGCCATTCCGGGTCGTGGCGTCCGTCGGCAGCCACGTGTGTCCACCTGAATTCGGCGGGGTTTTTATCGCTCCGCTCGACCGGTCGGATATGATACTGATATACGGTGCCTACGGGTACACGGGCGAACTCATCGCGCGGGAGGCCGCCGAGCGGGGTCTCGACGTCGCCGTCGCGGGTCGCAACGGGACCAAGACACGGGGACTCGGCGTCGAACTCGACGTGGAGTCACGGGTGTTCCCGGCCGAGGAGGCCGTCGGGAATCTCGACGGCGTCGACGTGGTGCTGAACTGCGCCGGCCCGTTCGCCGACACGTACAGACCGGTCGTGGAGGCGTGTCTGGAGACGGAGACACACTACGCCGATATCACCGGCGAGTTCCCCGTCTTCGAGGCGCTGGCGGAGCGCGACCGCGAGGCCGAGCAGGCCGGTGTCTGTCTGCTCCCCGGGGCGGGGTTCGACGTGGTGCCGACGGACTGTCTGGCGGGGCATCTCCACGAGCGCCTGCCGGACGCGACACACCTCCGCCTGGGGTTCGAGGCACACACGAACGTCTCCGGTGGCACACTCGCCTCGGCGCTCGAACACGCCGGCAGCGGCGGAAAGGCCCGCCGTGACGGCCGCATCGAGTCGGTGCCACTCGCCGCGGACTCCCGGACCATCGACTTCGGTGCCGGACCGCGAAACGCCGTCACCATACCGTGGGGGGACGTCTCGACGGCCTACTACACGACCGGTATCCCGAACATCGACGTGTACATGGCCCTGCCCGCGCATCTCGAACCGTTCGTGCGGGCGAGCAACTACGCCGGGGGCCTGCTGAACCTCGACCCGGTGAGAGAGGGTATACAGACACTCGCACGGACGTTCGTCAGCGGCCCCTCCGAGCGGACCCGCGAGCGCGAGCAGGTGTTCGTCTGGGGCGAGGCACAGACCGAGGCGGAGACGGTCACCTCGCGACTGGTCACACCGGAGACGTACGCGCTGACCGTCGACGCGGCCACGAGCGTCGCCGCCCGTCTCGACGACCCCGACGCCCCGACGGGCTATCACACCCCCGCCTCCGCGTTCGACCCGAACTTCGTGCTCGAACTCGACGGCGTCGAGGGCTTTTTCGACGAGAGCTTCCCCGAACTCGTCTGAACGGCGTGGGCTCGGACCGACCACAGCGCCGGTCTCCCGGCAGCGTGTTCACTACACTTCCGGGGACTCAAGTATGTCGGGGACGCCGGCGGCGGTGACAGTCTCGCCGACGATGTACGAGGAGGCGGGGCTGGCGAGAAACCGCGCGATGTCGGCGACCTCCTCGCTCAGACCCATCCGACGCTCGACTGTCGACCGGTCGACGTCGCCGGCGCTGATACCCATCTGTGACTCGACGCCGGGTGTGGCGACGAACCCCGGCGCGATGCAGTTTATCCGGACACCGTCACCAGCCCACTCGTGTGCGAGTGTGGTCGTCAGGTTGATGACACCGGCCTTCGCGGCGGCGTAGTGGCTCATGTAGGGGGCACCCTGCTGGCCGGCGACGCTGGCGAGGTTGATGACCGTCCCGCCGCCGTCGGCGAGGTGGTCGCCGGCGGCCTGCGTACACTGGTAGGTGCCGTGGAGGTTGATGTCGACGATTGTCTTCCAGCCGTTCTCGCTGATGCTGTCGAACGAGGCCATGAAACTCGCCCCGGCGTTGTTGACGAGCGTGTCGAGACCGCCGAACCGTTCGACGGTGGCCGCGACGAGCGCCTCGACGGCCTCGCGGTCGGTGACGTCACACTCGACGGCGAGGGCCTCGCCCGGCCGGTCGCTCTCCGCGATTTCCTCGGCGACGGGGTCGACGTTGCCCTGTTCGCGCGAGCAGACGACGACGTCCGCGCCGTCGGCGGCGAACTGCTCCGCGATCTCCCGTCCGATGCCGCTCGATGCGCCGGTGACGACCGCTGTCCGACCCGCGACACTGAACCGGTCACTCGTGTCCATACGACTGTCGAGGGCTGCCACCGGCTTAAACTGGTCCCCGTGGTGGCACCCACCACAGTCTGTCCACCGACGGGGGCGGTCCGGCGGGCGGGTCGGGCGGTCCGGCGGGGCGGGTCGTC
>CAZFMN010000030.1:0-8928 GCA_964520075.1 uncultured Halobacteriales archaeon | reverse complement strand
CGGTCTGGCATCCACGGGTGAGAGACGGCACGGTCCGGTGGGGCTGGACGGCCACAGAGGGCGGGAGAATCCACACAGGTTATATTGGCACCAGTCAAAACCGGACTGTGACACAGAGGGGACCGGGGTTTCGCTCGCTGGCGGAGGAGTGCAGCGACTACACTCCAGCGGTCGAGGGGACGATTCCGGGGTGGCTCTCGGGGACGCTGGTCCGGAACGGTCCTGGACGGTTCGAGGCGGGTGGTGAGCAGGTCGACCACTGGTTCGACGGACTGGCGATGCTCCGCCGGTACGCCTTCGAGGACGGGGCGGTCAGCTACTCGAACAGGTTCCTCCGGACGAAGACCTACGAGGACGCGGAGTCGGGCCGGCTCACCGGTCAGTTCGGGGCCGACGCCCAGAGCCGCTGGAAGCGACTCCGCAGTGTGGCGGGGTCGTTCGGGCCGCCGGAGCCGACCGACAACGCGAACGTCCACGTCGCCCGGGTCGACGGCGAGTACGTCGCGTTCACCGAGGTGCCGCGCCGGGTGTCGTTCGACCCGGAGACACTCGCCACCCGCGGCGAGTTCAGCTTCGCCGACGACCTGCCGGAGCAGGTCACCGTCGCTCACCTCGTCGACGACCCGCACCGGAACGAACTGGTGGGGTTCAGCACGCAGTTCGGCCTGACCCCGCGGTACCACGTCTACCGGGTGCCGACGGGGAGCCGCGAGCGCGACCGGATCGCCTCACTCGAGGCGCGCGGACCGGCCTACATCCACGACTGCAGTGTCACCGACGAGCACGTCGTCATCGTGGAGCCGCCGCTGGTGCTGTCGCTGCTGCAGGCGCTCAGCCCGTTCTCGCAGGGTCCGGTCGAGATGCTCGACTGGCGGCCCGACGAGCGGACGCGGGTGCTCGTCGTCGACCGCGACACGGGTGAACTCGTCGCCGAACCGACCGTCGACCCCGTCTTCGTCTTCCACCACGTCAACGCCTACACCGACGACGGCACCGTCGTGCTCGACCTCATCGAGTTTCCCGACGACCGTGTCATCCACGCGATGTCGATGTCGGAACTCGACAGGCAGGGCCAGGGGTTCCCGGATATCCCGGAGGGGAACCTCGTCCGGTACCGGATCGAACCCGGGACTGGGACGGTCCGGAAATCGCGGCTGTACGACGGTGGGGTCGAGTTCCCGCGCGTGCCGCGGGCCTGCACCGGGCGGCGACACCGCTACGCCTACGGACAGGCCACCGACCGCACCCGGGCGAGCGGACTCGTGAAGATAGACTGTGAGACCGGAATCGCCCGCGAGTGGTGGGAGCAGTCGACCTACGTCGAGGAACCGCTCCCGGTCCAGCGGCCCGGGGGTGACGCCGAGGACGACGGTGTCGTGCTGGCGACGGCGCTCGATACGGCACGCGAGCGGACCTCGATACTCGTGTTCGACGCCGCGACGCTCGAACTGCTCGCTCGTGCCCCGCTCCCACACGCGGAACCGTTCGGATTCCACGGCCGGTTCTTCCGGAACTGACCCGTCCCCGGACGCCGAGCGCTACTCGTTCAGCAGGTCGAACAGCGCCTGCACGTCGAAGATACTGACGGTGGTCGGGTCGGTACCGCTGAAGTTGAACGCGGCCGGGTTGTTCTGGACGACCGGAGCCCCGAAGTTGGTGAAGAATATCTGCACGTCGAAGATAGTGAGCGTGCCGTCACCGTCGATATCCTCGAACAGACCGTCTCCGTCGAGGTCCCGCGGTGGGTCCTCGACCCCCGGGAGCGACGGTGGACCGAACGACAGCACGGCGTTCAGCACCGACGCCTCACCGGAGATGACCGTGACCGTCTGTGTGACCGGCTTGAACCCGGTCTGGCGCACCTCGAGGGCGTAGGTGCCGGTGTCGGCGGGGAGTGCGTACTGACCGTTCTCGTCTGTCTCCGTGACGGCGACCTCGGTGTCACCGTCGAGCAGTGTCACCGCCGCCCCGACCACGAGACCGCCGGACTCGTCGACGACGGTGCCGACGACCGCGCCGGGCTCTGGCGGCCCGAGCGTGACATCGACCTTCGTCTGCTCTCCGGACTCGATGGTGACCGTCTCGCTGACCGTCCCGAACTGGTCTCTCTCGACGACGAGTTCGTACGTGCCGGGGTCGGCGACGAGGCTGTACTGGCCGTCGTCGCTGGTCTGTGTGCTCCCGACCTCGGTTGCGCCGTCGAACAGCCGCACGCTCGCATCCTCGACCGGGTCCCCCACCAGGTTGGTCACGATGCCGAACACGGTCCCCGCGTCCTGTGCCCGCGTGACCGGTACCCCACGGACGGCTGTCAGAACTGGTACACCCCCGGCAGCTGCCCGCAGGAGCTGACGGCGGCCGAGCGTGTCGCTCGTCTGCGCTCCCTCCGTCCGCGCAACATCCCGGCACGACGCCGCACGACCGGTGCCCACATCCCCCGTCGACGTGTCCGACATACCTCCCCGTTCTGTGTGGCAGGGTATCTGTTTTTCGACAGCGTGCCGTGGCCGGCACCGCGTGTCCCGACGGTGGACCGCTGGTCGCCTGCTCCAGGGGTTCGTGGCACGGGCGTCTCGCAACAGGCGAGAGATTAAGTGTCCGGTTACCGTATCTCGGGTATGGCGAAATATTCGACTGGCGGTGGGCTCGACTCCGGGGACAGCTGTGAGCTCTGTGGTGCCTCGGGTGTCGAGACACAGTCGGTGAACATCGCGGGGGCACAGATAGAGGTCTGTGACGACTGCGCACAGCACGACGACACCGCGAAACAGGACCAGACCGACTCGGACAGGGACGAGACCGAGCGCAAACGCACGGCGGCCCAGAACACCGCTCGCATGTTCGGCGCCGCCGGAGGCGACTCCACACACTGGGAGGAGGGCGGTGCCGACTACGAGGACGACCAGCTCCCCTACCTCGTCTCCGACTACGACGACCAGCTCACCGAGGCACGCCAGCAGGCCGGCTACCAGCTGGCCGAACTCGCCGAGGAGCTCGAAACCGACGAGAGCGACCTGCTCGCGCTCGAACAGGGGCGGGCCATCCAGGCCGGTGTCGGCGGCAGTGTCGTCGCCGCTGTCGAGGAGTTTCTCGGTATCGAGCTCGTCGACGAGCGCTGAACAGCGGTGCAACGCACGCTCTGTCTGTACCTGTTGTACCTGTGACAGCCGAACACGACGCGGTGGTGTACGACCTCGACGGCACGCTCGTGCGTCTGGCCGTCGACTGGTCGGCGGTTCGCCGTGACACCGTCGCCGCGGTGCGCGAGGCGGGTCTCTCGGCCGGGGAGAGCCTCTGGGAGCTACTCGACCGGGCCTACAGCGAGGGGTTCGCCGATATCGTCGAACCAGTTATCGCCGAACACGAGTGTCGCGGGGCACTAACCGCCGACCGACTCCCGACGGCAGCGGAACTGCCGCGCGGGGTTCCCGTGGGTGTCTGCTCGCTCAACTCGGAGGCCGCCTGCCGGCTCGCACTGCGACGACACGGCCTCGCCACTCACGTCGATGCCGTCGTCGGGCGGGACACGGTCGAGACGTACAAGCCCGACCCCGGACCGTTGCTCTCGGTCGTGGACGACCTCTCGGCGACACCCGACCGGGTGCTGTTCGTCGGTGACAGCGAGCGCGACCAGCGCACGGCGGAGCGTGCCGGGGTGGCGTTCGCGTACGTCGAGACCCGGTCCTGACGGGTCCGGCAGCCGGTTACTCCCAGGGGTGGGTCCCCGGGCGGTCGGGCCAGAGTGCGTACCAGTACTCCTGGTCCTCCTCGACTGCGAGTTCACCGTCGAGCACACTCTCGAGGGTGAACTCGACACTGCTGTCGCGCTCGCTGGTCGAGACCGGCGCGAACGGGTAGAACGAACCCCGTCTGAACGAGTACACCCAGTACGCGGACTGCCCGGTGTCTGCGCTCGCGCGGTCGGTCGCCTCGAACGAGAACACGGCCGCGAGCAGCCGCGAGCCGAACTGCCCCTCGATGAGCGTGTCGGATGCAAAGTGGACGGTCGTCACCAGGTCCTCGAAATCCTGTGCCTCGACCACGACCCACTGGTAGCCGTAGTCGTCCTCGCGGATCTGTGCGACGGTCCCGGTGTCCTCACCCGTCTCGAGGATGGCCTCGACGTCGGTGATCACGTCGTTGAAATCGGTGCTGTCGACCGAGGCGAAACACAGCGCCGCGTCGCCCGTCGGCGCGAAGCCGAGGTCGGCCTCCATCGTCAGGTAGGCGGTGCTCATCCCGAACAGGTCCTCCGGGTCCGCTTCCCGCGTGGCGGCGCTCTCGGCACCGACACCGAGTAGCTGTTTGAGTGTCTCGAACATCTCAGGTCTCGAGTTCGCGCTGCAGGTCGCGCAGTTTCTCGATGCGCTTCTCGGTCGAGGGGTGCGTGCTCGCGATGCGGCCGATGAACCCCTTGTCTATCGGGATTATAAAGAAGGCGTTCATCTCGGCCTGGTCGCGGAGGTCCTCGCTGGGCGTGGCCTGCATGTCCGAGTCGATGCTCTCGAGTGCCGACGCGAGGGCGGCGGGGTCACCCGTGATGACCGCCGCGCCGCGGTCGGCGGCGTACTCCCGGTACCGCGAGAGCGCCCGGATGAGCAGGAACGACACCACCCAGACGACGAGCGAGACCAGGATGGCACCGAAGATGCCGACACCACCCCCTCTGTCGCCGCCGTCGCCGCCGCCGCCGCTGAACAGCCAGCCCCAGCGCACGATCAGGAACGCGATCGTCGAGAGAAACGAGGCGATGGTCATCACGATGACGTCGCGGTTTTTCACGTGTGCGAGTTCGTGTGCGAGCACACCCTCGAGTTCGTCACTATCGAGCGTGTTGAGCAGCCCCGTCGTGACACAGACCGTTGCGGAGTCCTGTGAGCGTCCGGTCGCGAACGCGTTCGGTGTGTTCGACTCCGCTACCGCGACAGTCGGTTTCGGCAGGTCGGCCTGCTGGGCGAGGCGCTCGACGGTCTGGTGGAGCCCCGGATACTCCGAGGGGTCGACCTCGCTCGCGCCCAGACTCCGGAGGGCGAGTTTGTCGCTGTACAGGAACTGCACGAGCGAGAACACCCCGAACAGGGCGGCTACCAGGATGATGCTCTGTGAGACCGTCCAGAGAACGGCCGTGAACACCACGTAGAGCACCCCGAGCAACACCATGGTCAGGAGCATCCGTCCGCGCAGGCTCCAGTCGGCTTTCCACTGCATGTGGGTGCGTAGGGGCTGGACAGTATAAACGCCACCGGATGGCGGTTCCGCCAGACACCGGTAGTATAGCAACAGTTAAGCTACTGTGGGGGTAGACGCGAGTCACAGTCGATGCTTTCACGCGAGACGTTCGTCGGTGGCACAGTCGGGGGGCTGGTCGGCGGTGTCCTCGCCGGTGTCCTGCTCCAGGTCGGCCCGGGCGAGGTGCTCGGGGCACAGGCCGCCGTCTACGGGCTGACCGGAACCGCGGCCGACTGGGCGGTGCATCTCGCTCACGCGGCCGTGCTGGGGCTGTGCTACGCGGCTGTGATGGAACTCGCAACCGACTGGTATCTGACCCGCATCATGGCGGTGACGCGGCGCTCACAGACCGCCGCCAACCTGCTCCAGCCGTTGCTCGAGCGGTTCGGCATCACCGTCGTCGTCACGGGGGCGACAGGGCTGCAGTTCGGTCTCGTCGTCTGGCTGGTGGTGCTCGTCCCGCTTGCCGCCACCGACGCCGCCGTGTCGGTTCCTGTCGCCGGTCTCGCGTACGCGGCCTACGGGCTGGCGCTGGGTGTCGTCTACGGCAAACAGATCGAGCGATGACAGACCCGTGTATATATCTACCGGGAACGGGCAGCACCGGCACAGTCCTGAGACGGATTGAAACGTCGGGAGAGCGTTCGGTGTGTATGAACGGGCACAGAGCCACCGGCAGACGGGCACCAGAACGAGGAGAGACACGGACAGAGCGGGGACAGAGCGGATGACCGACGAGTACGACCTGCTCGTGGTCGGCGGCGGCACCGGGAACAACGTCGCGGCCGCGGCGGCAGACGCCGGTATGGAGACGGCACTCGTCGAGAAGGGGCCGCTCGGGGGGACCTGCCTCAACCGCGGCTGCAACCCCTCGAAGATGGTCATCCAGGCCGCAAACGCCGCGAACGGGGTGCGCGAGGCCGGCCAGTTCCACCTCGACGCCTCTCTGGACGGTGGCGACTTTGCCGCCATCATCGACGAGATGGACGAGACCCTCTCCGGTATCGCGGCGGACATGGAGCGTCGCTACCGCGAGAAGTCGAACCTGACCCTCTACAGCGCCGAGGCCGAGTTCGTCGACGACCGGACGGTCGTGGTGGACGATGAGCGCGTGCGCGGTGAGCGGGTCGTCCTCGCCGCCGGCAGTCGGCCGCTCGTCCCGCCGGTCGACGGGTTGGAGTCGGTCGATTTCCTCACGAGCAGAGACGCACTGTACCTGCGCGAACAGCCCGACAGTCTGGTCGTGCTCGGCGGCGGCTACATCGCGGTCGAGATGGGCTACTTCTTCGAGTCACTCGGTACCGACGTCGCGATCGTCGAGATGGAGGAGCAACTGGTGCCACGCGAGGACCCCGAGGTTGCCGAGGCGTTCACCGGGGTCGCACGGGAGCGCCACGACGTGTTCACGGGCTCCCGGGCGACGAGTGTCGAGGGGACCCCGGACGGGTCGGTGGCGGTCCACGCCGAGCGCCAGGACGGCGAAACCGTCACCGTCTCCGGGTCGGAACTGCTGGTCGCCGTCGGCCGTCGCCCGAACACCGACAGCCTCGGCATCGAGGGGACGGGTATCGAGACCGACGGGCGTGGGTTCGTCGAGACCGACGAGTATCTCGGCACCACCGCCGAGGACGTCTGGGCGCTCGGCGATATCGCCGGCAACCACATGTTCAAACACTCGGGCGACTACGAGACCGACCGTCTCGTCCGGACCATCGTCGAGGACGACCCCGCGCCGGTCGACTACACGGCGATGCCACACGCCATCTTCACCGAACCACAGATCGCCGGCGTCGGTGCCACCGAGGACGAACTCGAGCAGGCAGACCGCGAGTACACCGTGGGCAGACAGTCGATCCCGGAGACACCGATGGGCCGGGCGAAGAAACTCGACAACGGGTTCGTGAAGCTGCTGGCCGCCCCCGACGGCGAGATTCTCGGCTGTCACATCTTCGGTCACGAGGCCTCCGTGCTGCTCCACGAGGTGGTGGTGGCGATGCGCAGCGCGAGCGGTACTGTCGAGGATATCGCCGGCACCATCCACGCACACCCCACGCTCAACAAGGCCGTCGAGTACGCGTTCCAAGACGTGCGGTGAGACGGGGACGAGACACGGCCAGTGAGCAGACGGCGCTGAACTCACCGGCCAGTGAGCAGACGACACTGGACTCACCGACCAGTGGGCAGACGGCGCGCAGACGCCACGCGGTTGTCCGGGCCAGACCCACCCGCCGGCGTGTACCGTTCACCGCTCGACCCGTACGACGCCGGGGCACTGGTCACCTGTCTCGCCCTGTTCGGACTGGCGTTTCTCGTCTATCCGGTCGAGCCGTCCCGAGTCGTGTTCGTCCTGATGGCCCGTGTCGTCTCGCTGGCGTGGATGGCGTTTCTCCTCCAGCGGTGGATGTTCGCCGGGGAGTAGGACAGTACTGTTTTCACGCTGGGAATCTCACACTCTCACGATGGCGGCACGACCACCCCCGAACGATGCCGACGACGAACCGGATATAATGGAGTTCGGGATCGCGGCGCTGGACGCACGTGTCGAGGAGTGGGAGCTCTCGTTCCCGGTCACCGCAACCAGTCTCGCCGAGACCCACGGCGACGTGGCGGTCGCGGTCGACCCCGCGGGTCACGAGATGGCGCTCCGGGAGGCGCTCGCCCGGTGTGACCGCGAGTCGTTCGACACCAGACAGGAACTGCTGAACGCGCTCCACCCGGTGTTCGAGGACGAACGCGAGTCCGGCGGCGGCGTCCTCGGCCGACTGCGCGCGCTCGTCCCGTTCTGAGACCCGCCGTCGCGACACCCCGCGGTTACCATCCCACCGGCAGGGTCGCCCTCGGTCCGGCACCCCTGTCGGGTCCGGGGCCGCGCTCACTCCCCCTGGAACTCCGGGTCGCGGTCGGTCACGAACGCGCTCACACCCTCGGCAAAGTCCCGTGTCTCGAATATCTCCTTCAGCGACGCTATCTCGTGGTTGATCGCCTCGTCGATTGTCCGGTCGAGTCCGCTCTCGATCAGCGAGAGCGAGTTCGACAGCGCAACGGTCGGGCCGGTGGCGATCGGTTCGATGAGTTCCTCGGCGCGGTCGTCGAACTCGGCGGTCGGGTACACCGCCTGCGCGAGCCCCAGTTCGAGCGCCTCCGCGGCGTCGACGGCCTCGTCGACGAGCACGAGTCGCTTCGCGGTGTTCTCCCCGACGATGCGCGGCAACAGGTACGAGGTGCCGGAGTCGACCGAGAGACCGATCTGCTGGAAGCCGAAGCTGAACGTCGCGCGCTCGCTCGCGACCACCATGTCACACGCCACCGCCAGCGACGCACCCGCACCGTAGGCGGGTCCGTCGACCTTCGCCACTGTCGGGACCGGACACTCGTAGACGTCCTGGACGGTCCTGTTCACCGGTCCACCGACCTCCTCGACGAGTGTGTCCAGGTCGGCGTCGGTGGAGACGGCCTGCATCATCGACTCGATATCCCCGCCGGCACAGAAGGCGCCGTCGGTCCCCTGGAGAACGACACACCGGGCGTCGCTCTCGGCCACGTCCGCCATCGCGTCCCGGATGTCGCGGGCCATCTCGATGCTCAGCGCGTTCCTGTTCTCGGGGTTGTCGAGGGTCACCACCGCGCGCTCGCCCTCGCGCTCGTACCTGAGCTGGTCCATACCCCCACAACGACCACCCGGTGAATAACACCACCGGT